>NZ_JBFAPE010000016.1:0-145750 GCF_040675615.1 Streptomyces sp. NPDC049585 | reverse complement strand
TGTTGACCGTGCCGTATGAAATGAACCGTTCCTTGGGCACGTCGAGCTTGCCGCGCGCACGCCAGTAGCTCGCTCGACGCCCGAGCCCTCGCCCGAGGGCATCTCCTGGAACGTCGAGAAGGACGTCACGCGCTACGCCCCCGTCCTGCGCTCCCGCCAGCCCGTGGAGATGCTCATCGGCAACCTCGTCAACGACACCTACACCGGCGTCATCAAGGTCAAGGCCACACTGACCTTCTACCGGGCCGAGGGCCGGGTGCCGCCGGCCGCCGGCCCCGACAAGGTCCTCACGCTCGACGGGGCCCGGGACGGCGGCACGGTGTACGAGGGGACGCTCACCACGCCGCGCAACAGCGAGCGCATCGTCGCCGAGGTCTATGCCACCGGATCCGGCGGCGGCTGCGAGGAGTTCTGGTACCTCACCGTCCCCGACGCCGCGCCGTACTCGTGCAAGGCCAAGGACGGCCCCCACCGGGAGGTGCGGGTCTCGGTGGACGGCCGGCTCGCCGGCATCGCCGCACCCTTCCCGGCCGTGTGGACCGGCGGCTGGTCCAACCCGTTCCTGTGGTACGTGATCCCGGGCCCGCAGGCCTTCGACATCCGCCCCCTGGAGTACGACCTCACGCCCTTCGCCGGGCTGCTGAACGACGGGCGGCCGCACACGGTCACCGTCTCGGTGGCCGGGGTGCCGCAGGGGCAGAGCGGCTGGAGCACGCCCACCAACGTCCTCGTCTGGCAGGACGCCGCCTCCGACCGCGTCACCGGCGCCCTGACCCGCCACGAGGAGGGCAGGCCGACCGGCGGTACCACCTACGAGCCGGGCACGGAGCACCGGCTGACCTCCGAGGGCGGCCACAGGCTCACCGTGGCCGGCTACCTCGACACCTCGCACGGCCGCGTCACCACGACCGTCGGCCGCGAGGTCACCGCGCACTCGGTGCACCGCTGGACGGATGGAGAGACGACCGACGGCCTCACGGCGCGCTGGAACGACGACGCGAACGTGACGACGGCCGGCCGGGGGCCGGCGGTCACCACCCGCACCCACCGCACCTACACGCTGGACGGCACGACATCGGTGGGCGCCGGCGACCGGCTGCGTACGGTCATGGCGATGGGCGACAAGGCGGAAACGGCCACCGTGCGCGCCGGCCGGACGCTCACCTGGTCGCGTCTGGACGACCGGTACACCGGAGATGCCGCCTACACCCAGAACGTGCCGCGCGACCAGCGCCACGCCACCGGCGTCTCGCGCGAGCGCTACCGCCTGTACGGGCCCGGCAGTTGCTACGACCGCACGCTGGCCACGGCCCAGGGGGAGCTGACGCAGGACCGGCGGGCCTGCTGAACCGCCGCGGGCGGGCCGTCAGGCGGGCAGGTGCCCGCGGCCGGAGAGCAGTTCGGCCAGCAGCCCGCCCAGCACTTCCCGCTGCGGCTCGCTGAGCGGGGCCAGGACGTCCTCCACCGCCGCGCGACGGGCGTCGCGCAGGGCGCGCAGGGTCGTGCGGCCCCGGTCGGTGAGCTCTATGCGGATCACCCGCCGGTTGCTCGGGTCGGGCACGCGCCGCAGCTCCCCGCCGGCCTCCAGGGCGTCGACCAGGGTGGTCACCGCCCGCGGCACGACCTCCAGGCGCTCCGCCAGATCCGTCATGCGCGGGGGCGCCTCGTAGTGCGCCACGGTGCGCAGCAGTCGTGACTGGGCGGGCGTGATGCCGACCGGGTCCAGATAGCGCTTCTGGGCCCGGTGGAGCCTGCGGGTCAGCCTCAGCAGCTGCTCGGCGAGCTGGCCGGACGTGTCGGGGGACGTCATGATCACAATGGTATCAGGACCACGTACATTGTGAGTATAGGTAATAATGAGCTATGCTCTCTTACAGCGTCGGTGTTTCCGGCGCCGTCACCGGCGTCGGCGCGCTTCCCGCATTTCGGATCCGACCACGCTGAAGGAGCCCATGCCCCACGACGCACTGGACTGGACACCGCCCCCCGCAGGCCCGGAGCAGCCCGCACAGGTGCGGCGCATCCTCCGCCTCTTCCACCCCTACCGCGGCCGGCTGGCCATGGTGGTGCTGCTCGTCGCCGCCTCCTCGCTCGTCGCCGTGGCCTCGCCGTTCCTGCTGCGCGAGATCCTCGACGTCGCCATCCCCCAGGGCCGTACGGGCCTGCTGTCGCTGCTGGCCCTCGGCATGATCGCCACGGCCGTCGTCAGCAACGTCTTCGGCGTGCTGCAGACGCTGATCTCCACCACCGTCGGCCAGCGGGTCATGCACGACCTGCGCACCGCCGTCTACGACCGCCTGCAGGGCATGCCGCTCGCCTTCTTCACCCGCACCCGCACCGGCGAGGTGCAGTCCCGCATCGCCAACGACATCGGCGGCATGCAGGCCACCGTCACCTCGACCGCGACCTCGCTCGTCTCCAACCTCACCAGCGTCGTGGCCACCGTGGTCGCCATGGTCGCGCTGGACTGGCGGCTGACGGCCGTCTCCCTGCTCCTGCTGCCGCTGTTCGTCTGGGTAGGCCACCGCGTGGGCGCCGAGCGCCGGAAGATCACCTCCGAGCGCCAGCGGCAGATGGCCGCCATGTCCGCCATGGTCACCGAGTCCCTGTCGGTCAGCGGCATCCTGCTGGGGCGCACCATGGGCCGCGCCGACTCGCTCACCAAGGCGTTCGCCGAGGAGTCCGAGCGGCTGGTCGACCTGGAGGTCCGCACGAACATGGCCGGCCGCTGGCGCATGTCCACCATCGGCATCGTCATGGCCGCCATGCCCGCGCTCGTCTACTGGGCGGCCGGCATCGCCCTCAAGACCGGCGGCCCCGGCATCTCCCTGGGCACGCTCGTGGCGTTCGTCTCCCTCCAGCAGGGCCTCTTCCGCCCCACCGTCGGCCTGCTGTCCACCGGCGTGCAGATGCAGACCTCCGTGGCCCTCTTCAGCCGCATCTTCGAATACCTCGACCTGCCCCGGGAGATCAGCGAGCCCGCGCAGCCGGTGCGGCTGGAGAAGGTCCGCGGCGACGTCCGCTTCGAGAACGTCTGCTTCTCCTACGACTCCGCCGGCGCCGCGCTCAGCGGCGTCGACCTCGACGTCCCGGCCGGCAGCAGCCTCGCCGTCGTCGGTCCCACCGGCTCCGGCAAGAGCACCCTGGGCTACCTCGTGGCCCGCCTGTACGACGTCACCTCCGGCCGCGTCCTCCTCGACGGCGTCGACGTGCGCGAGTTGGACTTCGACACCCTGGCCCGGGCCGTGGGCGTGGTCTCCCAGGAGACGTACCTCTTCCACGCCTCCGTCGCCGACAACCTCCGCTTCGCCAAGCCCGACGCCACCGACGAGGAGATCCGGGCCGCGGCCGAGGCGGCACAGATCCACGACCACATCGCCGCCCTGCCCGACGGCTACGACACCGTCGTCGGCGAGCGCGGCTACCGCTTCTCGGGTGGCGAGAAGCAACGCCTGGCCATCGCCCGCACCATCCTGCGGGATCCGCCGGTGCTCATCATGGACGAGGCGACCAGCGCCCTGGACACCCGTACCGAGCACGCCGTGCAGCAGGCCATCGACACCCTCTCCGCGGGCCGTACGACGATCACCATCGCCCACCGGCTCTCCACCGTCCGCCACGCCGACCAGATCGTCGTCCTCGACCGGGGACGCATCGCCGAGCGCGGCACCCACGGGGAGCTCCTCGCCGACGACGGGCACTATGCCGCGCTCATCCGGCGCGACGCCCACCTGACGGTCAAGGTGTGACCGCTGGGGCGGGGTGAGGAGACCCCTTCACCCCGCCCGCGGCCCGGCGAACTCCGCCCGGATCGCGGCCGTGTGCGCGCCCAGCGCGGGGACGGCCCCCATGGCCGCCTCCCGGCCGGCCACGGTCACCGGCGGCAACAGCCCCCGCAAGGGCCCGGCGGGGGAGTCGAAGGACCGCCACCGGTCCCGCGCCGCGAACTGCGGGTGGGCGGTGGATTCGGCCACCGAGCGCAGCCGGGCGGCCGCGATGCCGGCCGCGTCCAGCAGTGCGAGCACTCCGTCCGCGGTGTGTGCGGCGAAGCACTCCTCGATGACGGCCGTCAGTTTCTCGTCATGGGCGTGGCGCGCGGGGTTGTCCGTGAACCGCGGATCGTCCACCAGCTCCGGCCGTCGCAGCACCCGGGTGCACAGCACCGCCCACTCCCGCTCGTTCTGGACGCTGAGGAACACCCGCGCGCCGTCGCCGCAGCCGTAGTGCCCGTACGGCGAGATCGAGGGATGCCGCGCGCCGCTGGGCGCGAGGGGCTCCCCGCCGTACGCCTCGGCGTAGTAGGGATGCCCCATCCACTCGGCCAGGGCGTCGAAGAGCGAGACCGACAGCTGTGCGCCGCGACCGGTCAGCTCGCGCTCGTACAGGGCCGTCAGTATCCCCGTGTACGCGTACATGCCCCCGGCGATGTCGGCGACCGAGATGCCCGGCCGGGCCGGGGCCCCGGGGCTGCCGGTGATCGAGACCAGCCCCGTCTCGCACTGCACCAGCAGGTCGTAGGCCTTCCTGTCGCGGTAGGGACCCTCGGTGCCGTAGCCGGAGACGTCACAGGTGATCAGGCGCGGGTGCCGGGCGTGCAGGGCGGCCGCGCCCAGGCCGAGCCGCTCGGCGGCGCCGGGCGCGAGGTTTTGTACGAAGACGTCGGCGCGGGCGAGGATGCGCTCCAGCAGGGCGTGGTCGGCGGCGTCCTTCAGGTCCAGCGCGGCGCTCTCCTTGCCGCGGTTGCACCAGACGAAGTACGCGGACAGGCCCTTGACCCGGCGGTCGTATCCGCGGGCGAAGTCGCCGCTTCCCGGGCGTTCGATCTTGATGACGCGGGCGCCGAGGTCGGCCAGCTGCCGCGTGGCGAAGGGCGCGGCGACGGCCTGTTCGAGGGCGACGACGGTGATGCCGCGCAGCGGCAGCGCCCGCGGGTCCTGGGGTGACACGGCGGCTCCTCTCCCGGGCACGGCTTGTGCGGCGCTCACGGCCCGACGGCAGGGTCGCCGGCGAGGACGACGTCCAGGGCGCGGGGGCCGTGCACGCCCTCCACCCGGTCCAGTTCGATGTCGCTCGTCGCCGACGGCCCCGAGATCCAGGTCAGCGGCCGGGTGGGGGACAGGCGCGCCAGCGCCTGCGGCACCGAGTCCACGACCTGCCCGGGCACCTGCACCACGCACACGTGGTGGTCGGGTACGAGCGTGATGCGGCGCCGCCCCTGGCCGGGGCCGGCGTCCAGGACCAGCGTGCCGGTCTCGGCGACGGCCAGGGCGCACCCGGTGACGACGCTGTCGACCGCGTCCAGGTCGTGGGCCGTCAGATCGGCGGCGTCCGGCACCTTCTCCGCCGCCGTCGCCGCCAGCCACGCCGCCGGCAGGCCCTCGGGCACGACCACGCGCCGTGCACCGCGCCGCTCCAGCAGTGCGGCGATCAGCCCGGGCAGCCCGGCCTCGTCGGTGCGGTGGACGACGGCCCGGTACTCCGCCAGGTGCGCGGCCAGCAGCGCCACGGACTCCTGCGGCGTGCGCCGCCCGTGCACGTGCTCGTACGCACGGGGCACCGGGTGGTCGCCGGGGCGCTCGTGGCGGGGCACGTCCGCCAGCGCGCGCCGTACCCGGGCCAGGACGCGCGCCCTGCCCGCCTCGCCGCCGCTCACGAGGCACCGCCGCGCGTACGGGACCACCAGTCGCGGAACGACTCGGGCGGCACCGGCGGCAGCGCGCGGCCGTCCGACCAGGCCCGGCCCGGGCCCGGCAGGCGCCGCGGATGCAGCCGCCGGGTGCGGGCCAGCAGCCGCTGGGCACGGCGGAGCACCGCGGGGTGGTCCAGCGTCCAGCCGGCCGTGGCCGCGACGGCGCGCTCCAGCCGGTGCCGCGCGGCGGGCCGGACGACGGTGCGGTTGCCGCGCAGCGTCACCTCGCCGCCCTCCGCGACGCGTTCGCGCAGATGGAGCAGGACCTCGGGGATGTCGATGGCCACCGGGCACACCTCGTAGCAGGCGCCGCACAGCGTGGACGCGTACGGCAGCGACTCCTCCAGGGGCGAGGCCGTGCCGCGCAGCTGGGGGGAGAGGATCGCGCCGATGGGGCCCGGGTAGGGCGAGCCGTAGGCGTGGCCCCCGGCCCGCTCGTAGACCGGGCAGACGTTCAGGCAGGCCGAGCAGCGGATGCAGCGCAGCGCCTGGCGGCCGGTGCGGTCGGCGAGGGTGTCGGTGCGGCCGTTGTCGAGCAGGACCAGATGGAAGGCGCGCGGTCCGTCCTCGTCCGAGGTGCCGGTCCACATCGAGGTGTAGGGGTTCATCCGCTCGGCCGTCGAGGAGCGGGGCAGCAACTGCAGGAAGACCTCCAGGTCCTGCCAGGCCGGCACCACCTTCTCGATGCCCACCACGGAGATCAGCGTCTTGGGGAGGGTGAGGCACATCCGGCCGTTGCCCTCGGACTCCACGACGACCAGGGTGCCGGTCTCGGCGACCATGAAGTTCGCCCCGGAGATGCCCACGCTGCACCGCAGGAACTTCTCGCGCAGGTGCAGCCGCGCCGCCTCGGCGAGGTCGGCGGGCCGGTCGGTGAGCCCCTCGGGGGCCGGGCGACCCCACTGGGCCATGTGCGTGCGGAAGATGTCGCGGATCTGGCCGCGGCTGCGGTGGATGGCGGGGACGAGGATGTGCGAGGGCAGGTCGTCGCCGAGCTGCACGATCAGCTCGGCCAGGTCGGTCTCGTACGCGCGGATGCCCGCCCGTTCCAGGGCGGCGTTCAGGCCGATCTCCTGGGTGGCCATCGACTTGACCTTGACGACCTCGCGCTCGCCGGTCGCCCGCACGAGGTCCGTGACGATCCGGCCCGCCTCCTCGGCGTCGGCGGCCCAGTGGACGGTGCCGCCGGCGCGGGTGACGTTCTCCTCCAGCTGCAGCAGATAGCGGTCCAGGTGGCGCAGGGTGCGGTCCTTGACTGCCGCCGCCGCGGCGCGCAGCTGCTGCCAGTCCGTCAGTTCGGCGACGGCGGTCTCGCGTTTGGCCCGGATCGTGCCGGTGGCGCGGCGGAGGTTGGCGCGCAAGGTGGCGTCACGGGTCGAGACGGCCGCCGCTCGCGGGAACGCCGGCATGCCCAGGTGCGTACGGCTCATGCGGCGGCCCCGCCGGTGGAGGCGAGGATCTCCGCCAGGTGCAGCGGGCGCACCGCCGAGCCCAGGCGGGCGAGGACGCCGCCGATGTGGAGCAGGCAGGAGTTGTCGACCGCGCACACCACCTCGGCGCCGCCGGCGATGATCGCCCGGGCCTTGTCGGTGCCCATGGCGGTGGAGACGTCGGGGTTCTTCACACAGAACGTGCCGCCGAACCCGCAGCACTCCGTCGCGCCGTCCAGCTCCCGCAGGCGCAGGCCCCGTACGCGCTCCAGCAGCTGCCGGGGCCGGTCGGCCAGCCCCAGGGCGCGCAGACCGTGGCAGGTGGGGTGGTAGGTGACCGTGTGGGGGAAGGACGCGCCGACGTCGGTCACGCCCAGCACGTCCACGAGGAACTCGGTGAGTTCGTGGGTCCGGCCCGCCATGTCCTCGGCCGCCGCGGCCAGTTCCGCCGCGCGGCCGGCCGGGCGGGCCTCCTCGGCGGCGCGGGCGGCGATGCGCGGGTAGTGGTCACGGATCATGGCGGTACAGGAGGCGGACGGGGTCACGATGTGGTCGTAGCCCGCGAAGGCGGAGGCCGAGCGCAGCACCAGCGGCTCGCTCGCCCGCCGGTAGCCGGTGTTGTACAGCGGCTGCCCGCAGCAGCTCTGGGCCGCCGGGAAGTCGACATGGACGCCGAGCCGCTCCAGCAGGGCGACCACGGCCCGCCCGGTCTGCGGTCGCAAGGCGTCGTTGACGCAGGTCACGAACAGCCCTACGCGCATCGCACCTCCTGCCGGATCCGTCTGCGCGCTTCATACTGCCGCAGCCGGCTCCCGCTGTGAAGATCCACCACTCGGGGCGGGCGGGGTGTCCCCGGCGAGCAGCCGGCGGATGTCCCGCACGGCCGCGCGCCCGGCGCGGTTCGCGCCGACCGTGCTCGCCGACGGTCCGTACCCCACCAGGTGCACCCGCCGGTCGCGCACCGCGCGCGTACCCGCCAGCCGGATGCCGCCGCCCGGCTCGCGCAGCCCGAGCGGGGCGAGGTGGCCGACGGCGGGGCGGAACCCGGTGGCCCACACCACGGCATCCGCCTCGACGGCACTGCCGTCGGCCCAGACCACCGACGTGGGCGTCAGGCGCTCGAACATCGGTCGGCGCTCCAGCACCCCGGCCGCCCGCGCCCGTTCCATGGCGGCGGTCAGGGGCAGCCCGGTCACCGACACCACGCTCTGTGGCGGCAGCCCGCGGCGGACGCGCTCCTCGACCAGGGCAACCGCGGCCCGGCCGCGTGCCTCGTCGAACGGGCCCGCCCGGAAGACGGGCGGCCGGCGCGTCACCCACGTGGTGGCCGCCGCCACCTCGGCGATCTCCATCAGGTGCTGCACGGCCGACGTCCCGCCGCCGACCACCACCACGCGCAGCCCGGCGAACGCGCCCGGCCCGGGATAGCCGGCGGTGTGCACCTGACGGCCGCGGAAGAGCTCCTGGCCGGGGTAGCGCGGCCAGAACGGGCGGTCCCAGGTGCCCGTCGCGTTGAGCAGCGCCCGCGCCGACCAGACGCCGTCCCCGTCCGTCTCCACCAGCAGCCGGCCGCCCCCGCCCTCACGGACGGCGCGTACCTGCACGGGCCGGCGCACGCGCAGGTCGAAGGCGCGCTCGTAGCGCGCGAAGTACCCGGCGACCACCTCGGCCGACGGGCGGCCCTCGTCCGCCCCGGTCAGCTCCATGCCCGGCAGCGCGTGCATCCCGTGCACCCTGCCGTACGTCAGCGTGGGCCAGCGGAACTGCCAGGCACCGCCGGGCGCGGGGGAGCGGTCGAGGACGACGAAGCCCCCGCCGGGCTCCAGGCCCGCCCGGCGCAGGTGGTAGGCGCCGGCCAGGCCCGCCTGCCCGGCGCCCACGACGACGACGTCGGTCTCGCGCACCCCGGATTCGTTCATGTTTCTACCAACCCGGCAAGGGGGCGATCCCTTCCCGGACGGCCCGTGCGTACGAAGATGGTGGGCATGACCGATGCGACCACCACCTTCTCCACCCATGTCCTGCACGTGCGCACCGGCTCCCGCGAGCGGGTGCACGACCTCACGCGCGAGTGCGAGGCGTTCCTCGGCGAGGCCGCCGCGGGCCGTGACGGCCTGCTCAACGTCTTCGTCCCGCACGCCACTGCCGGCATCGCGGTGCTGGAGACGGGCGCCGGCAGCGACGACGACCTCCTCGCCGCGCTGCGCGACCTGCTGCCGGCCGACGACCGCTGGCGCCACCGGCACGGCAGCCCCGGCCACGGCCGCGACCACGTCCTGCCGGCCCTGGTGCCGCCGCACGCGACACTGCCCGTCCTCGGCGGCCGGCTGGAACTGGGCACCTGGCAGTCCGTCTGCCTGGTCGACACCAACGTGGACAACCCGGACCGCCAGGTGCGCCTGACCTTCCTCGGGTGACTGCGCGCCCGTGCGGGCGCGGTCAGTCCTTCTGGGCCGACGGTGGCAGCTGACGCAGCGTCATTCTCGTCTGCGTGCCGAAGGCCCAGTCCAGCATCCGGGCCGCGTCGGGGTAGCGGTTGGTGGCGTCGTCGAGGACGACGCCCACGACCGTGCGCTTGCCGCGCTGGGCGGCGAAGACCAGGCAGGGTCCGGCGGCCGTGCCCGTGCCGGTCTTTATGCCGATGGCGCCCTTGTAGGAGCCCAGCAGCTTGTTGGTGTTGTCCCAGTAGTAGGTGCGGTTGACGTTGGCCGCCTTCTGCCGGGTGGCCGTGGTCCGTACGACGGTGGCGAAGGTGGCATTGGCCAGGGCGTGCCGGGCGAGGGTCGCGCTGTCGCGCGGGGTCGTGTAGTTGGCGCCGGCGCGGGATATGCCGTCGAAGGAGTCGTAGTGGGTGTTCTTCAGCCCCAGGTCGGCGGCCCTCTTGTTCATCTTCGCGATGAAGGACGTGGTGCGGGCGGCCTCCGTGCCGCCGGTGCCGACGGTGTCGGCCAGCGCGTAGGCGGCGTCGCAGCCGGACGGCAGCATCAGCGCATACAGCAACTGCCGTACGGTCAGCTTGTCGCCGGTGCGCAGGTCCGCAGTGCTGGCGCCGGTGCGCTGGACGTAGTCGCGGTACGACTGCCGGACGGTGACCTGCTTGTTCAGGTCGACGCCGGCGTCCAGGACCGTCGCCGCTGTCATGATCTTGGTGGTGCTGGCCATCTGCCGCCTGGTGTCGGCCTCCTTGCCCCACAGCGCGCGGTTGCTGCCGCTGTCGAGCAGGAACGCCCCCTTGGCGGCGACGCCCGCCGGGCCGCCGGCGGCCTGTGCGCCGCCTGCCGGCAGGGCGACGGCCACCATCGCCACGGACGCGACCGCGGCGGCACCCCACCGGCGTCTCGTCCCGCTGCTTTCCATGCGATTACCCCCTCCTCATACGCCGGGCCCCGACACATCGGGCCCGGGTGAGCAGATAATCGCAACGCGGTGGTGACGGGAAGTCAGTGGGTTCTGCAGGCTTTCGCACGGCGGAGGAGCGTCAGGAGGCGCCGCGTCGTTCCGCCCGCCGGCCCACCGCCTCCACCAGCGGCATCATCCGGTAGGGCACGCGCTCGCGCAGCACCATCTCGCTGCGGGTGCGCACCACACCCGGCACCTGGACCAGCAGCTGGATCACGTCCTCCAGGTGCGCCGCGTCCCGGGCGGCCACCCGGGCCAGGAGGTCACCGCCACCGGTGATGGAGAAGGCCTCGATGATCTCCGGCACGTCCGCCAGCGCGGCGGCGACCGTCTCCAGGCGCCCCTGGGTCACCTCGATGTGGACGAAGGCCAGCAACGGGTGCCCCAGCGCCGCCGGGGAGAGCCGCGGGCCCGTACCGGTGATCACGCCGTCCCGCTCCATGCGGTCCAGCCGGGCCTGCAGCGTGCCGCGCGCGATGCCGAGCAGCCGCGCGTACTCCCGTGCGCTCGTGCGCGGCTGTTCGAGCAACAGCCGCAGGATCCTGGCGTCCAGCGCGTCCACGGCCACGGGCCGTCGGCTCCCCTCGGTCGAACGTTTTCGGGTACCGCACTGTAGCAATGGCCCCATACCGGGCGGCCGGTCCGGCTGATCGGGTCTTTCGGCCGACGGCGTGTGCCATGCTCGGGGCGTGACGAGCGAGTCTGTGCAGGACGAGGAGTCCGGCGTCGTGCCCGACGTCGTCGCACTGGCCAAGGTGGTGGCCAGGCTGCGGGCCGACAACGAGCGACTGGAGCACCTGGCCGCCACGACCGCCGTGGTGGAGCGGGCCAAGGGCATGCTGATGGCCCGCTCCGGCTGCAGCGCGGCCGACGCCCACGAGGAGCTGACGCGGCGTGCCCACGCGCAGGGCCGCACGCTGGTGGAGGAGTGCTGGACGGTCCTCGGCGAGGCGGCCGGACAGGCGCCCGGCGTGCCCGCCCCGCGCACCGCGGGCGCATCGGCCGGTCCGCGGCCCGGCGCCCCGGCGGGGGAGACGGGAAGGGCGGCCGACCGGGCGCAGGGCGGTGGTGCCGCCCCCCGGACGGGCAACGGCCCGCAGGCCGATGGGACGGGCGGCGACGGAACGGCCTCCCGCACGGGCGACGGCAGGACTTCCAGCCGCTCCGGCGACGGCGGGACGGCCGCCCGCTCCGGCGACGGTGGGACGGCTACCTGCCCCGGCGACGGCCGGACGGCCGCCGGCGGCGGGCTGGGCGAGGCCCTGGCGGGCGTCGGCAGTCCTCAGGAGCTGGCCGGCGCGCTCCTGGACCACCTGGCCGGGTCCCCGGTCCACGCCGCCGCGGTGGTGATCTTCTCGCCGACCGCCGACGGCGCGCTGGAACTCGCCGGGCACGCGGGCGCCGGGGCGGCCGTCGCAGGCCAGTGGCGGCACGTACCGCCCGTCAGCGGCATCGCGGCCCAGGACGTCATCCGTACGGGTGAGGCGATCTGGCTGGAGGACCTCGAAAAGGACAGTAGGCGCTATCACCTGATCGGCGACCCACCCCAGCAGTGGCCCACCCGCGCCTGGCTCCCGGTGCTCTCCGGCGACACGGTCACTGCCGTCCTGGGGGTGATGCGCGCCCTGGACGCCCCCATCGGCCCGCCCGCCCGTGACATGCTGCACGCGGCCGCCCGCCTGTGCGCCGGGAGCCTGCGCGCGTGCGGTGCCGCCTCCCCGCGCCCCGTGCACCCCGACGCCGAGCGCGTCCAGCGGGTGTTCGACGCCCTGCCGGGGCCGGCCGTCCTGCTCACGCCCCTGCGCTCCCCGGCCGGCGACGTCGAGGACTTCCGCATCGACGCCGCTGCCCCGCACTCCGTCGACATCGCCGGACGCCGCGGCCGCCGGATGGTGGGACTGCGCGTCCTGGAGTGCTACCCCACGATGGCCGGCGCCCCGCCGTGGAGGGGCTACCTGGAGACCCTCGCGACCGGGCAGCCCTACGAGGGGGCCCCGTTCGTGTACGAGGAGGTCGTCGACGGCATCCGGCAGGTGTCCAGCTACTCCGTGCGGGCCGCGCGCCTGGGCGACGGCCTCGTCGTCACCTGGATCGCCCACGACTCCACCGACCGCCAGCAGCAGTTGCTGGCCGACCTGCAGCGCCTGGGCAACCTCGGCTGGACCGACTGGAACCTCGCCACCGGGGCCATCACCTGGTCGCCCCAGGTCCATGCCATCCTCGACCGGGACCCGGAGCGGGGCCCGGTGAGCCTCGAGGAACTGCCCGGGCAGCTGCTGGCCGAGGACGTGCCCGCCTTCGCCACCGTGATCCAGAGCCTGCTCGACAAGGGCACCCCCGTCGACCACCCGTTCCGCATCACCACCTCCAAGGGCGTCAGACACCTGCGGATCGTCGCCGAGGCGGTGCCCGACGCCAGCGGCACCCCCGTCGAGGTGCGCGGCTTCGTCCAGGACGTCACCGCCCAGCGCCGCGCCGAGCTGGCCCTGCTGGAGACCCAGCAGGCCGTCCTCGCCCAGCGCAACGTGCTGCAGGCCGAACGGACCGTCGCCGCCCGCCTGCAGCACGCGCTGCTGCCGCTGCCGGGCCGGTCGCTGGACCTGGGCGGCCTGCACGTGGACGTCACCTACCTGCCCTCGCACGACGACCTCAACGTCGGCGGCGACTGGTACAGCGCCCTGGAGATGCCCGACGGCAGCGTGCTGTTCGCCGTCGGCGACGTCGCCGGGCACGGAATCGACGCGGTGGCCACCATGGCGCAGCTGCGCTTCACCGCCAAGGGCATGGTCATCACCGGCTCCTCCCTGACGGGGGCCCTGCACCGGCTCAACACCCTGCTGCTGCACACGCACGACGGGCACCACACCACCGCCACCATGGTGCTCGGCCGCTACGACCCCGTCGGCCGCTGCCTGACGTGGGCGCAGGCCGGCCACCCGCCGCCGCTGCTCGTACGGCAGGGCAAGGCGGAGTTCCTCGCGCCGCCCGAGGGCATGCTGCTCGGCGCCACGGCACGGCCCTCCTACGGCGAGGCGGAGTGCCGCCTGGAGCCCGGCGACCACCTGCTGCTGTACACCGACGGGCTCATCGAGCGGCCCGGGGAACACCTCGACGAGGGCTTCGGCCGCTTCGCGGAGGCCGCCCGCCGCGAACTCGGCGGCGAGGGCGGCAGCAAGGGCTGCGGCGGGCGCCCCATCGAGGCGCTGCTGGCGCGCCTCCTGCCCGGCGAGCAGCGCGACGACGTGTGCCTGCTGGACGTGCACCTGCCGTCACCGCCGGCGTCGTAACGGGGTCCGGGCGGAGCCTTTCGGCTGCCGCCGCCTGGGCGCGACACGGCACCCCGTCTGCGGGTGCGGGGTGGCTTGTCGCGCAGTTCCCCGCGCCCCTACGGAGCGCCCCGTAGGGGCGCGGGGCGGTGCCGATGTGCGGCTGTCGCCGCGTGGGCGCCATCGGCCACCGACGGCCCGCAGTCGACGTGCCGCCCCGAGGCCCGGGCGGAGCCTCAGGTGCCCGCCAGCGGGGCCCGGGGGTTGCTCAGCAGGGGCGCCGCCAGCCCGGCCAGGGCGCGCTCCAGGTCGTGCAGGTGCGCCAGTGCCCGCTCGGCGCCGGGGTGGTGCTGTGGGGCGGCCGCCTCGGCCGCGGCCGCCGCCTCGGCCGTGCGGGCGGCCGGCTCCAGGGCGTGCAGCGCCGCCTCGACCCGCAGGCAGGCGGCCGTCAGACGGGCGTCGTGCGAGGCCTCCGGGTCCGCGGCGACCTCCGCCAGACCGCGCGCCTGCCGGACGCACACGTCCAGGTGCGCCATCACCTCCAGCGCCCGCGCCTTGCGCGCCCGCAGCGGGCTGAGGGGGTGCAGCAGCGGCGCGAGCGAGACGCGCACCCGCACCAGCAGCAGCTCCAGCTCCGCGACGTGCGGCGCCGGGTCGGCCTCGGCGTCGCCCGCCAGGCGCCGCGCGGAGGCGGCGGTGCACTGCCGTACGGCCACCAGGGCGCGCCGGATCCAGGCGTCGGTGGCCGCGTGCGTGGTCACCGGCAGGACCAGGGCCAGCGCCAGGCCGGCGGCGGCCGCGCCGACGAGCGTCTGCTCCAGGCGCAGTACCAGCAGGCCGGGGTGGAGCACTCCGAGCAGCCCGTACAGCAGGGAGGCCATCACGGTGACGAAGAACATCATCCAGCTGTAGGAGGGGGCGGCCGTGTAGAAGATGCCGAAGACGCACGCGGCGATCAGCACCACGGAGAGCACCGGCGCGCCGTGCAGGGGGACGGCCACGAGCAGACCGACGACGATGCCGGCCAGCGTGCCGACGACCCGGCGGAAGCCGCGCACCAGTGTCTCGCCGCGCGAGGCGGTGTTGACGAAGATCCACCAGGCGGTGCCCACGGCCCAGTACCAGCGCTGGTCGGAGACCAGCTGACCGACGCCCAGGGCCAGCGCGCAGGCCACCGTGTTCTGGAAGGCCTGGCGGGTGGTGGGCCGGGCCAGACCGCGGGCGGTGAGCGGCGCGGGGACGGGGGCGGGCGGGGTGCGGCGCTCGATGCACCACAGGGCGAAGCGCACGACACCGGCGGCGACCAGGGACAGGAGCATGCCCGTGTACAGCTCGGGCAGCTGCTGCGGCACGGCGCGCAGGAACTGCGCCATGAAGAACGTCATGAACCCGAAGATGCCCAGCGCCTGCCCGCGCGGGCCCCAGCGGCGTGCGTAAACGCCGGCGAAGACCACCGCGAGGAAGGCGGCGTCGCGCGGCAGCGCGTGCTCGTGCAGACCGGCCGCCAGGGCGAGGACGGGCAGCCCCACGAGCGGCAGCAGGGCGGTGGTGACCGCCTGGGCCCGCACGGTCGCATCGCCCACGGTGAACAGCGCCAGCATCGCCGCCAGACCGCCGGCGATCGCCGCCGGCAGGGAACCGGTGGCCAGATGCGAGACGGTCACGGCCGACCCCACGCCGAGCACGGCCCGGGCCGAGGTGCGCAGCCGCACCCTGCCCGGGTCCGGAGCCGTGAACATCCCCTTCAGCACCGCCTGCTACCCCCTTGTCGTTGCCCATGCCGTATCGCGAACGGCTGCAAAGAAATCCACAAAGAAAGAGGCGCCGCGGAATCCGCAGCGCCATCGACCGGACCATGAAAACATCCGTGCGCCCGATGGCTCAAGAGATGTCCGCGACACTGGGCCATTGGCCCAGTCCTGGCGCCCGGGACCGGGCCGCGGGGCGGCCAACGGTCCACGGCCGCGGCCGGGTGCCGACCCCGGGCCTGTCAGTGGCGGGGTGTAGCGTCGGGGCGACGGACGGTGAGAAGCGGGGGCCAGGAGCCCGGCCGGGGAGGACGACGCCATGACGCACAGCAGCAAGGACGGTACGGGCGGCGGGGCGCGGCGCCGGGCGTACATCGGCTCCTTCACCGAGGCCGGCGGGCCGGGCCTGACGGTCGCCGAGGTGGAGCCGGGAACGGGTGCGCTGAAGGTCGTGCACGCCACCGATGCCGTCGCCAATCCCTCGTATCTCGCCCTGTCGCCCGGCGGCGACGTGCTCTACGCGGTGAGCGAGACGGAGGAGGGCGCGGTCGCCGCGTTCTCCCTCGCCGACCCGGTCCGCCCGGAGCTCCTGGGCGGCCCGGTGCCCGTGCGCGGCGACGGCCCGACCCACCTCGCCGTGGCCGGGGCCCGGCTGCTGACCGCCAACTACGGCTCGGGCAGCGTCAGCGCCCTGCGGATCCGTACGGGCGGCCTGCCGGGCGAGCCGGTGGAGGTCTTCGCGCACCGGGGCTCCGGCCCGGTCGCCGACCGGCAGGCCGGGCCGCACGCCCATTGCGTGGTGCCCGACCCCTCCGGGCGCTGGGTGCTCTCCGCCGACCTCGGCACGGACGCGGTGTGGATCTACGCGCTGGAACCGCCGGCCGGCGCGCCGCGCCCGGCCGGCCGGGCGCCCCTGCGCCCCGGCAGCGGCCCCAGGCACCTGGTGTTCCACCCGCGCGGGGACCGGGCGTACGTCCTGAACGAGCTGGCGCCCACCGTCACGATCTGCCACTGGGACGCCGCCACAGGGACGCTGCGGGCCCTGGACGAGATGCGCGTGGTGCCGCCGGACGCCGGCACCGGTACCTACCCCTCGGCCCCCGTGGTCTCCGCGGACGGCCGCTTCCTGTGGGCGGCCAACCGCGGCGACGACAGCATCGCCACACTCGCTCTGGATGCCTCGGGGGACGCCGCGGTGCTGCGCGGCACCGTGCCGTGCGGCGGTCACTGGCCGCGCGATCTGGGCGCGCACCCCGACGGCGGGGTGCTCTACGCCGCCAACGAGCGCTCGGGCGAGGTGGTCTGGTTCACCGTCGACACGCAGACGGGCATACCGGCCTTCGCCGGATCGGTGGCGGTGGCGGCGGCCTCCTGCGTGGTCGTCGCCTGACGGGCGCCCGGCCGCGCAGCGAAAGCCTTGCCGGAAATGCTGTCGGAAAGCCGCCGGAAACGCCGCCAGGGGCCTTCACGTGAGCGAAGACCCCTGGCGAAAGGCGGCACCGGGCACAGGGCCCGGCCGTGCTTCCCGGCGGGCGCGTCAGCGCGCCGGGGCGGTCGCCGGCGCCGGCTGCGTGCTGATGCCGAGCGTGTCGGCGTACTTGGCGAGGATGAGCCGGCCGATCGCCGGGTACGCGCCGAGCGGCTCGGCCGCCGCGCAGCCGGCCTCCTTCGCGGCCATCTCCGTCAGCGCGCCGTCGACCTCCGGGCCGATCAGGCACGGGGCGAGCGCGAGGTTGCGGGAGCCGGAGCCGCGCAGCTGGTCGGCGGCGCGGGCGACGGCGCCCTCCTCGTCCAGGGCGGCGGCCAGCACCGGCACGGCCAGGCGGGCCGAGAGCAGCATGCCGGTGATGCCCGCGGTCTGCACCGCCTCCTCGCCGCCGATCGTCGCGAGGACGATGCCGTCGGCGGCGGTCGCGACCGTGAAGAGCCGGGCCCGGTCGGCGCGGGCCAGCCCGGCCTCGGACAGCCGGACGTGCAGGGCCTCGGCGAGCAGCGGGTGCGGGCCGAGCGCGTCGGTCAGCTCGCCGGCGCTGCCGCTGCTCATCATCGACTGGCGTATCCGTCGCACCACGGAGCTGTCCGGCCCGGCGAGCAGCGGCACCACCACGGCGTCCGGCGCCTGCGCCCAGGTCTCGGCGGCGTCACCGACGCGGGCGGTGCGCTCGGCCGCAGTGCGGCTAAGGACGGCGTCCAGCGCCGGGAAGTCGCGCTCGTCGGCGTCGGCCGGCGCGTCCAGGTAGCCCACGCGGGCGTCGAGGCCGGGCAGCTCCGAGCGGGCGATGCTCAAGGACTCCTCGGCGATGCGGCGGGTGGTCGTGTCGGGCGTCCCGGGCACGGCCAGCACCAGCGGGGGAGCACCCGCCGGAGCGGTCACCGGCTCCGGTCGCCGGTGTCGTCCAGGCTGGCGGGGACGCGGCATTCGTACAGGCAGGCCGGACGCGGGCCCTGTGGGGGAGCTCATGGCGCCGCATGTTAGCCGTTCATAGGACTCGACCGTTTACGTGGGGGTAAATGAGCAAGGTCTGTCCGCATTTGTTCGGTGCTCTTCGTTGGCTCTTATCATGCGTGCGGAAGTGATCAAAGGGCGACTGTCCGTCAGAGCCAGGCCGTCAGGGCAGGCCGTCAGGACGGTCCGTCAGCGGACGACGCGCAGCAGCGCCCCGTCGGCGGGCAGCATCAGATCGTCCGCGGCCAGCGCCGTGGCCACCCGCAACGCCCCCTGGAGCGGGTCGCCCTGTGCGGCCACCGGCCGGGCGTGCGGCAGTCGCGCCCGCAATTCCTCGTGCACCGGCCCCAGCAGGGGCTCGCCCAGGTGCAACAATCCGCCGGTCAGCGCCACTTCCCGGGCCGGGGGGCCGTCCGGCGGCGGGCAGGCCGCGGCGGCCGCGACGGCGATGTGCCCGGCCGCGGCGCGCAGGATGCCGGCCGCGATCGCGTCCGTCCCGGCGCAGCGGGCCACTTCGGGGGCGAAGGAGGCCAGCACGGCGGGCCGGTCCTGTCGGGGGTAGAGCAGGGCGGGCAGCCCGCAGACCGGGCCGAAGAGCGCTTCGGCCCGCTGCAGCAGTGCGGCTGAGCCGCCGTCACGTCCGTCGAGCGCGCGCATGGCCGCCTCCAGCCCGGCCCGCCCGATCCAGGCGCCGCTCCCGCAGTCGCCCAGCAGGTGCCCCCAGCCGTCGGCGCGCCGCCAGCCCGCGCCCGGCCGCAGGTCGGTGCCGAGCGCGATCAGGCCCGTACCGGCCGCGACCACCACGCCCGGTCGCTGGCCGAGGGCGCCGGCGTAGGCGGTGACGGCGTCGGCGGCGAGCGCGAGTCGTCGTGCGCCGAGTTCGGCGCGCAGGACGCCGGGCAGGACGGCGTGCAGGTCGTCCCCGAGGGTGGCCATGCCGGCGGCGCCCACGCACACGGCGGCGCAGTGCGCCGCGCCGGCGGCCGCGAGCAGGTCCCGGGCGGCCGGCAGTACGCCCTCCAGGAGTCCGGGTGCGTCGATGCCGCGCGGTCCCACGCCGACGGGCACCGGCGAGGACCAGGTCAGCGGCGGGCCGGCGGTCCGCGGGTCGGTCAGGGCGATCCGCAGACCCGAACCGCCCGAGTCGACACCCAGCACCGGACCGGCAGGAAGCGACATGGCGCGCACCTTACAGCCCGCCACCGCCCGGGCGTCAGGGCAGCTGCCAGTCGACCGGCGCCGAACCCTGGCGCACCAGCAGGTCGTTGGCCCGGCTGAAGGGGCGCGAGCCGAAGAAGCCGCGGTCGGCGGACATGGGGGAGGGGTGTGCGGACTCCACGCACGGCACCCCGTCCAGCAGAGGGCGCAGGTTGCGCGCGTCGCGCCCCCACAGCACCGCCACCAGCGGCTTGCCGCGCCCGACCAGGGCCCGGATGGCCTGCTCGGTGACCTCCTCCCAGCCCTTGCCGCGGTGGGCGGCGGGCTTGCGGGGCGCGGTGGTCAGCGCCCTGTTGAGCAGGAGCACGCCCTGCCGCGTCCAGGGGGTGAGGTCGCCGTTGGAGGGCCGGGGCAGGCCGAGATCGGTGTGCAGCTCGCGGAATATGTTCTCCAGGCTGCCCGGCAGCGGGCGGACCTCCGGCGCCACCGAGAAGCTCAGGCCGACGGCGTGCCCGGGGGTGGGGTAGGGGTCCTGACCCACGATCAGCACCCGGACGTCGTCGAACGGTTGCTGGAAGGCGCGCAGCACGTTCGCCCCGGAGGGCAGGTAGGTCCGGCCGGCGGCGATCTCGGCGCGCAGGAAGTCGCCCATCGCGGCGATGCGTCCGGCCACCGGGTCCAGCGCCTTGGCCCAGCCCGGTTCGACGATTTCGTTCAAGGGTCGTGCAGCCACGGCCGGTCACTCTACTGGCTCACCCCGTGATCGCACGAACCCGCACGGTGGCCGCCGGGCGCGGGCCCGGGCGGCCGCCGTGCGGGGCGGTGCTCACACGGCGCGCAGGTACTGGCGGGGCGTGTGCGCCGCGCCGCCGAGCGCTCCGGCCGCGCGCCGGACCCAGTGCGGGTCGCGCAGCAGTTCGCGGCCGAGGAGGACGGCGTCGGCCTCGCCGGCCGCGATGATCTTCTCCGCCTGCTGCGGCTCGGTGATCAGCCCCACCGCACCGACGGGCAGTCCGGTCTCCTCGCGCACCCGCTGGGCGAACGGCACCTGGTAGCCGGGGCCCACGGGGATGCGTGCGTCGGGGACGTTGCCGCCGGTGGAGACGTCCAGGAGGTCCACGCCGTGGGCCCGCAGCTCCCGGGCCAGGCGCACGGTGTCGTCGGCGCTCCAGCCCGGCCGGTCGTCGCCCTCGTCCTCGGCGAGCCAGTCGGTGGCCGAGACGCGGAAGAAGACGGGAAGCTCCTCGGGCCACTCGCCGCGCACCGCGTCGACGACCTCCAGGGCGAGCCGGATGCGGTTGTCGAACGACCCGCCGTACTGATCCGTGCGGTGGTTGCTGTGCGGGGAGAGGAACTCGTGCAGCAGGTAGCCGTGGGCGCCGTGCACCTCGACGACCTCGAAGCCGGCCTCGCGGGCCCGCCGGGCGGCCGCCGCGAAGTCGGCGACCACCTTGCGTATCCCCTCGACCGTCAGCTCCTGCGGCGCGGGGTGGTCGCCGGCGAACGGCACCGGGCTCGGGCCCACCGGCTGCCAGCCGGCCGCCTCGGGGCCCACGGGCCGGCCGCCGCGCCAGGGCACGTCGGTGGACGCCTTGCGGCCGGCGTGGGCGAGCTGGATGCCCGGCACCGTGCCGTGCTCCTTGAGGAAGCCGGTCAGGCGCCGCAGCGCCGCCGTCTGCGTGTCGTTCCACAGCCCCAGGTCGGCCGGGCTGATGCGACCCTCGGGGCTGACGGCGGTGGCCTCCAGCAGGATCAGCCCGGTTCCGCCGGTGGCCCGGGCGGCGTAGTGGGCCAGGTGCCAGTCGTTCGCGGCGCCCGTGTGCTCGCCCGTGGTGTCCGCGCTGTACTGGCACATGGGGGACATCCACGCCCGGTTGGGGACGGTCAGGGACCGCAGGGTGAGGGGCTCGAAGAGGGAACTCAACGTGACTCCGTTCCGCAGACGGCAGCGACGTCCGGCGCTGCGCGCTAAGTACGGCCATCACCGTACTACGGGAATCATCGAAGTACGAATCCTTTCGTATAAGTGCGCCGGTGGGGGCGGCCCGGACGCGCCGGACAGGCGCGCGGCGCGCGGTGAATGTATGCAGGAAACATGCGCCTGCCGCACCACCTGCCCGCACTCCCCGGGCCGCCGCGCCCGCGCCGCGCGCTGCTCGCGGTGCCGCTGGCGTTCATCGTGGTGATCACGGCGGCGGACCTGCTGACGGGTCCGGACATCCACCTCGGCCCGCTGCTGGCGGTCGCCCCGGCGGTCGCCGCCACCCTCGGCGGCCCCCGGCTCACCGCGCTGGTCGGTGCCCTCGCCGTGGCCGCGCAGGTCCTCATCGGAGTCGCCTTCGGCACGCTGACGTCGGCCAACCACGAGGCGCAGGTCATCGCCCTCGTCGTCGTCTCCCTCTCCGTCATGGGCCTGAACTACATGCACGAGCGGCGGGGCAGGGTGCTGGACCAGACCCGCTCGGTGGCCGACGTCGCCCAGCGCGTCCTGCTGCGGCCGATCCCGCCGCGCATGGGGCCGTTGCGCCTGGCCGCGGTGTACGTGGCGGCCGCGGCGCAGGCGCGCATCGGCGGCGACCTGTACGCCGCCGTGCGCACCACCGGCGGCACCCGGGTGATGATCGGGGACGTGCGTGGCAAGGGCCTGACGGCCGTCGGCGACGCCGGGCTGCTGCTGGGCGCCTACCGGGCGGCGGCGCACCGCAACCCGCCCCTGACGCGTCTGGTGGCGCACCTGCACAACACCATCTACTGGGAGCCCTCGGGCGAGCACAACGGGGGCGAGGGGTTCATCACCGCCGTGATCGTCGAGATCCCCGACGGGCGGGAGGAGCTGCTGATGGTCAACTGCGGTCACCCGCCCCCGCTGCGCATCCGCGGGAGTGAGGTGAGCGAGCTGGCGGTGCGCGAGCCGGCCCTGCCTCTGGGGCTCGGCGGCAGCCTGACGGAGAGCGACTACACCGCCGAGGCCTTCCCCTACGAGCGCGGCGACCTGCTGCTGCTCTACACCGACGGGGTCATCGAGACCCGCAGCCCGGAGGGCGTCTTCTACCCCCTGCTCGAACGCGTCGCCGCCTGGCGCGAGCGGGACCCGCAGCGCCTGGTCCAGCGCGTGCACGAGGACCTGCTCGCCCACTCCGGCGGCACGCTGCGCGACGACGTCGCCCTCGTGGCGGTCGAACGCTGCGACGAACGGGGCCGCCGGGGCCCGGGCGCTGCACCCGTCACCCGACGCCTGCGGTAATTACGAGGATCCTCGTACCATGGGGTCCCACCGCCGTACGGGGAAGGACCCGCCATGACCACGCCGACCGGCCGCCCCCTGGCGCACCCGGCCCGGGACGAGATCCGCGTCGAGGGCGTGCTGCACGCGCTGTCCGACCCCCTGCGCCTGCGGATCGTGCGCGCCCTCGCCCACGAGGAAGGGGACCTGTGCTGTTCGGACTTCGAGCTGCCGGTCAGCAAGTCGACGACCACCCACCACTTCCGCGTCCTGCGCGAGAGCGGTGTGATCAACCAGGTCTACCAGGGCACGGCCAAGGTCAACCGGCTGCGCCGGGCCGACCTCGACGCCCTCTTCCCCGGGCTGCTCGACGGCGTCCTCACCGCCCTCGACCACCAGGAGCAGCGGCTCGCCGGGCAGCGCTGAGCAGCCCCGGCCAGTCCTCGATCTTCACCGGGCCGCGGCCCAGGCCCCGCCCGAGCGCCGCCTCGGCCGCCTCGATGCCCAGCCAGCCCGGCCACCGGACCACCTCCGCACCGGCCGCGCGCAGCAGCTCGTGCGGATCGGCGGCCGGGCGGCGCGCCAGCAGGGCCTCGGCGTCGGCCAGCAGCGAGCCCACCGTCTCCTTCGCACACGGCCGGTTGGTGCCGATGACGCCCGTGGGGCCGCGCTTGATCCACCCCGCCACGTACTCCCCGGCCGAGGCCGCCCCCGCGCGCAGCACCCGGCCCTGGTGGTGGGGCACCGTGCCCCGCTCGGCGTCGAAGGGCAGGCCGTCGACCGGCACCCCGCGGTAGCCCACCGACCGCAGCACCAGCTGGGCCTCGATCTCCTCGAACCGCCCGGTGCCCACCACGCCGCCGTTGCCGTCCGGCACCGTCCGCTCGAAGCGCACCGCCCGCACCGCGTCGTCGCCCAGCAGCGCCACCGGTCGCAGGAAGAACCGCAGCCGGATGCTGCGCGCACCGGGCGCCGCGGGGACCTGCGACCACTCCCGCAGCACCTCGACGTTGCGCCGCACGGGCCCCGGCAGCCCCACCGGGTCCGCCCAGGCGGCGTCGAGGGCGGCCTCCTCGGCGTGCACATGCGGCCGGGCGCCGGGCAGGGCGCCCAGTTCGCGCAGCTCCTTGGTGGTGAACCGGGCCTGGGCCGGGCCCCGCCGGGCGACCATGTGCACGTCCCTGACCCGGCTGCCGGCGAGCGCGCGGAGGACGGCCTCGGGGACGTCGGTGGCCCGCAGCTCCGGGGCGCCGCGGGCCAGTATCCGGCTGACGTCGACCGCCACGTTGCCGGCCCCGATCACCACCACGGACCGGGCGCCGAGCACGAACCCGCCGGGCGCCGCGTCGGGATGGGCGCTGTACCAGGAGACGAACTCGGTGGCCGAGAAGCTGCCCGGCAGGTCCTCGCCCTCGATGCCCAGCCGCCGATCGCTCGCCGCACCGACGCAGTAGACGACGGCGTGGTAGGCCTGAAGCAGCCGGCGCGGCGACACCGCGCCCGGGCCCTCGCCCACGGACACGTTGCCCAGGAAGGTCACGCCGGGCATCTCCAGCACGGTGCGCAGGGTGTTCTGCAGCGACTTGATCTTCTCGTGGTCGGGGGCCACGCCGTAGCGGACCAGCCCGTACGGGCAGGGCAGCCGGTCCAGGACGTCCACGGTGACGCCGGGAACGCTGCGCTGCTGCACCAGGGCCTGGGCCGTGTAGACCCCGCTGGGACCCGATCCGACGACTGCGACGCGAAGCACGGCGGCTCCTTCCGCTTTCGAGCCCCCAGGATCGCACTCCCCGGCGCACGAGGGCAGATGCCCTGGCGCGCCGGGAGTGTTCACACCCCCGTCGGCGGCGGGTCGCCGGGCGGGAAGCCGAGCTCCCAGGGCAGGCCGTAGCGCTGGAAGAGCTCGACGCGCAACCGGTCGGTGGGCATCGGCATGCCCGGCACCAGGACCGCCACCACCGCCCCCATCATCAGGGCCCGCAGCATCCGGTAGTCGGCCTCGGGGTCGGCGGAGCCGAACTCGGCCATCGTCTCCTGCAACAGGGAGGACAGGCGCTGCTGGTCGGGGCAGCGGATGAAGGTCTCCGTCATCAGGATGTTGGCCATGTGCTGGCGCATCAGTCGCGGATGCTTGCGCGTGAGGTCGAGGATCGCGTCGATGGCCCGGGCGAGCTGCTCCCGCCCGTCGCACGGCAGCGGAGTGCGCGCGTAGTAGGCGTCGATCTCCAGGTGCATCAGCCGGTGCACGGCCGACTGCAGCAGCTGGCGCTTGCCCGGGAAGTAGTACGAGATCAGCCCGCGCGCCGCACCGGCGCGGTCCGCGACGTCCCCGAGGGTCGTCTCCTCGAAGCCGCGCTCGTCGACCAGCTCGGCGGTGGCCTGCAGCAGTCGTTCGCGCGATCGCCGGCGCAACTCCTCGTTCACCGCTGGGCTGCGCGGGCACATGCAATTAACTCCTGTGTTGGCTGGCTCCCAGCCAGTATACTTGGCGCTGCGTCACGTTGTCCTCTGTGCTGCACGGAGGACGGCTGCGCCGCCGGCGCCGGGTCATGCGGGGGATGATCCGGCGCCGGCGGCCTTTTGAGGTCCCGTCAGTCGAAGAAGTCGCCGCAGGTCAGCCGGCGGAGCCGCCCGCGTGCGGGCCGAGGACGCCCGCCCCCACGAGGGCGAGGAGCAACAGGCCCAGCAGGATGCGGTAGACGACGAACGGCAGGAAGCTCCTGCTGGAGATGAACCGCATGAACCACGCGATGACGGCGTAGCCGACCCCGAAGGCCACCACCGTGGCCAGGGCGGTGGGCCCCCACGCCGTGTGCCCCTCGCCCGCGTCCTTCAGTTCGAACAGGCCGGAGGCGAGCACCGCCGGGATCGCCAGCAGGAACGAGTAACGGGCCGCGGCCTCGCGGGAGTAGCCGAGGAACAGACCGCCGCTGATCGTCGCGCCCGAGCGCGAGACCCCGGGGATCAGGGCCATGGCCTGGCACAGGCCGAAGACCAGCCCGTCCCTGGCGTCGAGTTCGGCCAGCCCCTTGCGTCGCCGCACCGCCCGGTGCCGGCCGCCGGCCCGCTCGTGCGCACCCGGGCGGTGCTCGTCGCGCGCGGCCGACCGGTCCGCCGCGCCCAGCACGACGCCCATCACCACCAAGGTCGTCGCGATCAGCCGCAGGTCCCGGAAGGGGCCCTCGATCGCGTCCTTGAGCAGCAGGCCCAGTACGCCGATCGGCAGCGAGCCCACGATCACCAGCCAGCCCGTCCGGGCGTCCTGGTCGCGGCGCATCGCCGGATCGCGCAGCGAGCGGAACCACGCGGCGAGGATGCGGCCGATGTCCCGGCGGAAGTACAGGATCACCGCGGCCTCCGTGCCGATCTGCGTGACCGCGGTGAAGGCCGCCCCCGGGTCCGACCAGTGGGCGAACGCCGCGGTCAGCCGCAGGTGGGCACTGGAGGAGACGGGCAGGAACTCGGTGAGGCCCTGGACGAGCCCGAGAAGGAAGGATTCGAACCAGCTCATGAACGTCGCGCCCACCCCAGCGTCCTCGACCGGGCATGATCCGCCGCCGGTCCACCGGCCGGTACGTTCTCACGGATCAGCGAACGCTTTGACGTAATACGGGCTGGTGTACGAAGAGTTCATGGGCCGTACCGGCGGGGTACGGCCGGGGTTCACCCCACGCCGCGCTCGGCGCGGCGGCGGGCCAGGGCGGCCCGCAGCGTACGCGGCCGGCGCCGCCAGGCCACCGCGACGGCCGCCGCGCCCGTGACCGCGATGAAGCCCGTCGCGGCCAGGAACACCGGCGAGGTGGGCGAGGTGGCGTGGCTCCCGGCGACGACGTAGGCCGCCGTGTTCGGCACGCTGCCCACCGCCGTCGCCAGCAGGAACGGCAGCCAGCCCATGCGCGAGACGGACGCGAGGTAGTTCATCGCCGCGAACGGCAGCCCGGGCAGCAGCCGCAACGCCAGCATCGAGCGGAAGCCGTGCCGGCTCAGCTGCCGGTCGGCGGCCCTGAGCCACTTCCCCCGCAGCAGCGGACGCAGCGCCTCCTGCCCCAGCAGCCGGCCCAGCCCGAACGACAGGGCCGAGCCCAGCACCGTCCCCACCAGCGCCGCCGCCGTGCCCACCGGGCCGCCGAAGAGGGCACCCGCCGCGACGTTGAGTACCGGGCGCGGCACGAACGCCGCCGTGCACAGCCCGTACGCCACGGCGAAGAGCACCGGGGCCGCGCCGCCCGACAGCTGGGCCGGCCAGCCGTCGGCGAGGATCCGCTCCGGACGGCACAGCAGCACGGCCGCGACCGCACCGCCGAGCAGCACGACGAGCAGCCCCAGCCGGAACCAGGGGGACAGCAGCGCACGGACGCAGCGCTCGGCGGGCCCGGGGGACGGCACGGCGGTATCGAGCATCGAAGGAGCGTAACCGACGCCCGCGGCCCCGGGCGGCGAAAACCGTTCGACGGGCCGCAGCCGGTGCGCGAGCATCGAGACGGTGCGAGGCGCCGGGACACCGCGCACCGGAAGGAGCCATGCCCGAACCGGCCTACGCCCGCACCAAACCGCACCTGACCATCGCAACCCTCGGCCACCGCGGTCACGGCAAGACCACGCTCACCGCCGCCCTGGCCCACCTGCTCGGTGCCCCCGCGCCCTTCGGCGCGCCGTACGTGGAGTACGAGACGGGCACCCGCCACTACGCCCACGCCGACCTGCCCGGCCGGCCCCGCCGCCTGCCCGCCCTGATCGCCGGCCTGTGGGGGCTCGACGGCGCGCTGCTGGTCGTCTCGGCGCACGACGGCGTCACCCCGTCCACCGCCGAGCACCTGCTGCTGGCCCGCACCGCCGGCGTCCACCACGTCGTCGTCGCCCTGACCCGGGCCGCGAGCGCCGGGCACGCCCGCAGCGCCCGCGCCGAAGCGGGGGTGCGCGAGCTGCTCGCCGCCCACGGGGGCGGGCACGTCCCCGTCGTACGGGTCGACGCGCGGGCCGCCCTGGCCGGCGACCCGCGCTGGCGCGCGGCGCTGGAGGCGCTCGTCGACGCCGTCGACACGTATGTGCCCACGCCGGTGCGGTACGCCGATGCGCCCTTCCTGCTCCCGCTCTCCCACGTGCGGCACCTGCCCGGTGGCGCGACGGCCGTTACCGGCACCGTCGAACGCGGCACGCTCCGGCCGGGGGAGCGCGTGGAGCTGCCCGGCGCGGGCGCGAGCGCCACCGCCGCGGAGCTGCGCACCTTCGGCCGCCTCATGGACGGGGCCGAACCCGGCGACAGGCTCACCCTGCTGCTGACCGGCCCCGGCGCCCGGGCGGCGCTCCGCGGCGACGTGGTGACCGCCCCGGGCGGCATCACCCCGCTGCGGCGCTTCCGCGCCCACGTGGCCCTGTCCGCCGGCGTCGGCGCCGGCCAGGCGCTCCGCTTCCACCTGCGCACCGCCGAGGCGGTCGGCACGCTCGTGCAGCCACCGGGGGCGGCCACCTCGACCGTCGAACTCGACCGGGCCGTGGCCCTCACCCGGGGCCTGCCGTTCGCCGTGCGCCGGGACGGGCGCACGGTGGGCACCGGGGTGGTCACCGGCCCCTTGCCGGCCGGGGGACAATGAACGGATGGCCGAACCCGTACCCGTGACCCGCGACGTCGACCTGGGCACCGCCAAGCTGCTGCCCGACGTGGACCGGGACCGGGCCTGGCTGCTGACCATGGACGGCGCGCCCCAGTCGTACGTCGACCTGGACGAGCCCACCCACCTGGAGTTCGAGTACGCACGGCGGGTCGCCCACGTCCTCGACGCCGTCGCCGCCCCGGGTCTGCCGCTCGACGTGCTGCACCTGGGCGGCGGTGCCCTGACGCTGCCCCGCTACACCGCCGCCACCCGCCCCGGCTCACGCCAGCGCGTGATCGAGGCGGACCGCGGTCTGATCGAGCTCGTCGCCGAGCACCTCCCGCTGCCGGCCGGCAGCGGGATCGAGGTGTGCGCCGGCGACGCCCGGGCGGCACTGGAGGCGGCCCCGGCCGGTTCGGCCGACGTCGTCGTCGCCGACGTCTTCGGCGGCTCGCGGGTGCCCGCGCACCTGACCTCGGTCGCGTACGCGCGCGCCGCCGCCCGGGTGCTGCGCCCGGGCGGCCACTACGTGGCCAACCTCGCCGACGGGGCGCCGTTCGCCTTCCTGCGCTCCCAGGTCGCCACGTTCGCGGCGGTCTTCCCGCACCTGTGCCTGATCGCCGAGGCGCCGATGCTGCGCGGGCGGCGCTTCGGCAACGCCGTGCTCGTCGCCGCCCGCACCGAGCTGCCGGTGGCGGCCCTCTCCCGCCGGGCCGCCGCCGACGCCTTCCCGGCACGGGTGGAGCACGGGACGGCGCTCGAACGTTTCACCGCCGACGCGCACCCGGTCACCGACGCCGAGGCGACCGCCTCGCCGGAGCCGCCGGGCGGCACGTTCAGCATCGGCTGAAGCAGGCCGCTCAGGACGAGGTCAGCGGCCGCAGCGTGCTCATGATCTTCTTGATGGTCTCGTCGGGCACCTCGTTGTCCTTGCCCTTGACGCCCGAGAAGATCCACGTCTGGAAGTCGCCGTTGGCGTCCTTGTAGGCCACCGAGAACGCCTTGCCGTCACTGGAGCACTTGTTGCCCTTGGGCACGTTGTTGGCGGACGTGGTGGCAGTGAAGCCCGTGATGCCGTGGTCGCTGGTGAACGGCTGGGCCTTGCCGATGTCGAACTTGCCCTTCTTCTCCTGGTCGAACATCGCCCAGGCCCAGCTGGCGGCGGAGTTCTCGGCGGCCTCCTGCAGATTCTTGGCGCCCTGTGCGCCCTTGGCCCCGGTGATGGCGGCCGAGTACGTCTCGTCGTAGCCCTTGTCGTTCTTCACGACGCACTGCTCGCGCTGGAAGTAGGCCGGCGAGGACATCGCCTCGGCCAGCTTGCCCTCCTTGCGGCCCGCCTCCGAGGTGTCGGGGATGGTCACGCCCGAACCCGTCGTGGCCACGTCCCAGTCGGCCGGCACGTCGTAGGCCACATGGCGCTTGGGGTTGACGACGACCTTCCAGCCGGCGATCACCGGCTTGGCGTCGCTGCCGCCCGCCCGCGGGTTGTTGCCGGGCGCCGCGCTGGACGGCGCCGCGGACGGGGCGCTCGCCGAGGGCGAGGCGTCCTTCGCGGCCGGCACCGGGTCCTTGCCCTTGTCGTCGTCCTTCAGCACGACCACCCCGGTGATCACGGCCGCGGCGACCACCGCCACCGCCGCGCCGACCGCGATCACGGTGGTGCGCCGGCCCCGGCCGCCGTCCGGCGGGGGAGTGGCCGGCATGCCCGGTGCCGGCCACTGCGGGACGGTGGGCTGTTGCTGTGCGTAGGGGTTGGGCTGGGGAGGGCCCGCCTGCGGGGGCGCGGGCTGCTGGTAGGGGTTGGGGTATCCGTACCCGGGCTGCTGGTGCGGGTTGCCCTGGGGATCCTGCGGGTTCTGCGCTCCGCCGGGCTGCTGCTGTCCTGGCCACATGGCCGACAACCATATAGAGGGCCCGGGAACCCCGGGTAACCGGCGGCCCCTTCCCGACCGGGCTACTGGCTGGTAACTTTCGCGGCATGTCACAGAGCCCGACTTCGACCGGCGACCTCCTCGCGGCCACCGTGCCCATGGTCCGCACCCTGAACCTGGAGTTCGAGGAGACCGGCGCCGAACGCGCCGTGCTGCGCCTGCCCGACCAGCCCGCGTACCACAACCACGTCGGCGGCCCGCACGCCGGCGCCATGTTCACCCTCGCCGAGTCCGCCAGCGGCGCCATCGTGCTCGCCGCCTTCGGCGACCAGCTCGGCCGGGCCACGCCGCTGGCCGTGCGCTCCGAGATCGCCTACAAGAAGCTCGCCATGGGCCCGGTCACCGCCACCGCCGAGCTTGGCCGCCCCGCCGCCGAGATCCTCGCCGAGCTCGACGCCGGAGCGCGCCCCGAGTTCCCCGTCCGCGTCTCGATCACGCGCGAGGACGGCGCGGAGACCGGCGAGATGACCATCTGGTGGACCCTGCGCCCGAACAAGTAGCCGCCCCGGCTCAACCGCGCGGGCCTTTGGAGAGTCCTTACTCCAGTAGGCTTCCCGGCGTGCGCCCCGCGGCGCACGCCGGGCAGCAGGTTGTCGTACGGGGAAGGAACCGGCGTTGCACATCCAGGAGTGGCTCGAGACGGTACCGGCCATCGCCGTCTACCTCATGGTGGGCGGGGTCATCGGGCTGGAGAGCCTGGGCATCCCGCTCCCCGGTGAGATCGTGCTCGTCAGCGCCACGCTGCTGGCCGCCTCCCAGGACCACATCAACCCCTACGTCCTGGGTGCCTGCGCCGTCGCCGGTGCCATCGTCGGTGACTCGATCGGCTACCTGATCGGCCGCAAGGGCGGCAAGCCGCTGCTGGAGTGGCTCGGCCGCAGGTTCCCCAAGCACTTCGGGCCCCACCACGTGGCCACCGCCGAGCGGTCCTTCCACAAGTGGGGCATGTGGGCCGTCTTCGTGGGCCGCTTCATCGCCCTGCTGCGCATCTTCGCCGGCCCGCTGGCCGGTGTGCTGAAGATGCCGTACTGGAAGTTCCTCATCGCCAACGTCCTCGGCGGCATCGTCTGGGCCGGCGGCACGGTCGCCGTCATCTACACCGTGGGCAAGGTCGCCGAGGAGTGGCTCAAGCGCTTCTCCTGGCTGGGCCTGGTGGCCGCCCTGCTCTTCGGTCTGGGCTCGTTCGTCGTGATGCGCATCCGCGCCAAGAAGACCGCGGCGGCCCAGGAGGCCGCGCAGCCCGCCGAGGCCGAGGCGGTCGCCGCCGCCGAGTGACGGCCCGCCGGCCGCGTACGACGAGGGCCCCCGGCGCAGCAAGCGCCGGGGGCCCTCGCTGTACGGCTGCAAGTCGTACGGCTGCGAGTCCTACGCCTGTGATCTGTGCCGCACCCTCCGGCGCCCCGGCGCGGTGTCGCATACGGTGCGCAGTGGATCGACCGGTGCGCGGCGAGGAGCGGACATGGCGCAGCAGGCATTGATCAGGGGCGTGGCCGGCAAGGAGCCGCGCGTGGACGCGAGTGCGTTCACCGCGCCGACCTCCGTCGTCCTCGGCGACGTCACCCTCGGCCCGGGGGCGAGCGTGTGGTATCACGCGGTGCTGCGCGCCGACTGCGGCCCCGTCGTGCTGGGCGCCGGCAGCAACATCCAGGACAACTGCACCGTCCACGTCGACCCCGGCTTCCCCGTTACCGTGGGCGAGCGCGTGACGGTCGGGCACAACGCCGTCCTGCACGGCTGCACGGTGGAGGACGACGTGCTGATCGGCATGGGCGCGACCGTCCTCAACGGCGCCCGCATCGGCGCCGGTTCGCTGGTGGCCGCGCAGGCGCTCGTGCCGCAGGGCATGCAGGTGCCGCCGGGCTCGCTGGTCGCGGGCGTGCCGGCCAAGGTCCGGCGGGAGCTGACCGAGGAGGAGCGCGCGCACATCCGCCTCAACGCCGAGATGTACACGGGCCTGGCCGCAGCCCACCGTGAGGCCATGGAGGGCTGAGCGCCGTCAGGGCGTCGTCACGCCGGTGATGCGGGTCAGAGCGTGCCGGAGGGCAGTGTTGCGCTCGGGGCCCTCGCGCCAGCGGGCGCCGATGTGGCCGTCGGGCCGGACGAGCAGGGCTCCGTGCGGACCGAGGTCGCAGGGGCCGGTGTGGGCGGCGGGAAGCGCCTCGACGCGCAGTGGCCACGGTCCGGTGGCGGGGTGCGCCCACCGGGCGGGGTCCGGAGTGAACAGGGTGAACCACGGGCCGCAGGCGTCGAGCGTGGAGCGGCCGGGCGCGAGCCACAGGTGCGGCATGCGGTGGCCGGGGTGCGGGGTGGGGACGTAGTCGGTGCCCGTGCCGGGTGGCTCGGGCGGGGCGTCGGCGCCGGGCAGGACCGCCCCGGAGCGGTAGGCGACGCCGAGCACGAGACCGAGCTGGGCGAAGTACTCCTTCGACCAGGGCAGTTCCACCCGGTCCGGTGCCGGCTCGCCCCGCCGGCGCTGCTCGGCGCGCCGGTTCTGCACATCGACCAGGAGCCGGGTGTTGGCCACCGTCTGCCGCAGGGTCCGGTGGGCGACGGGTTCCCGTTCCTCCCCGTAGGTCTCCGGCAGGGCCGGGCCGGCCCACCCGTGGACGGCGCCCGCCAGTTTCCAGCACAGGTTGTGCACGTCGCCGAGGCCGGTGTTTCATGCCCAGGCCGCCGACGATCGGCATGGCGTGCGCGGCGTCGCCGGCCAGCAGGACGCGGCCGTGGGCGAAGCGGGCGGCGACGAACGCGTTCATCACCCAGTGCTGCACCCGCACCACCTCGGCCCGCACCCCCGCGCCGGTACCGAGGGCCTGCGAGAGGAGGGCGGGCCAGTCGGCGCGCCTGCCGTCCTCGGGCGTGGGGACGAACCAGGCCCAGCCGCCCTCGGGGTGGAGCGGGGCGAGCATGCCGTGCGCGGTGAAGTACACCCCGGCGGGCCGGCCGGCGGTCCAGCGGCCGAGGTCGGCGTCGAAGACGACCGTGGTGAACTTCCCCAGTGCCCCGGGGCCGGTGGTGCCGGTGCCCAGCAACTGCCGGACGGTGGAGCCCGCGCCGTCCGCGGCCAGGACGTACCGGGCCCGCACGCGCGTCCCGCCGCCGCGCCGGTGGTCGGCGAGGGCGGCCACGACGCCGTCGTCGTCCTCGCTCAGGCCGGTGAGCTCGACCCCGAACCGTACGGGCGCGTCCGCCGCGGCGAGCAGGAGGGGCTCCAGCCGGTCCTGCGAGGTGACGACGCCCCGCACGGGGCTCTCGGGCACCGGGGCGTCGATGCCGACCATGGCCGCGGTGGCGAAGTCGCGGCCGTCCAGGGTGTCCCGGAAGCGGATGCGGCCGTATTCCGGCGGAAAGGCCCCGGCCGTGATCGCCGCGGCGAGGCCGAGGTGGCGGAAGATCTCCATCGAGCGCACGTTGACCAGCCGGGAGCGGGGGAACGGCGAGAGTGCGTCCCGCTTTTCCACCAGCAGCGTCGGCACGCCCCAGCGCTCCAGCAGGGCGCGGGCGGTGAGCCCGACCGGGCCGCCGCCGACGATCAGTACGGCCGTCCCGGGCTCCTCGCGCCCGGGACCGCCGCCCGAGCCGGCCCGACCCGTCATGGGATCACTCTGGCGCCCCCGCCGGCCGGCCGCAACGGAAAGCGGGCGGGCCGGCGTCAGCCCGTTGCGAGGAGCACGGTGCCCACCAGGGCCAGGCCCGCACCCGCGGCCTGCACCGTGCGCAGCCGCTCGCTGAGGAAGCCGCGCGCGGCCAGCGCGGTGACCACCGGGTACAGCGAGGCGAGCACGGCCGCGACGGTCACGGGCCCGCTGTGCGCGGCGATGCTGTAGGTGCCGTTGGCGGCGACGTCGGCCAGTCCCACGAAGGCGAGGGCGGGCAGCGCCCCGCGCAGCGCGCTCCGGCCGCCTTCGGGCAGGGCGGGGGAGCCGCGGCGCACGGAGGCGTACAGGGCGCCGGCGCCGACGACCACGTTGCACAGGCGCTGGACGAACAGGGCGAGGAAAAGCCCCGTCAGGTTGTGCGAGGCCTCGGCGATCAGGGCCATCACGGAGCCGAAGCCGAAGGCGGCGACGAGGGTGAGCACGAGGGTCTGCCGCTGGACGGGCGCCCCGCCGAGGCCGGGGCCGCTGGCGAGGACGACGCCGGCGACCGCCACCACGATGCCCGCGAGCTGCAGCAGGCCGGGCCGTTCGCCGAGGACCAGGCCCACGCCGACGGGGACGGCGACGCCGCCGAGCGCCCCGAGGGGGGAGACCACGCCCATGGGGCCGAGCGCCAGGGCCCGGTAGAAGGCGAGCATGGCGGCGGGGCCGACCACGCCGGCCGCGACCGCGTACCACAGCTGGGGTCCGGCCTCGGACCAGCCGCCGGTGCCCACCACGATCGCGCCCAGTGCGACGACGGCAAGCAGCTGCGAGACCAGGACCACGGTCAGCGCGGGCATGCGCCGGGTCAGCAGCCCTCCGCCGAAGTCGGCCAGCCCCCACATCAGGCTGGTGAGCAGGGCGAAGACCGGTGTCATGGGGAAGACCTCGCAGTACAGTGTGATGGACGGTGGCGTCCACGACACCGTAGTGCATGAGACTGAACTTCTTGAAACATTATTTTCGACGGGATGAACGGGACGCATCGTGACGGACCTCGACCAGCTCACGCAATCGCTCGCCCGCAACCTCAAGCACTGGCGTGCCGAGCGGCACTTCACGCTCGACGCCCTCGCCGCCCGCTCGGGCGTCAGCCGCGGCATGATCATCCAGATCGAGCAGGCCCGGACCAACCCCAGCGTCGGCACCACGGTCAAGCTGGCCGACGCGCTCGGCGTGAGCATCACCACCCTCCTCGACTACGAGCAGGGCGCCCGCGTGCGCCTCGTCCACCGCGAGCAGGCGGTGCGCATGTGGTCCACCGAGGCCGGCAGCCACACCTCCCTGCTCGTGGGCACCGACGCCCGCGGACCGCTGGAGCTGTGGGACTGGCGCATCATGCCCGGCGACAGCAGCGTCTCCGACGCCCATCCGGCCGGTACCGTCGAGCTGCTGCGCGTCACCGCGGGCGAGCTCACCCTCGTCGTCGACGGCGAGGAACACCTCCTGCCGGCCGGCACGTCCGCCACCTTCGAGGCCAACGTGCCCCACGTCTACCGCAACGCGGGCACCGAACCGGTCGAGATGACCATGGCCGTCGCCGTCCCGCCCGCCCGCTGACCGCTCCACCCGGGCGGGCAGGCGCCGCTCAGGGCCGCACCGGGCGCCGGGAGACGTCGAGCGACAGGGCGAGCGAGTGCTCGGCGAACCCCAGGCTCCGGTAGAGCGCCTCGGCGTCCGGCGTCGCGTGCAGGTCCACACGCGTGACGCCCCGCTCGGCGAACCAGCCGAGCAGCGCCTCGGTCGTCGCCCGGGCGTACCCCCGGCCCCGGTACCGCGCGTCCGTGGAGACCGTGAAGACGAAACCGAAGCGCCCGGTGGGATGACCGGGCGCCGGCAGCCGCTCCTCCAGCCGCCCCACCGCGCACGCCGCCAGATGCGCGGGCCCCTCGCCGGGGACGCCGTCCACGACGAACGCCCCGAGGACCGGCTGCGCGGCCGCCAACTGCTCCCGGGCGATCCGCTCGGCCTCCCGCTCCCAGGGACCGGGCGCGTCATGGCCGTCCATCGCGGCGAACATCAGCCGGCGCAACCGTACGATCTCGGCGGCGTCCTCGGGACCCGCCGGGCGTGTGGTGATCATGAAGGGACGCTAACGCAGGCCCGGGCGACCGGTCTCACCAGGCGGGCAGTGCACCCCCGGGCCCCTGGCCCGGGGCGCCGGCCTTCTGCCGCCGCGCGGCCCGCAGGCCCAGGGAGGGGATCTCGATCGCCGGGCAGCGGTCCATCACCATCAGCAGCCCGGCCGCCCGCGCCCGGTCGTAGGCGTCCTCGTCGACCACCCCGAGCTGGAACCACACCGCCTTCGCGCCGATCGCCACGGCCTCGTCCGCCACCGCGCCCGCCAGCTCCGAGCGCACGAAGACGTCCACCACGTCCACGTCGAAGGGAATCTCCGCGAGCGAGGCGTACCCCCGCTCGCCGTGCACCGTCTCCGCCCTGGGGTGCACGGGAACGACGCGCTTGCCGTACTGCTGCAGGACCCCGGCGACCCCGAAGGCCGCACGCCGCTCGTTGGACGAGAGACCGACCACCGCCCAGGTGTCGCCGGTCTCCTCGATGATCTTCCGGATGATTCCCGGTTCTGCGTACATGCCCGCTCAACGACCGGTCACCGCCCCCCATTCCCGCCTGCGGGCGAGCATTTAGGCTGGCGGGATGCAGGACGAGTACCGCACGGTGGCCCACGAGGGCGTGCACGAGATCGAGATCAACAAGTCGCGCTTCCTCTGCGCGCTCGCGCCTGCCGCGACCGAGGAGGAGGCCCAGGCGTTCCTCGCCCGCGTCCGCAAGGAGCACCCCACCGCCCGCCACCACTGCTGGGCCTACGTCCTGGGCGCCGACGGCTCCGTGCAGAAGGCCAGCGACGACGGCGAACCCGGCGGCACCGCCGGCGTCCCCATGCTGCAGATGCTGCTGCGCCGCGAGATGCGCTACGTCGTCGCGGTCGTCACCCGCTACTTCGGCGGCGTCAAGCTCGGCGCCGGCGGCCTGATCCGCGCCTACGGCGGTGTGGTCGGCGAGGCCCTCGACACCCTCGGCACCGTCACCCGCCGCCGCTTCCGGCTCGCCACCGTCACCACCGACCACCAGCGCGCCGGAAAACTGCAGAACGAACTGCGCGCCACCGGCCGGGACGTGCGCGAGGTCGCCTACGGCAGCGAGGTCCGCATCGAAATCGGCCTGCCCGAGGCCGACGTCGAGGACTTCCGCGCCTGGCTCGCCGACACCACCGCCGGCACCGCGCGCCTCGACCTCGGCGGAGAGGCGTACGGCGACGCCTGAACGATGAGAACCTGAACGATGAGAAACTGAGCCGGGTGAGGAACAGGGTGCCGCGCGGAGCGGATGTGGCACGGGGCGACTGCGGAGGAGACGAGATGCGGGCCGGAGCCCTCCGGTGAGGCTGCTGCACACCTCCGACTGGCACCTGGGCCGGTCCTTCCACCGCGTCGGCCTGCTGGCGGCCCAGCGCGCCTTCCTCGACCACCTCGTGCACACCGTGCGCGAACACCGCGTCGACGTCGTCCTCGTCGCCGGCGACATCTACGACCGGGCCGTCCCCCCGCTCGCCGCCGTCGAGCTCTTCGACGAGGCCCTCCACCGCCTCGCCGCCCTGTCGGTGCCCACCGTCATGATCTCCGGCAACCACGACTCCGCCCGCCGCCTCGGCGTCGGTGCCGGCCTCATCGACCGTGCCGGCATACACCTGCGCACCGACCCCGCCACCTGCGCCACCCCCGTCGTCCTGCCCGACGACCACGGCGACGTCGCCTTCTACGGCCTGCCCTACCTCGAACCCGCCCTCGTCCGCGAGCAGCTCGGCGCCGACGGCGGCACGCACGCCGCCGTGCTCGGCGCCGCCATGGACCGGGTCCGCGCCGACCTCGCCGCCCGGCCCGCCGGCACCCGCTCCGTCGTCCTCGCCCACGCCTTCGTCACCGGCGGCACCCCCAGCGACAGCGAGCGCGACATCACCGTCGGCGGCGTCGCCTCCGTGCCCCCCGAGACCTTCGCCGGCGCCGACTACGTCGCCCTCGGCCACCTGCACGGCTGCCAGACCGTCGCCGAACGCGTCCGCTACTCCGGCTCCCCGCTCGCCTACTCCTTCTCCGAGGCCGACCACCGCAAGACCATGTGGCTCGTCGACCTCGGCCCATCCGGCCAGATCACCGCCGAGCGCATCGACTGCCCCGTGCCCCGGCCCCTGGCCCGCATCCGCGGCCACCTCGCCGACCTGCTCGCCGACCCCGCCCTCGACGCGCACGAGGACGCCTGGGTCGAGGCCACCCTCACCGACCCCGTGCGACCGGCCGACCCCATGGCCCGCCTCGCCCGCCGCTTCCCGCACGTCCTCAGCCTGCTGTTCGACCCCGAACGGGCCCCCGGCGACGACGCCCCCGCCTCCTATGCCCAGCGGCTGCGCGGCCGCACCGACCAGCAGATCGCCGAGGACTTCGTGGCCCACGTGCGCGGCCGGGGCCCCGACGACGCCGAACGCGCCGTGCTCACCGCCGCCCTGGACGCCGTACGCACCGAGCAGACCGTCCGCGAGGTGGCCCGGTGAGGCTCCACCGGCTGACGATCACCGCCTTCGGGCCCTTCGGCGGCACCCAGCACATCGACTTCGACGACCTGTCGGCAGCGGGGCTCTTCCTGCTCCACGGCCCCACCGGCGCCGGCAAGACCTCCGTCCTCGACGCGGTCTGCTACGCCCTCTACAACGAGGTCCCCGGCACCCGGCGCGGCAGCGACCTCGCCCTGCGCAGCGACCACGCCGAACCCGGCACGGCGACCGAGGTCGTGCTGGAGTTCACCGTCGCCGGCCGCCGCCTGGAGGTCACCCGCCGGCCCGAACAGCTCCGGCCCAAGAAGCGCGGCAGCGGCCTGACCAAGGAGAAGGCCTTCAGCGCCCTGCGCGAGAAGCCCGCCGGGGCAGCCGAATGGAAGGGCCTCAGCCGCTCCCACCAGGAGATCGGCGAGGAGATCGGGCAGCTGCTCGGCATGAGCCGGGAACAGTTCTGCCAGGTCGTGCTGCTGCCGCAGGGCGACTTCGCCCGCTTCCTGCGCGCCGAGGACGCCGCCCGCGGCAAGCTGCTGCGCAGCCTCTTCGGCACCGGCCGCTTCCTGGCGGTCGAGGAGCGCCTGGCCGATCAGCGCCGCGCGGCGGAGACGCGCGTGCGCGGTGGCGACGAGCACCTGCTCGCCCTGGCCCACCGCATGCAGCAGGCAGCGGCCGACCCCACCCTGCCGCAGGTGGCCACACCGTCTCCGTCGACGGCGGTGCGGGACGGCTCCCGCCGCGCGCCGGGGCCGTCCGGTGCCGGCCCCCAGGAAACGGTCAAAGGGCAGGGTCGGGGCCCCTCCACCTCCACGCGCCGCGCCACCGTGCCCGCCCAGGGCCGCCGCCCCGCCGAGCCCCCCGTACTCGCCGCCGGCGAGGCCGGGCTCGCCGAGGCCGTGCTCGAGTGGGCCGCCCTCGCCCGCACAGGTGCCCGCGAGGCCCTCGCCGTCGCCGAGGTCGCCGTACGAGCCGCCGAGGACGCCCACCGCGACGCCCAACAGCACGCCGAGAGCGCAGCCCGCCTCGCCGCGAACCGGATCCGCCACGCGGAGGCCGTACGCCGGGGCGAGGCGCTGGCCGCACGCCGCGACGCGTACGAGGAGGCCCGCGCCCGCCTGGAGCGTGCCAAGGCCGCCGAGTCCGTCGCGCCGGCCCTGGAGCTGCGCGAGAAGGCCGCCGCCGCGCACCGCGCCGCCACCACCGCCGAGGAACAGGCCCGCGAGGCACTGCCCGCCGCGCACCGTGCCGACGATGCCGGTGAACTGGCCGCCGCCGAGCGCACCCTGCGCGAGGAGCTCGGCGCCCTGTCCGCCGCCCGCCGGGCCGAGGAACGCGCTGCCGGCATCGTCGCCGAGACCGCCGCCCTGGAGGCCGAGGCCCGCGCCGACGAGGAGGCGCTGGCCGAGGCCGACCAGTGGCTCGCGGTCTGGGAGACCACGCGCGAACACCACCGGCAGCGCATCGAGACCGCCCGTGACGCGGTCGGCCTGGCCGAGCGGCTCGCCGGGGCGCTCGCCCCCGCGAGGCGCCGCCTGGAGGCCGCCCGCCGCCGCGACGCCCTCGCCCGGCAGAGCGAGGAGGCCGAGGCCGGCCTGCCCGCCGTGCGCAGCGCGGCCCTCGACGCCCGCGCCCACTGGCTCGACCTGAAGGAACGCCGCCTGGACGGCATGGCCGCCGAGCTCGCCGCCGGCCTGCAACCCGGCCTGGCCTGCGCGGTGTGCGGCGCCACCGAGCACCCCGCCCCGGCCCGGCCCGGGGCCGGCCACGTGGACCGGGCGGCCGAGGAGGCGGCCCTGGCCGCCCACCAGCACGCCGAGGCGCGCCGCGAGGCCGCCGAGGGCCGGCTGCGCGCCCTGCACCAGGAACTGGCCGCGGCCACGGCCGAGGCCGGCGACGAGGGCGCCGACGGCCTCGCCGGCGCCCTCGCCGAGCTGGAGGACCGGCACGCCGCCGCCACCCGCGCCTCCCACGATCTGCTGCCCGCCCGCGAGGCGCTGGCCGCGGCCGAGCGCGAGTACGAGCGGCGCCGCGAGGACCGGCAGCAGGCCGGGCTGCGCCTTGCCTCCCGCACCTCCCGCCGCGAGCACCTCGAGCGCGAACGGGAGTCGCTGCAGCACGAACTGGACCGGGCCCGCGGCGGCGAGGCGAGCGTCGCCCACCGGGCCGCCCTGCTGGAGGACCGGCTCGCGGCCCTGGCCGCCGCGGCCGAGGCCGCGCGCGAGGCGGCCCGCACGGCTGCCGCCTTGGCGGCCGCCGAGGCGGACCTCGCGGGCGCGGCCGCCCGCGCCGGCTTCGCCGGGCCGCGCGAGGCCGCCGACGCGCTGATGGATGCGGCCGGGCAGCGGGAACTGCAGCAGCGGCTCGAACAGTGGCGGGCCGCGGAACTGGCGGTGGCCGCCGAGCTGGCCGATCCGGAGCTGGTCGCGGCAGCTGCCGCGCCCCCCGCCGACCCGCAGGCCGCCCGGGCCGCCGCCGACACCGCGCACGAGGCGCTGCAGCGGGCCTTCGCCCGGGCCGCCGCGGCCCGGACCCGCTGCGAGGAGCTGGACCGCCTCTCCGCCGAGGCCACCGCCGACGTGCGGCGGCTCGCGCCGCTGCGCGAGGAGTACCACCGCGTGGCGGAGCTGGCCGCGCTGGCCGCCGGCACCTCCGCCCGCAACGAGCTCAAGATGCGCCTGGAGTCCTACGTCCTGGCCGCCCGGCTGGAGCAGGTCGCCGCGGCGGCGACGGCCCGCCTGCAGCGGATGTCGGCCGGGCGCTACACGCTCGTCCACTCCGACGCCAGGACCGGCGGCCGCGGCCGCTCCGGCCTCGGCCTGCACGTCGTCGACGCCTGGACCGGCAGCGAGCGCGACACGGCGACCCTCTCCGGCGGCGAGACGTTCTTCGTCTCCCTCTCCTTGGCCCTGGGCCTCGCGGACGTGGTCACCGAGGAGGCCGGCGGCACCCGGCTGGAGACCCTCTTCATCGACGAGGGCTTCGGCAGCCTCGACGAGCAGACCCTCGACGAAGTGCTGGACGTCCTGGACTCCCTGCGGGCACGCGACCGCGCCGTGGGCATCGTCAGCCACGTCGCCGACCTGCGCCGGCGCATCCCCGCTCAGCTGCAGGTCGTCAAGGAGCGCTCCGGCTCGGCCGTACGGCACCGGACGGCTCGCTGCGCCGGCTGAGCGCCCGGCGGGGGAGCGGCGAGGAGTACACCACGCTGGTCGTCACCGCGCCCAGCGCCCCCACGCGGCCGGCGACCTCCTCCAGGTGGCGCATGGAGCCGGCGGCGACCTTCAGCACGAAGCAGTCGTCGCCGGTGACGTGGTGGGCCTCCAGGATCTCGGGCGTGGCGGCCAGCAGGTCGTGAAAAGGTTTGTAGTTGCCGTTGGGGTAGCGCAGGCGCACGAACGCGAGGACGGGAAGTCCCAGCTTCTCCGGGTCCACGACGGCGGTGTAGCCGCCGATCACCCCGGCCTCCTCCAGCCGCCTGACCCGCTCGGTGACCGCGCTCGCGGACATGTTCACCGCGCGCGCCAACTCGGCGTAGCCGGCACGGCCGTTGCTCTGCAGGGCGTCGAGGATGCGCCAGTCGGTGGCGTCAGGGGAATACCCGGTCATGGGCGATGTCTAGCAGCGGAATCCCCGGCGGGGCAATACCTTTCCCGTGGATCATTCGTTCCGGCCGTTGATCACGGACCGTAGGTTTACGGCATGACGAACACCGCCCTGACGAGCACCGCCACCACAAGCACCGCCACGACGAGCACCGCCACCACAAGCACTGCTGTCACCGCCACCCTTGCCACGCCCGCCGAAGCGGCGGCCCACTTCGCCGCCCGGCTGACCTTCTACACGGACGTCGCCGACGTCCACGCCGCGCTGGCCGCCGGCACGGCGGACTTCACCGTGGTCGACTGCCGTTCCACGGCGGCGTGGGACCAGGGGCACGTGCCGGGTGCGGTGCACCTGCCCACGGCGCAGATCCCGCAGCTGGCCGACGAGTTCCTCGACGCGACCGTGCCGGTCGTCGTCCACTGCTGGGGCCCGGGCTGCGACGGCGCCACGCGGGCTGCCCTGGCGCTGGCGCGCCGGGGCTACCGGGTGAAGGAGATGCTGGGCGGCATCGAGTACTGGATCCGCGAGGGCTACGAGGTCGAGACGTGGCAGGGCCGGACGCGGTCCGCCCCCGACCCCCTGACGGCCCCGGTCGACGGCGCCGACTGCGGCTGCTGACGCCGCGACCGCGCGCCGAGAGGCGGGGAACGGGAAACGGGTGACGGGGAACGGGCGGGGTGGGGGAACACCCCCTCTGGGAAGGATCCCGGTAGCCGTCAGGAAGGGGTCCGCCATGCCGCACCGGACCAGAACCGCGCACGACCCCGTGCACCACCCCCTCTTCGCGCGCTTCTACGCGCGCGTCGCTCCTGCCCTCGACGAGCGCGCCGGTGTGCGGGCCCACCGCCGCGAGCTCGTGGCCGGGCTGTCGGGGCGCGTGATCGAGATCGGCGCCGGCGCGGGGCTGAACTTCGCGCACTACCCCGGCACCGTCTCGGAGGTCGTGGCGATCGAGCCGGAGCGCCTGCTGCGCCGGCTGGCGGTGGAGGCCGCCGTGCGCGCGGGGGTGCCGGTGGACGTGGTGCCCGGTGCCGCCGAGGCGCTGCCCGTCAAGAGCGAGGCGTTCGACGCGGCGGTGGTGAGCCTGGTGCTGTGCTCCGTCCGCGACGTGCGGCGGTCGCTGGCGGAGCTGCGCCGGGTGCTGAAGCCGGGCGGCGAGCTGCGGTTCTACGAGCACGGGGTGGCCCGTGGCCGGGTGCCGGCGCAGGTGCAGCGGGCCCTGGACCGTACGGTGTGGCCGGTGCTGTTCGGCGGGTGCCACACCGCCCGCGACCCGCTGGCGGCGATCGAGGCGGCCGGGTTCGAGCAGGTGACCTACAGACGGTTGCTGGTGCCGGGCGGCAGGATCCCGATGCCGCACGCGCCGCACGTCCTGGGCTCGGCCAGACGCCCGGCGGACGGGCAGGAGCGCCAGGAAAACCCTTGAGCAAACGGAGGCGTCCTCCTTTACGGTGGCGATCGTCAAGATCATCGATCGCCGAGGGGGTCCTCCATGACGTACCAGGCCGACCGGCCCTTCCGCTTCGCCGTCAACATGTTCACCGCCGGCACGGGCGCCCAGTGGCGCGAGAAGTGCCGCCGGGCCGAGGAGCTCGGTTACGACGTGATCCTGGTGGCGGACCACCTCGGCATGCCGGCCCCCTTCCCGTCCCTGGTGGCCGCCGCCGAGGCCACCGAGCGGCCCCGGCTGGGCACCTATGTGCTCAACTCCGGCTTCTACCACCCGGCGCTGCTCGCCCGCGAGGTGGCCACGACCGACCGGCTGACCGACGGCCGGCTGGAGTTGGGCCTGGGCACCGGCTACGCGCAGGCCGAGCACGAGAGCGCCGGCCTGCCGTTCGGCTCGCCGCGCGAGCGCGTCGACCACCTGGCCCGTACGGTCGACGAGGTCGGCCGGCTGCTCGCGGACCCCGGGCACGTGCCCGCGGCCGTCCAGCCGCGCGTCCCGGTCGTGATCGGCGGCAACGGCGACCGGGTGCTGCGCCTGGCCGCCCGGCACGCCGCCACCATGGCCTTCACCGGGGGCGGCGCCGGCCCCGACGGGGCGCCGCGGCTGCACGCGCCCGCCGCCCTGGACGAGCGCGTGGCCACCTTCCGCCGCTTCGAGGCCGAGCGGCCCGAGGGGCTCGCGCCGGCCGAGCTGAACTTCCTGGTCCAGATCGTGACCGTCGGCAGCGATCCCTTCGCCAGGACCGGCGACCTGATCGGTGACGTGTCGCACCTCACCGAGGACGAGCTGCTGGCCCACCCCGCACTGCTCTCCGGCTCGGTCGAGGAGATCGCCGAGCGCCTGCGCGGCCACCGCGCGCGCTACGGCTTCAGCTATTTCACGATCCTGGAGCCGTACATGGAGGAGTTCGCACCGGTGATCGAGCACCTGCGCGGCTGAATCCCACGCTGTTTTGCCTCTCCTTTACCATGGAGGGGCATCAGTACAGCCGACGGAATCCCGCACACGAAAGGTGTGAGCGTCCGCCCATGGGCGAGCCTCCCAGTAGCCATCCCCGGAACCGACATCGCGCGGTCCTTCCGCCCCTGCCCGACCATGGGACGGAGGTGAACCGATGACCGAGCTCCTCCTCCTGGGGGTCGCGCTGCTGCTCACGCTGGCCTGCGCCGTCTTCGTCGCCGCGGAGTTCTCCCTCACCACCGTCGAGCGCGCCGAGCTGCAGCGCGCGGCCGAGAGGGGCGAGCGCGGCGCCGAGAGCGCGCTGAAGGCCGTGCGCGGCCTGACCTTCCAGCTCTCCGGCGCCCAGCTGGGCATCACGCTCACCGGCCTGGTCATCGGCATGCTCGCCAAGCCGTCCATCGCCGCCCTGCTCACCGGCCCGCTGGCGGCCGCGGGCCTGCCCGCCTCGGCGGCCTCCTCCACCGCGCTGGTGCTGGGCACCGTCCTGTCCACCGTGGTGCTGATGGTCGTCGGCGAGCTGGTCCCCAAGAACTGGGCGATCTCCCGGCCGCTGCCCGTCGCCCGCCACGTGGCCGGCGCGCAGCGCGCCTTCAGCACGGCCTTCCGCCCGCTGATCCGGCACCTGAACAACAGCGCCAACCACATGGTGCGCCGCCTGGGCCTGGAGCCCTCCGAGGAGCTCGCCACCGCGCGCGGCCCGCAGGAACTCATCGCCCTCGCCCGGCACTCCGCCCGCGCGGGCGCCCTGGAGGCGGACACCGCCGAGCTGTTCGTGCGCACCCTGAACCTGGCCGACCTGACCGCGGAGAACGTGATGACCCCGCGCGTGCAGGTCATCGCCCTGGACGAGCGGGCCACCGCCGAGGACGTCGCCAACGCCACCCTGGCCACCGGCCTGTCCCGCTTCCCCGTCTACCGGGACACCCTCGACACCGTCGTGGGCACCGCCCACATCAAGGACGTCCTCGCCATACCCGCCGACGAGCGCCCCCGCCGCCCCGTCGCCAGCCTGATGCGCGAGCCGCTGTTCGTACCCGCGTCCCTGACCGTGGACCGGCTGCTGGACCGCCTCTCCGGCAAGCGCACCATGGCCATCGTCATCGACGAGTACGGCGGCACCGCCGGCGTCGCCACCCTGGAGGACATCATCGAGGAGGTCGTCGGCGAGGTCCGCGACGAGCACGACCCCCTGGAGCTGCCCGACCTCGCCCCGGCCGGCCGGGACACCGAGGGCCGCAAGCGCTACGACGCCGACGGCGCCACCCGCACCGACCAGCTCGAACACATCGGGCTGCGGGCCCCCGAGGGCCCCTACGAGACGCTCGCCGGACTGGTGGCCACCCTGCTCGGCCGCATCCCCGCCCGGGGCGACACCGTGGCGGCCGGCGGCTGGCGGATCGAGGTCACCGACGACTCCGGGCGCCGCGCCGCCCGCGTGCTGCTGACGGCCCCCCTGCCGCACGAGCGGCAGGCGAGCGCCGACGGCGCCGAGGAGGCCGGCCGATGACCTTCCTGCAACTGCTCATCGGCCTGGCCACGCTCGTGGCCAACGCCTTCTTCGTCGGCGCTGAGTTCGGCATGATCTCCGTGCGCCGCGGCCAGATCGAGCCGTACGCCGAACAGGGTGACCGCCGGGCCCGGGCCGTGCTGTGGGGCCTGCAACACATCTCCGCGCTGATGGCGGCGGCCCAGCTGGGCATCACCCTGTGCACGCTGGTCCTCGGCGTGGTCGCCGAGCCGGCCATCGCCGACCTGCTCACGCCCCTCTCGGACGCGGTGGGCCTGCCGCACCAGCTGGTCCACCCGGTCTCGTTCGTCATCGCGCTCGCCGTCGCGACGTACCTGCACATGCTCTTCGGCGAGATGGTGCCCAAGAACATCGCGCTCGCCGAGCCCGTGCGCACCGCGCTGCTGCTCGGCCCGCCGCTGGTGACGCTGGCCCGCGCCCTGCGCCCGTTCGTCTTCACCATCAACCAGCTGGCCAACGGCGCACTGAAACTGCTGCGGGTCGAGCCCAAGGACGAGATCACCGCCGCCTTCTCCGACGAGCAGCTCTCCCGCATGGTCGCCGACTCCAGCGAGGCCGGCCTGCTCGACTCGCGGGCCACCGCACGGCTGCGCGACGCGCTGAAGCTCGGCACGCGCCCGGTCAAGGACGTGGTCATGCCGCTGGAGAAGGTCGTCTCCGCCCCCTTCGGGATCACCCCCGAGGAACTGGAGCACCTGGCCGCCTCCTCCGGCTACTCCCGCTTCCCCGTGACCGACGACGCCGGACGGATCCTGGGCTACCTGCACGTCAAGGACGCCCTGGACGCCCGGCCCCGCACCGCGCCCTTCCCGCTGCGCCGGCTGCGGCCCATCGCCCGGGTCCAGGCGGACACCCCACTGGACGACGTCATCCGCGCCATGAGCCGCACGGGCGCCCACCTGGCCGCGGCCATCGGCGAGAACGACCGGCTCACCGGGCTGGTCATGCTCGAGGACGTGCTCCGGCAGCTGGTGGGCACCCGCGCCTGAGACGTGCCGGCGGGTAGGATTTGCGGGCCATGTCGATGAATGCCGCGCCGATGAACAAGGGCCCGCAGGACGAGGGCCCGACGCCCGCGCCCCGCCCGTACACCAGCTTCGTCGCCGTCGGCGACTCCTTCACCGAGGGAATGTCCGACGCGCTGCCGGACGGCAGCTACCGCGGCTGGGCCGATCTGCTCGCCACCCGGCTCGCCGGGCGGACGAGCGGCTTCCGGTACGCCAACCTGGCGGTGCGCGGCAAGCTCATCGGGCAGATCACCGACGAGCAGACCCGGGCCGCCGCCGACCTCGGCGCGGACCTGGTGACCCTGGTCGGCGGGCTCAACGACGTCCTGCGGCCCGGCTGTGACGTGGACCTGGTCTGCGCCCGCCTCGCCGAGGCCGCGGGCCGCCTCGCGCCCAGCTGCCGGCAGCTGGTGCTCATGCGCAGCCCCGGCCGGCGCGGCCCCGTCCTCGAACGCTTCCGACCGCGCATGGAGCACCTCTTCGGCTTCATCGACGAACTGGCCGAGCAGCACGGCGCGCTGGTCGTCGACCTGTTCTCCTCCGAGACCCTGGGGGATGGCCGGCTGTGGGCCGAGGACCGGCTGCACCTGAACGCCGAGGGCCACCGCCGCGTGGCCGAGGCCGTGTGGCAGGCGCTCGGCCACGAGCCCGAGGACGACTGGCAGGCCCCGCTGCCGCCCGCCGTCCGCCCCGGCTGGGCCGCCCGGCGCACCGCCGACCTGCGCTTCGCGCGCGAGCACCTCGGCCCCTGGATCGGCCGGCGGCTGACGGGGCGCTCTTCCGGCGACGGCCGCATCGGCGCGCACGTCGGCGCCGAGGACGGCCGGGCGTTCTGGGTCACCCCCGCGGACGCCGTGACCCCCGGCTGCGTGAGCACCTGGCGGCGCTGGCAGGACGAGGCAGGCGTCGTGGTCAACGCCGGGTGACCGGCGGATCGTTTCGCCGCTCCCCCAGGGGTGAGACCCGGCGTGCTGGCCCGCCGCCCGGGGCAGCCTCGCAGCGTTTCCCGGACCGCCGATCCGAAAGGCCGCCCATGCGCCGCATCGCCCTGACCGCCCTCGCCGCCCTCGCGTTCCTCGGCGCCCTCGCCACCCCGGCAGCGGCCGATACGCCCTCCTCGGACCACGAGTCGACGCGCGTCCTGCCGGTCAACGTCAAGGCGCTCACCACGGACACCCATGCCGGCGCCGCCCCGGGCACCAATGCGCTCCTGCCGGTGACGCTCGGCTGACCGGACGCGGGCGCCCCGGCGGGCCGCGTGCGGTCTTCGTAGTAAGGCACGAACCCACCCGGGGCGCCGGCCTGCGCATTCCGCCAGTAGACTTTCGCCACGTGACTGCACCTGTGTCCTCCAAGCCCCGCATCCCCAACGTTCTGGCCGGCCGCTACGCCTCCCCCGAGCTCGCCGTGCTGTGGTCCCCCGAGCACAAGGTGAAGCTGGAGCGGCAGCTGTGGCTGGCCGTGCTGCGCGCCCAGAAGGACCTGGGGATCGAGGTGCCGGAGGCGGCCCTCGCCGACTACGAGCGGGTCCTGGACCAGGTCGACCTCGCCTCGATCGCCGAGCGCGAGAAGGTCACCCGCCACGACGTCAAGGCCCGCATCGAGGAGTTCAACGCCCTCGCCGGCCACGAGCACGTCCACAAGGGCATGACCTCCCGCGACCTGACCGAGAACGTCGAGCAGCTGCAGATCCGGCTCTCCCTGGAGCTGGTGCGCGACCGCGCCGTCGCCGTCCTGGCGCGCCTGGCCCGCCTCGCCGCCGAGCACGGTGAGCTGGTCATGGCCGGCCGCTCGCACAACGTCGCCGCCCAGGCCACCACCCTCGGCAAGCGCTTCGCGACCGGCGCCGACGAGCTGCTGGTCGCCTTCCACCGCCTGGAGGAGCTGCTGGAGCGCTACCCGCTGCGCGGCATCAAGGGCCCGGTGGGCACCGCCCAGGACATGCTCGACCTGCTCGGCGGCGACGCCGGCAAGCTCGCCGAGCTGGAGCGGCGCATCGCCGGCCACCTCGGCTTCGGCCAGGCCTTCACCTCCGTCGGCCAGGTCTACCCGCGCTCCCTCGACTACGACGTCGTCACCGCCCTGGTGCAGCTGGCCGCGGCCCCCTCGTCGCTGGCCAAGACCATCCGCCTGATGGCCGGCCACGAGCTGGTCACCGAGGGCTTCAAGCCCGGCCAGGTCGGCTCCTCGGCGATGCCGCACAAGATGAACACCCGCTCCTGCGAGCGCGTCAACGGCCTGATGGTGATCCTGCGCGGCTACGCCTCGATGACCGGCGAGCTGGCCGGCGACCAGTGGAACGAGGGCGACGTCTCCTGCTCCGTGGTGCGCCGCGTGGCCCTGCCGGACGCCTTCTTCGCCCTCGACGGCCTGCTGGAGACCTTCCTGACCGTCCTCGACGAGTTCGGTGCCTTCCCGGCCGTCGTCGCCCGCGAGCTGGACCGCTACCTGCCCTTCCTGGCCACCACCAAGGTGCTCATGGGCGCCGTGCGCGCCGGGGTGGGCCGCGAGGTCGCCCACGAGGTCATCAAGGAGCACGCGGTGGCCTCCGCGCTGGCCATGCGTGAGCAGGGCGCCGAGCGCAACGAGCTGCTGGACAAGCTCGCCGCCGACGAGCGCATCCCGCTGGACCGCGCCGCGCTGGATGCGCTGATGGCCGACAAGCTGTCCTTCACCGGTGCCGCCGCCGACCAGGTCGGCTTGGTCGTCTCCCGCATCGAGGACCTCGCCAAGCGCCACCCGCAGGCCGCCGAGTACGCGCCGGGGGCGATCCTCTGAGGCGCTCCTTCACTCAGGAGGAACTCCAGGCCGCCCGCGACCGCCTCGTGCCGGACGTGGTCGCGGACGGCCTGAAGGTGCTGTTCTGCGGCATCAACCCGGGCCTGATGTCGGCGGCCACCGGCCACCACTTCGCCCGGCCGGGCAACCGCTTCTGGCCCGCCCTGCATGCCTCCGGCTTCACGCCGCGGCGCCTGGAGCCGGCCGAGGAACGGCAGTTGCTCGCCTACGGGCTCGGCATCACCAACGTCGTCGCCCGGGCCACGGCCCGCGCCGACGAGATCGGTGAGGTGGAGTTCCGCGAGGGCGGGGCCGTCCTGGTGGAGAAGGTGAAGCTGCTGCGACCGGGGTGGCTCGCGGTCGTCGGCGTCACCGCCTACCGCGTCGCCTTCGGCGACCGGCGGGCGCGCATCGGCCCCCAGGAGCGGACCATCGGCGACACCCGGATCTGGGTGCTGCCCAACCCCAGCGGCCTCAACGCCCACTGGACGCTGCCCAAGATGGCCGAGGAGTTCGCCCGGCTGCGCGAGGCCGCCGGCGCCACGGGCTGAGGAACCCGGCGCTCGCCGCCCGGACGCGCAGCGGATACGATCCGTGGCGGGCGAGCGGGCAAAGGGAGCGCAAAGCGAGGAGGCGGCACGTTGGGGCGGCTCACCGGTGGGGACCCGTCCCTGCTGCGGCGGATCAACTCGGCAGTGGTGCTGCACGCGCTGCGCGCCGCCCAGGCCCCCACGCTCACGGACCTGGTCAAGGTCACCGGTCTGTCCCGGCCGACCGTCGAGGGCGTGGTCGAAGGCCTGATCGGCGCCGGCCTCGTCGTGGAGGCGGCCGCCGACGAGGGCGCCGCCCGCCGCCAGGGCCGGCCCGCCCGGCGCTTCCGCTTCCGGGTCGAGGCGGGTCACCTGCTGGGCATCGAGATCGGTGCGCACCGCGTCGCCGTCCTGCTGGCCGACCTCGGCGGGCGCATCGTGGGCTCCGCGCAGGCCGAGGTGCACGAGAGCGACCCGGCCGAGCAGCGTCTGGAGCGCACCCGCGAGGCCGTCGCCGACCTGCTCGCGCGCGCCGGCGTCCCGCGCACCGCCCTGCGGGCGGTGGGCGTGGCCAGCCCCGGCATCGTCGAGGCCGACGGCACCGTACGGCTGAGCACCGCGCTGCCCGGCTGGACGGGGCTGCCGCTCGGCGACCGGCTGCGGCGCTCCTTCCGCTGCCCGGTGCTGGTGGAGAACGACGCCAACGCCGCCGCGGTCGCCGAGCACTGGAAGGGCGCGGGCACCGGCAGCGACGACCTCGTCTTCGTGCTGGCCGGGCTGAGCCCGGGCGCCGGCGCGCTCATCGGCGGCCGGCTGCACCGGGGCTTCGGCGGCGCGGCCGGCGAGATCGGCGCCCTGCACCTGCTGGGCCGTGAGGCCACCCCGGAAGAAGTGCTCTCGCCCACCGGGGAGCCGCTGCACCCGCTCGACGAGGCCCAGGTGGCGCGGGTCTTCGCGCTCGCGGCGGAGGGCGACGAGCCGGCCCGGGCCGCCGTACGGCGCTATCTGCGCCGCCTGGTGCACGACGTGGCGGCACTCGTCCTCGCCCTGGACCCCGAGCTGGTCGTGGTCGGCGGCTGGGCAGCAGGCCTGGACGGCATCCTCGAACCACTGCGCACCGAGCTGGCCCGCTACTGCCTGCGCCCGCCGAAGGTGGCCCAGTCCCTGCTGGGCGAGGCCGCGGTGGCCACCGGCGCGCTGCGCCTGGCCCTCGACCACGTCGAGGCGGAGCTCTTCGCGGTCGAGGGCACGGTCACGGCGCGCCGCTGAGGCCGCGTCAGCCGGCCAGGGCCACGGCGGGCGGGGTGCTCTCGCCGAAGGTCAGCTTGCAGGTGTCCGCCCGGTAGGTGGCCACGGCGACGGCCGCGGTGCGCCCGCCGGCGACGTAGCGCGTGGTGACGACGAGCACGGGGGAGCCGGGCAGCCGGTCGAGCTGCCGGGCCTCCTCGGCGCCGGCCGATCCCAGCTCCACGGAGCGGTCCTGACCGTCCAGGGGCAGCGCCTGCAGCTCGTGCAGCACGGCCGTGCTGTCCTCGGCGGGCCCGGCGGACAGGGCGGGAACGCTGCGGGCAGGGACGTAGAGCAGCTCGGCGGCCACGATCTGACCGCGCGTGCGGCGGGTGCGGCGCACGGTGTGCACGCACGCGCCCGACTCGGTCTCCAGCAGCCGGGCGACGGAGGCGGGCGGCGCCTCCCAGGTGCTGCCGATCGGCTGCCAGGCGTCACCGGCGCCGCCGGTCCGGTTCGGGCCCGCGTCGGTGACGGCCACGCCCATGCGCGGCGGGGCGACGCTGGTGCCCACGCCCCGGCGGCGCTGCAGCCGTCCCTCCAGCTCCAGTTGTTCCAGTGCCTGGCGGAGCGTGGCCCGCGCGACACCGAAACGGGCCGCGAGGTCGCGCTCGTTGGGCAGGATCTCCCCGACGGCGAACTCGGAGTCCAGTGCGTCACTGAGGACGGTCTTCAGGTGCCAGTACTTCGGTTCCGGCACCGCTTCCGGTTGCGTGGTCCCCACCCTGATCCTCCGCGAGGCTTTTTGCGCGCTTCTTTATTAAAGGTTGTTGCAGTATGCCTGCGACCATAGGACGGCGTGCGTACTTGGTCAAGACCAATGCCACCCCGCGCCCTGCCCGGCACCCACCCTCGGTTACGGTCGTCGCCACCGGTGCACACCGAAGGAACACGTACGACAACAGGGGGCGCACAATGAGCCGTAACGCCGGACAGGTCACCGTGGTCACGGGAGGCGGCAGGGGCATCGGGGCGGCCGTGGCGCTGCACCTGGCCCGCGCCGGTCACGCCGTGGCCATCGGGTACGAGCACGCGCAGGAGGCCGCCGAGCGGACGGCGGCGCAGGTGCGCGAGGCGGGCGCCGCCTGTCTGGCCGTCCGGGTCGACGTCAGCGACGAGGCCGCCGTGGACGCGCTCTTCGACGCCGTCACCGCGCAACTGGGGCCCGTCACCGGCCTGGTGAACAACGCGGGCGTCACCGGCCTGCTCGGCCGCTTCACCGAGACCCCGGTCGCGCGCATGCGCCGGGTCCTCGACGTCAACGTGACCGGGGCCCTGATCTGTGCCCGTCGCGCCGCCCTGGAGATGTCCACCCGGCACGGCGGCGCCGGCGGTGCCATCGTGAACATCTCCTCCGCCGCCGCGACGCTCGGCAGCCCGGGGGAGTACGTGCACTACGCGGCGAGCAAGGCGGCCGTCGACGCCATGACCGTGGGCCTGGCCAAGGAGCTCGCCGCCGAGGGCATCCGCGTCAACTCCGTCCAGCCCGGCCTGGTCGACACCGACATCCACGCCGCGATGGGCGCGCCGGACCGCGCCCGCACCAAGGCGGCCGTCGTGCCGATGGGCCGCGCCGGCGAGCCCGCCGAGATCGCCGGAGCGGTGGCCTGGCTGCTCTCGCCGGAGGCGTCGTACACCACCGGCGCCGTCCTGCGGGTCGCCGGCGGCCTCTAGGGCTCTTCGTCACGCAGCCACCACGGCGCCCCGTAGGGGCGCGGGGAACTGCGCGACAAGCCACGACGCGCCCGCAGCTGATCGCGCCCACGCGGTGGCAGCCGCAGATCGGCACTGCCCCGCGCCCCTTACGGGGCGCTGGGCACCGGCAGGAGGCCGGAGAGCTTGTCCGGGTTGCGCATGAGGTAGACGGTGGAGATGCGGCCCTCGGCGACGGCGAGGCACAGGACCGAGTCGGGCCTGCCGCGGGAGAGCACCAGCAGGGCCGGCCCACCGTTGACCTCCACCAGCCGGTAGTCCGGCTCGGGCAGCGGCACCGCGGCCACGGCCAGCAGGAAGCGGGCGACCTTGTCCGCGCTGTGGATGACCCGTCGGGGGCCCTTGGCCCTGCCGCCGCTGTCCGCCACCAGGCGGACGTCGGGGGCCAGCAGCGCGAGCAGGTCCTGCAGGCTGCCGCCGCCCGCCGCGGCCAGGAACCGCTCGGTCAGCTCGCGGCCGCGCGCCGGATCGGCGTCGAAGCGCGGCCGGCGCTCGGCCACGTGCCGCCGGGCGCGGCCGGCCAGTTGCCGCACCGCCGCCTCGCTGCGGCCGGTGGCCTCGGCGATGTCCCGGAACGGCAGGTCGAAGGCCTCGCGCAGCACGAAGACGGCCCGTTCCAGCGGGGAGAGCGACTCCAGCACGACGAGCAGGGCGAGGGAGACGGAGTCGGCGAGTTCCGCGCGTTCGGCGCCGGTGTAGGCGGTGGTCACCGGTTCGGGCAGCCACGGCCCCACGTACTCCTCGCGCCGCGCCTGCACCTGGCGCAGCCGGTCGAGGGCGAGGCGGGTGGTCACGCGCACCAGGTAGGCGCGCGGTTCGCGGACCTCCTCGCGCCCGGCCGAGGACCAGCGCAGCCATGCCTCCTGCACGACGTCCTCGGCGTCGGCGAAGCGCCCGAGCATGCGGTAGGCGACGGCGGTGAGCAGGGCGCGGTGGCCCTCGAAGGCTTCGAGTAGGGTCTCGCTGGTGGTCACGGACCCATCTTGCACCGTCCTCTACCCATCGGTAACCGTTGCTGACATCCTGTCTCGGTACGCATGACCACGATGGCGAGGAGCCGCCCCATGGCCGAGAAGATCTCCTTCCCCGTCGCAGCGCCCGCCGGGGACCGCACGGTCGAGGTGGCCTACGAGCGGCTGGGCGACGGCGAACCGCTGGTGCTGCTGCACGGCATCGGCCACCACCTGCAGGTCTGGGACCCGGTCATGGGCATCCTCGCCGCCGAGCGCGACGTGATCGCCGTGGACCTGCCGGGCTTCGGCCGCTCCGCCGCCGTGCCCGAGGGCATACCCCACGACCTGCGCGGCGTGACACGGATGCTGCGCGCCCTGTTCGAGGCCCTGGGCCTGGAGCGGCCGCATGTCGCCGGCAACTCCCTGGGCGGCCTGATCGCCCTGCGGCTGGGCCAGGAGAAGCTCGTACGGTCCGTCACCGCCCTGTCCCCGGGCGGTTTCTGGACCCCGGCCGAGCGCCACTACGCCTTCGCCGTGCTGAGAGGGCTGCGCCTGGGCGCCCTGCGGCTGCCCGAGCCCGCCGTGGCCCGCCTGGCCCGCACGGGCGTGGGCCGGGCGGCGCTGACGAGCGCCATATACGCCCGGCCCGGGCGCCGTTCGCCGGACGCGGTGCTCGCCGAGACCCGCGCCCTGCGGGAGGCGACCGCCTTCGACGCGGTACTGGAGGCCGGGCGCTCCTTCGTCTTCACCGGGGACGTCCCCGGTATGCCGGTGACCATCGCCTGGGGCACGGCCGACCGGGTGCTGCTGCGGCGCCAGGGCGTGCGGGCGAAGCGGATCATCCCCGGGGCCCGGCTCGTCAGGCTGCCCGGCTGCGGGCACGTGCCCATGAGCGACGACCCGGCACTGGTGGCCCGGGTCGTCCTCGACGGCTCGCGCTGACGCCAGGTCAGCTGCCCAGGCCGCGCACGTTCGTGGCGAGGTCCGCGTTCGACCAGGTGCGGGTGGACAGCACCAGGCGGTAGCCGTCGGGGTCCTCCACCGTCACGCCCCAGGTGTCCCAGTAGGGGTTGTGGGCGGGAACCCGCTTGCCGCCGTGCTCCTCCAGCCGTGCCACGAGCTCCTCGGGCACCTCCTCACCCGCGTAGATCACCAGCAGGTCCTCCACGGTCGGGGCCGGCTGCGGGAAACCGTCGGGCGAGGCGACCAGCTCCAGGTGCCAGCCGGCGTCCGCCCAGCCCACCATCAGCAACGCGTGGGCCTCGGCGGGCGGTGCGCCCTCCTCGGCCGTCTTCCGGAAGAGCACCGACAGACCGAGGCCGCCGGTGTAGAACCGCTCGGCCGCCGCGAGGTCGCGCGAGGGGCGGGCTATGCGCACATGGGCTTGTCCGTTGACGGGCACTGTGCTGCCTCCTTGTCTCCGGGGGCCGCCGTACGGCGGCCCGTACCGATCACGACCCTACGCCGCGGCCACGGCGCGCCCGCGGCCCGGGGCGCGTCGCAGCCCCGCACTCCGCGGCCGCGGTGGGATGGTGGGCGTGCGGGAACCGTCGCGAGGAAGGGTGGGCCCTGTGGCCGAGCAGGTGGACGTCGTGGTCATCGGTATGGGCCCGGGCGGCGAGCACGTGGCCGGCCGGCTCGCCGAATCGGGGCTCGCCGTGGTCGGCGTGGAGGCCGAGCTGGTCGGCGGCGAGTGCCCGTACTGGGCCTGCGTCCCCAGCAAGATGATGATCCGCGCCGGGAACCTGCTGGCCGAGGCCCGGCGCGTGCCCGGCCTGGCCGGCACGGCCGAGGTGCGCGCCGACTGGGCCCCGGTGGCCGCCCGCATCCGCGACGACGCCACCGACGACTGGAACGACCAGGTCGCCGCCGACCGCTTCACCGGCAAGGGCGGCCGGCTCGTACGCGGCCACGGCCGGCTGGCGGGCCCGGGCCGGGTGGCCGTCGAGGGCGCGCAGGGCGGCGTCTTCGAGGCCCGGCACGGCATCGTGCTGGCCACCGGCAGCCACCCGCAGGTGCCGCCGGTGCCCGGGCTGGAGACGGTGCCCTACTGGACCAACCGGGAGGCCGTCGCCGCGCAGGAGCCCCCGCGCTCGCTGCTCGTGCTCGGCGGCGGCGCCGTCGGCGTCGAACTCGCCCAGGTCTTCGCCCGCTTCGGCACGCAGGTCACCGTCGTCGAGGCGCTCGATCGCCTCCTGCCGGCCGAGGAGCCGGAGGCCGGCGCGCTCGTGGAGCAGGTGCTGCGCGCCGAGGGCCTGGCCGTGCGCACCGGCGCCCGTGCCACCGCGGCCCGGCACGACGGCGACAGCTTCACCCTCGCGCTCGACGGCGGCGAGGAGCTGACGGCACAGCAGCTGCTGGTGGCGACCGGCCGCCGGGCAGCCCTCGCCGACCTGGGGCTGGAGACGATCGGCATGGACCCGCGGGCCCGCAGCCTGCGCACCGACGGCCGGATGCGCGTCGCCCCGGGACTGTGGGCGGTCGGCGACGTCACCGGGCACGGCGCCTTCACCCACGTGGCGATGTACGAGGCGGAGATCGCCGTGCGCACCGTCCTCGGCGAGCCCGGCCCCGAGGCCGACTACCGGGCCCTGCCCCGGGTGACGTTCACCGATCCCGAGGTCGGAGCCGTGGGCCTGACCGAGAGCCAGGCACGGCAGAAGATGCCCCGCGTGCGCACCGGCACCGCGAGCCTGCCCTCCTCGGCCCGCGGCTGGATCCACAAGGCGGGCAACGAGGGCTTCGTCAAACTCGTCGAGGACGCCGACCGGGGCGTACTGGCCGGGGCGACCGTCGCGGGCCCGGTGGGCGGCGAGGTGATGTACGGGCTGGCCGTGGCCGTCCAGGGCCAGGTGCCGGTCGAGACGCTGCGGCACATGATCCACGCCTACCCGACGTTCCACCGCGCCGTCGAGGACGCCCTGCGCGCCCTGGGCAGCGCCCCGTAGGGGCGCCGTCGTGCCGCATGAAGATCCGCCGGGCACCGCCTAGCGCGGGGCGCCGGCCAGCTCCAGCAGGAGATCGGCGACCGCCCGCGGGTCGCGCAGCGACGGGAAGTGGTCGCAGTGCGGCCAGCGCACCAGGCGGCAGCCGGGGATGCGGGCCGCCATCGCCTCGTTGCAGCGCACCACCTCGTCCTGGTCCTGCTCGCCCAGGGCCAGCACGCACGGCACGTCCAGCTCGGGGAGCCGGTCGAAGGCCGGCGCGTCCTGGGTGACGTAGGGGTGGGTGGCGAACCACGCCGGGATCGCCGCCCGCAGCTGGGCCCCGGCCTCGTCGTCGGTACCGCTGCCGGCCGCGCCCCAGGTGCGCAGGCCCAGCTCCACCAGAGCGTCCACGTCGCCGGCCTGCGCCAGCTCCTCGATGCGGGCCGTGACCTCGGGCGAGGACAGCTGCGGGTAGCCGGTGACGCCCGGGCACAGCAGCCCCAGGCCGGCCACGCGGCCGGGGGCCGCGAGCGCCACGGACACCGCGGTGGCGCCGCCCAGGCTGGAGCCGGCCAGCACGGCCCGCTCCAGGCCGAAGTGGTCGAGGACCACCGCCAGGTCGCGCGCGTGGGAGTACGACACCGTCGGCGCGGGGGAGCGTCCGAACCCGCGCGCGTCGTAGCGGATCACCCGGTGGTGCGGCGCCAGCAGCGGCACCACCCCGTCCCAGATCCGCGAGTCGCCCACCCCGGGGTGCAGCAGGACGACCGGCGTGCCCTCCCCACCCGTGTCCTGCGCCCACACCATGCCGCCCGGCACCGGGACCGTGATGTCCATGTCCATGAGTCTGTCCGCCGCGGCGGACGGCGTAAACGACGGAGTGCGTAAACGACGGAGTGCGTAGACGACGGACGGCGTATGCGAGGGGAGGCCGGCAGAATCCGCCCACCGGTCACAGAAGCGAACAGAAGCGTCCGTAACTCACCGGACACAGAGCGTTCGCGATCACGCAACACCCGTCCGTCAGGGTGGGCGACATGAGCGACGAGACCCCCGAGACCGCTGCCCGGAGTCTTGACGACACGCGCCGCCGGCACCACCACTGGCGCCGCGACCTGGCCGAACTGGCCGCCGTGTTCACCGCGGTCGCCACCGCCGACTGCGTGGCCAACACCGTCGCCCACGGGCCCGACGGCCCCGCCCTGCTGGTCGCCTCCGCCGGTGCCCTGCTGGCCACCGCCGCGTTCCACACCTGGTTCTCCCGGCGCCGCGCCCGCACCGCGGACCACCCGCCCCCCGCCCCGGCCGCCGCACCCGGCCCCGGCGCCACCGCGCTGTGGCGGATGCGCACCACCGTGCGCGACACCCCCGGCAGCCTGGCCGCCCTCGGCCGGGCCCTGGCCGACCGCGGCGTCGACATCCTCTCCCTGCAGACCCACCCTCTCGGCGACGCCACCGTCGACGAGCTGCTCCTGCGCGCCCCCGCCGCGCTCGCGCCCGCCGACCTGACCCGGGCGGCCGCCACCGGCGGCGGCCGCTCGACCTGGCTGGAGCGCGCCGACGCCCACGACCTCGTCGACGCCCCCACCCGCGTCCTGCGCCTGGCCACCCGTACCGCCGTCGACCCCGCCGAACTCCCCCTCGCCCTGCGCCAGCTGCTCGGCCGCTGCACCATCCGCTCCACACCCGCCCGCTCCCCGCGCAGCGGCGCCGTCACCGAACCCGTACCGCACGACGGCGTGTGGGAGGAGACGGTGCTGCGGCTGCGCGACCCCGCCGGCGGCACCATCACCATCGAGCGACCTCATCTGCCCTTCACCCCCGCCGAGTTCGCCCGGGCCCGGGCCCTGGTCGAACTCGACGCCCGGCTGGGCCCGCGCGTCCCGCACCGCGGCGACGTGCACATCCTGCCCGAGGGCAACGAGATCACCGTGCGCCGCGCCGGGCCCGGCGACCTGGCCGCCGCCCGGGAGATGCACGAGCGCTGCTCATCGGCCACCCTGGCCCGCCGCTACCACGGCCCCGTCCGCGACGCCGACCGCTATCTCGGCCACCTGCTCGGCCCCCGTTTCGGCCGCACCCTGGCCGCCTGCACCCGCTCCGGCCGCCTCGTCGCTCTCGGCCACCTGCTGTGGGACGGCGAGGAGACCGAGGTCGCGCTCCTGGTCGAGGACGCCTGGCAGCGCCGTGGCATCGGCGGCGAACTGCTGCGCCGGCTCGTGGAGATGGCCGCCGACACCGGCTGCGACAGCGTCTACGCCGTCACCACCGCCGGCAACACCGGCATCGTGGCGACCATGCGTTCCCTCGGCCTGCCACTGGACTACCAGGTCGAGGGGGGCACCCTCGTCATCACCGCCCGCCTCGCCGCCGCGCCCGCGACCCCCGGCGCACGGCACGACGACCGTGCGCCGAGCACCCGGCAGCCATGAGCGAAATGCCGGTGACGCGGGCCCCGGTGGCGTACGAGGATGAGCCCATGCCGAACACCAGCAGCGCGCTCCTGCCCCGCCAGGTCGCCGACGCCTACGTCACCGCCCTGACCGAACTCGACCCCATCACCGGCACCTACCTCGGCATCCCCGAGTCCGCCCCGCACCTGCCGGACTTCTCGCCCGCAGGCTGCGACGCCCTCGCAGCCCTGGCCCGCACCACCCTGGAGCAGCTGGCCGAGGCCGAAGGACGCCCCGGGGCCGACGACGAACGGGAGCGGCGCTGCGCCCGGCTGCTGCGCGAACGGCTGACCGCCCAACTCGCCCTGCACGACACCGGCGAGCACCTGCGCACGGTCAGCAACATCCACTCGCCGCTGCACTCCGTGCGCGACATCTTCTCCCTCATGCCCACCGCCACCGACGAGGACTGGTCCGCGATCGCCGCCCGGCTGCGCGCCGTCCCGGCGGCCCTGGAGGGCTACCGCGCCACGCTCGCCGAGGGCCTGGACCGCGGCCTGTTCGCCGGGCCCCGGCAGGTCTCCACCGTGCTGGGACAGCTCGCGGAGTGGATCGGCACGGGCGCCGGCTGGTTCGGCGACTTCACCGCCGACGGCCCCGCCGCGCTGCGCACCGAGCTCGACGAGGCGGCCCGCATCGCCACGGGCGGCCTGGCCGCGCTGCGCGACTGGCTGGAGGGGACGTACGCACCCGCCGTCGCCGGCGCGCCGGAGGTGGTGGGGCGCGAGCGGTACGCCCGCTTCTCCCGCTACTGGAACGGCACCGACCTCGACCTCGACGAGGCGTACGCCTACGGCTGGTCGGAGTACCACCGCATCCTCGGCGAGATGCGGCTGGAGGCGGAGAAGATCCTGCCCGGTGCGAAGACCCCGTGGGAGGCGCTGGCCCACCTCGACGAGCACGGCACCCACATCGAGGGCGTCGACGAGGTGCGCGTGTGGCTGCAGGCGCTGATGGACGAGGCGATCGAGGCGCTGGACGGCACCCACTTCGAACTGGCCGAGCGCGTCAAGCGCGTGGAGTCGCGCATCGCCCCGCCCGGCGGCGCTGCGGCCCCGTACTACACCGAGCCCTCCGAGGACTTCTCCCGCCCGGGCCGCACCTGGCTGCCCACCCTGGGCCAGACCCGCTTCCCCGTCTACGACCTGGTCTCCACCTGGTACCACGAGGGCGTGCCCGGCCACCACCTGCAGCTCGCGCAGTGGATGCACGTGGCCGACAACCTCTCGCGCTACCAGGCCACCGTCGGCCTGGTCAGCGCCAACGTCGAGGGATGGGCGCTGTACGCCGAGCGCCTGATGGACGAACTGGGCTTCCTCACCGACCCCGAGCGCCGCCTGGGCTACCTGGACGCGCAGATGATGCGGGCCACCCGCGTGATCATCGACATCGGCATGCACCTGGAGCTGGAGATCCCCGCCCACTCCCCGTTCCACCCCGGCGAGCGCTGGACGCCCGAGCTGGCACAGGAGTTCTTCGGCCTGCACAGCGGGCGCCCGGCGGACTTCGTCGAGAGCGAGCTGGTGCGCTACCTCGGCTGGCCGGGCCAGGCCATCGGCTACAAGCTCGGCGAGCGGGCGTGGCTCGCGGGCCGCGAGGCGGCCCGCAAGGCCCACGGCGAGGCGTTCGACGCGAAGGCCTGGCACATGGCCGCGCTGTCCATGGGCTCCCTCGGCCTGGACGACCTGGAAGCGGAGCTGTCGGTGCTGTAGTGCCGTGCGCGGGGGCGGGAGTCGCATCCTCTGCCGCCCCCGCGCAGGTCAGACGTGGTCCCGGGGGAACGCCCGGACGAGCGAGCGCTGGATGCGGGCCGTGTCGCGCGGCCGGTACGCCGCGGCCACCTGCTCCAGCTGCGCCTGCTCCAGCAGGTCCGCGCGGAAGGGCCGGGGAGCCGGCGGCGGCATGTCGTACACCGAGTAGTAGTCGCGGAACTTCCACTCGCCGCCGTGCGGCGGCGTCGTGAAGGTCACCCACTGGTTGGGCACCCCGAAACTGTCCGCGATCACCAGGCCGTGCAGCGCGGAGGACAGGACGACCTCGCAGGAGGCGATCTGCTTCATCACCTCGACCGGATGCCGCCGCACGTCGATCACCTTGAGCCACGGGAAGCGTTCCTTGGCCTTGAGCACTTCCGCGTCCGCGCGGTTCCACAGGTGCGGGACGAGCCCGACCGGGGCGTCCTTGCGCGGGGCGTCCACCAGGTGACAGGCCAGCAGCCCCGGGTCGCCCAGCGTGACGCCGTCCAGGGCGCTGTGCCGCTGGGTCAGCTTCCCCCGGATGGCCCAGTGCCGCACGCAGGCGTGCCCGACCGCCGGTTCCTCGTCGAAGGGGTAACCGGTGCCCCACACGTGGATGTCGCGGGGCCGGGCGGCGATCGACCGGGCCAGCCGGTGCAGGCACGACCCGATGCCGATCAGCGTGGCCCGCTCCATCTCCACCCGCCGCACCCGCACGCCGAAGAGGCGCTCGACGATCAGCGGGTTGAGCCTGTCCCCGAGGTTCGGCTGGTCGTTCCACCAGTACATCTCGATGGTCTTGCCCATGGCGCCAACCCCTTAGGACAGCTCGCTGCGGGCCGGACCACCACTATGCGGCCGAGCGGTGCGCCTCGCACGTCCAGCTGCCGTGCAGCCGAGGAGCCAGCCAGGTGGGCGCCAGGCGCCGGAAGGCCGCGCCGTCCAGCTCGCCGGCGCGCTCCGGCACCGAGCCGAGCAGGGGTGCGCCCGCGACCTCGGGCAGGTCCGCCAGGTTGCACCGCATGGCGAGGTCCGGCTCGGCCGGCCAGCTCCCGATGACCAGGCCCGCGCACGCCAGGCCGCGCGAGCGCAGCGCCTCCGTGGACAGCTGGGAGGTGTTGAGCGTGCCCAGCCCGGCCTGGACGACGAGGAGCACCGGGGCCCCGAGCAGCCCGGCCGCGTCGGCCAGGGTCGCGCCCTCGTCGTCCAGGCGGACGAGCAGCCCGCCCGCGCCCTCGACCAGCACGAGGTCGTGCTCCTCGGCGAGCCGGGAGGCCACCTCGGCGATCTTCGCGGGGCGCACCGGCTCCCGCCCGGCCCGGCGGGCGGCCGTGTTGGGGGCCAGCGGGTCGGGGAAGCGGGCGATCTCCACGCCCATGACCTCCTCGCCCGCCAGGCGCCGCACCTCGGCGACGTCCCCCGGTTCGTCGGGGCCCACCCCGGTCTGGGCCGGCTTGAGGACGGCCACCGACTTCCCGGCGGCCAGCGCGGCCGCCGCGACGGCGGCCGTCACGACCGTCTTGCCGATCTCCGTGCCCGTGCCCGACACGACCAGCACCGACATCTTCCGCTCCTATCCCTCCCGCGCGGCAGCACACACCGCCGCGCAGATCCTCGCCAGGTCCTCGTCGCCGGTGACGTACGGCGGCATCGTGTAGATCAGGTTCCGGAAGGGGCGCAGCCATACGCCCTCCCGCACCGCTGCGGCCGTGGCGGCCGCCATGTCCACCTCGTGGTCGAGCTCGACCACGCCGATCGCGCCCAGGACCCGTACGTCCCGCACGCCCGGCAGGTCCGCGGCGCCGGCCAGGCCGTCGCGCAGCCCGGTGCCGATGTCCTTGACCCGGGTGCGCCAGTCCTGACCGAGCAGCAGGTCGATCGAGGCGTTCGCGATCGCGCAGGCCAGCGGGTTGCCCATGAACGTGGGGCCGTGGGCGAGCACCGGCACCTCGCCGGAGCTGATCCCGTCGGCCACGCGCGGGGTGCACAGCGTCGCCGCCAGCGTCACGTATCCACCGGTCAGCGCCTTGCCCAGGCACATCACATCCGGGGTCACGCCCGCGTGGTCGGCGGCGAAGAGCTCGCCGGTGCGGCCGAAGCCCGTCGCGATCTCGTCGAACACCAGCAGCACGTCGTGCTCGTCGCACGCCTCGCGCAACACGCGCAGCAGCGACGGGTCGTGGAAGCGCATGCCGCCCGCGCCCTGCACGACCGGCTCGACGATCACCGCCGCCAACTCGTGCGCGTGCCGTGCGAGCGTCTCCCGCAGATGCGCCGCGTACGCCGGCAGGGCGGCGGTGTCGCGGTCGTGCGGGGGCACGCCGGCGAACACCTGCCGGGACAGCACCCCGGACCACAGGTGGTGCATCCCGCCGTCGGGGTCGCACACGGCCATCGGCTGCCAGGTGTCGCCGTGGTAGCCGCCGCGCCAGGTCATCAGGCGCCGCTTCTCGGGCCGGCCGATCGAATGCCAGTACTGCAGGCACATCTTGACGGCCACCTCGACCGCCACCGAACCGGAGTCGGCGAGGAAGACGTGGTCGAGGCCCTCGGGGGTGATCTCCACCAGCCGGGCCGCCAGCCGCACGGCGGGCTCGTGCGTGAGCCCGCCGAACATCACATGGCTCATCCGCCCCAGCTGGTCCCGGGCGGCCTCGTTGAGCACCGGGTGGTTGTAGCCGTGGACGGCCGACCACCACGAGGACATGCCGTCGACGAGCTCGCGGCCGGCGTGCTCCGCCCCGGCCAGCCGCAACCGCACCCCGGATGCCGATGCGACGACCAGCGGCTGCTGCCGGCCCGGCATGGGACCGTAGGGGTGCCACACGTGCTGCCGGTCCAGCTCGAGCAGCCGGGCCGCATCGAGCGGCCCGACGAGCGGCTCAGGCATTGGGCGGCAGGTCCGTGCCCGCGCCCCGGCGCCGCACGGCCACCAGGTCGTTGCGGACCTCGCCGGGCACGGCCTGCCCCGCCGCGCCGGACACACCGGCCGGGACGGCGTCGGTCTGCGCGACGGAGCCGGCGGTCGCCGGCGCCCCGGCCGCAGCCGGACCGCAGGCTCCCGCGGAGCCGCAGCCGCTCGCGTCGGCGTCCTCCGGCGCGGCCGGCGCACCGCCGTCGCCGCACGGTCCGCAACCGCCGCCGCCGTGGCTGCCGCAGCCGCCCGTGAGGGCGTCCGCGCGGTGCGCGGGCAGCGTCGTGGTGTCCGCGCCCTCGACCTCGAAGCCCGCGTCCTCGATCATCGCGAGGTCGGCCCGGCCCTCCTGGCCCTCACTGGTCAGGTAGTCGCCGAGGAAGATGGAGTTGGCCAGGTGCAGCGCCAGCGGCTGCAGCGAGCGCAGATGCACCTCGCGGCCGCCCGCCAGACGGACCTCCACGTCGGGGCAGACGAAGCGCACCATGGCCAGGATGCGCAGCGCGCGCTGGGGGGTGAGGTTCCATTCCTTGGCCAGCGGCGTGCCCTCGAAGGGGATGAGGAAGTTGACCGGCACCGAGTCCGGGTCGAGCTCGCGCAGCGAGAAGACCACGTCCACCAGGTCCGCGTCGCTCTCGCCCATGCCCGCGATCAGGCCCGAGCAGGCCGACATGCCCGCCGACTGGGCCTTGTGCACGGTGTCCACGCGGTCGGCGTAGGTGTGGGTGGTGGTGATCTCGCCGTACGTGGCCTCGGAGGTGTTGAGGTTGTGGTTGTAGGCATCGGCACCCGCCGCGCGCAGCCGCTCGGCCTGGCCGTCGGAGAGCAGGCCGAGACAGGCGCACACCTCGACGCCCTCGTTCTCCTCCTTGATCGCCTCGATCGTCCTCGAGACCCGGTCGACGTCCCGGTCGGTCGGACCGCGGCCGCTGGCGACCAGGCAGACCCGCTTGGCGCCACCGGCGATGCCCGCCGCCGCGGCCTTGGAGGCGTCCTCCGGCTTGAGCCAGGTGTACTTGAGGATCTCGGCCTTCGACCCCAGCCGCTGCGAGCAGTACGAGCAGTCCTCCGGGCACAGCCCGGACTTGAGGTTGACGAGATAGTTCAACTTCACTCGCCGCCCGAACCACTTGCGGCGTACCTTTCCGGCCGCCGCGACCACGTCGAGCACCTCGTCGTCGGAGGTCGCCAGCACGGCCAGCGCCTCCTCGCGGGTCGGCAGCTCGCGCCGCAGCCCCTTGTCCACCAGCGTGTTCAGCAGGTCCATGGCGCAGATCCTCGCCTACACCCGTGGCCCCGGCCAAGGGAGGGACCGCACAACGAGAGCCGAGGCAGGTGTGTGTATCGCCACATCCTGTCCGGGGCACCTGGCGGCTAGGTTTTATGCAAACCCACCAAACGCGAGGGACGGCGCATGCAGCGGGACCCGTTCGACTGGATCGACGCCCACCACGAGCGGCTCGCCGCCGCGGGGCTGGTGCGCACCCTGCGCCCGCGCCCGGCCGAGTCCTCCCTCGCCGACCTGGCGGGCAACGACTACCTGGGCCTGACGCGCCATCCCGAGGTCACCGCCGCCGCGGCACAGGCGGCCCGGCACTGGGGTGCCGGCGCCACCGGCTCCCGCCTGGTCACCGGCAGCACCGAGCTGCACGCCCGACTGGAGGAGGAACTCGCCGCCTTCTGCGGCTTCGAGGCGGCCCTCGTGCTCTCCTCCGGCTACGCCGCCAACCTCGCCGCAGTCACCGCCCTCGCCGGCCCCGCCGCGGACGAGACCCTGCTGGTGTGCGACGAGGCCAACCACGCCTCCCTCATCGACGGCGTGCGCCTGGCCCGCGCCCGCAAGGCCGTCGTCCCGCACGCCGACCCCGAGGCCGTGCGCAAGGCGCTCGCGGCCCACGGCGGGCGGGCGATCGCCGTGAGCGACTCCGTCTTCTCCGTCGACGGCGACGCCGCCCCGCTGCCCGCTCTCGCCGCCGCCTGCCGGGAGTACGGCGCGGCCCTGCTGGTCGACGACGCGCACGGTCTGGGCGTGCTCGGCGACGGCGGCCGCGGGGCCGTGGCGGCCGCCGGCCTGGCGGGCGCGCCGGGGGTCGTTGCGACCGTGACGCTGTCGAAGTCGCTCGGCAGCCAGGGCGGGGCGGTGCTCGGCCCGGCGCGTGTCATCGCCCACCTGGTCAGCACCGCCCGTACCTTCATCTTCGACACCGGTCTGGCCCCGGCCGCGGCCGGGGCGGCCCTGGCGAGCCTGGACGTGCTGCGCCGGGAGCCCGAGCGCGCCCACCGGGTACGGCAGGTGGCCAGGGAACTGCACCGGCGCCTCACGGCAGCGGGGCTGGAGGCCGTACGGCCCGACGCCGCCGTCGTCTCGGTGCGGGCGCCCTCGCCGGAGGCCGCTGTCCGATGGGCGGCCGACTGCCGGTCCGCGGGGCTCGCGGTCGGCTGCTTCCGGCCGCCGTCGGTGCCCGACGGCGTCTCACGGCTGCGGCTGACCGCCCGCGCGGACCTGTCCGACCGCCAGGTGGCGGCGGCGGCCGCCACGATCGCCCGGACGGCGCCGCGCGCCTGACCGGGCGCCGCCCGTGGGGGCGGCGCGCCGGGCGGGCGGCCGCCAGGCCGGCGCCCGCAGCGAGGCGACGAAGGCCGACCAGGCGGCGCGGGAGAACAGCAGCACGGGCCCCGAGGCCCGTTTGGAGTCGCGGACCGCGAGCAGCCCGGGCCCCAGCAGCGCCGTCTCGACGCAGTTGTTCATGCCGGTGCTGTGGCTGCTGTGGACGTACCGGGGCTGCGCGTACCGAGGCCTGAGGGACATGGACATGGCGCCTCCTTACGTGCCGTCGGCGACTGCGGTGATGTAGGCGAGGGACTCCTCGTGCGGCAGGGCCTTTTCCCGCAGCGAGGCGAAGGCCGCGGCGTACGCCCGGAGGTCCTCTCGCCGCTCCAAGTGGAGGCTACTCGTCAAATGGTCGAGGACAACCACGTCCAGATCGGCGATGCGCGCAAACGAGAAGATGACGAAAGGCCCCGTGATGCCGATATGACTTCCCCGGCTGAACGGCAGCACGTGCAGCCGCACGTGCGGCAGACCGCCCTGGCGGACGAGGTGACGCAGCTGCCCGTCCATCACCGCGCGGCCGCCCACCTCGTGCCGCAGCGCCGCCTCGTCCAGGACCGCGCACAGCTGCAGCGGGCGCTCGCCGGCGAGGACCGACTGGCGGGCCATCCGTACCCTGACCAGCTCCTCGACCAGATCCTCCGGCGGGTCGCCGAGCGCCGCGCGGGTCACGGCCCGGGCGTACGCCGGCGTCTGCAGCAGGCCGGGCACCACCGTGGTCTCCAGCGTACGGGCGCAGGAGGCCTCCGACTCCAGGCGGATGAAGTCGAGGTACGCCGCGGGCAGCAGCTCCCGGTAGGCGTACCACCAGCCGCGCCGGCCCGGGGAGCGTTTCCTGCTCCCGTCCGGCGCCGGCGCCCCGCACAGCGCGCCGAGCATCTCCCTGAGCTCGGGGTCCGAGACGCTGTAGACGTCCAGCAGCCGGGCGACGTCCGAGGGCTTCGCGCCACTGCTGCCCGTCTCGATCCTGCTCACTTTCGACTGGTGCCAGCCCAGCGCGCAGGCGGCCTCCCGGCTGGTCATGCCGGTCAGCTCGCGCTGACGGCGCAGTTCCGCGCCGAGTTTGCGGCGGCGCACCGCAGGTTCGTACCGCATCAGCTCTCCTCAGAGGTGATGAGAGTCAATAAACCAATGCGGCGGCCAAATGCGGTCGCGGTTCGCAGAGTTCACCGCTTCGAGCGACAGATATATCCATAATCCGGTGGAACCCACCCATCAGGGCCGTTATCAGTGGCACGCTGCACGGACGCGTCGGGAAAGGTGCAGCGCCATGGCAGACCACCAGGAAGCAACCGTCACCCTGCCGAGCGTCCCGGCCTCGGTCGCCGTGGCCCGCCGCCGCATCGCGCACCTGCTCGCCGAGTGGGGTCTGCCCCAGGGCACCGAGGCCGCCGACGTCATCCGCCTGATCGTCTCCGAGCTGGCCACCAACGCCGTGCTGCACACCCGGGGGTACTCGCCCTCCTTCACCGTGGAGCTGCGCCTCGACCGCGACGAGTGCCTGCGCATCGGGGTCGGCGACAGCTACCCGCGCCACCCCCGGCGCCTGCCCGCGGCCGCCTCGCAGGACAACGGCCGGGGCCTGCTCATCGTGCGCTGCCTCGCCGCCGAACAGGGCGGCGGCTTCCACATCGCCCCGACGGCGGACGGGGGCAAGACGGTGTGGGTCCGGCTGCCGTGGCCCGGTCCGATGAGCTGACGGCAGCCGGACGCGCGGTGCGTCAGCCGTTGACGCGGCCGTAGGAGACGCTCCTGGTCCAGATGCGCTCCATGCGGACGACCGAACCGGTCTTGGGGGCGTGCCAGATGAGGTTGTCACCGGCGTAGATGCCCACGTGGTAGACCCCGCCCCGGCCGTGGAAGAAGACCAGGTCGCCCCGCTCGCGGGTGGCGGCGGGGATGTGGCGGGTGCGGTTGAACTGCTCCTGTGCGGTGCGCGGCAGCTGTTTGCCGACCCGCTTGAACGAGTACTGCGTCAGCCCCGAGCAGTCGAAGCGGTACGGGCCGGTGGCTCCCCACTGGTAGGGGGAGCCGGCCTTCGAGGCCGCGACCAACAGGGCTTGGACGGAGACGGTTGCCGCTTCGGCCTTTCCGGCCGCGCCCGGTGCCAGCACCGAGGCGCTCACGGCCGCGAGGGTCAGCGCCGAGACGGGAACCGCCGCGGCCCGGGCCCGGGACAGCTTCGAGGGACGCCTGTGCACGCCCATGCTCTCACCCTTCGTCAGCCGCCTGTGAAGGATGACCTGTCGGGTTCGGGCAGGCGAAGAATGCCCGGCCGCGCACGGCGGCTTCACCCCAAGGGGCGGTCCGGTGGTGCCCGGCTCCGGCCGTCCCGTCGTGCTCGGGTCCTCCATCCCTGCCGAGTGCACCCATGTCGACCCGCGCCCGGGCGGCGGCAGGGTTCGGCGTCCGCCCGGACCGCCCCGCCGTGGTGGCGGGGTCTTGTCGTCGCAGGGATCTTGGCGCAGCCGGGCCGGGGAAACCGAGGGGATCCCCTGTTATGTGAGCCTCGTCACCTTCGGGCAATTCAGGTGGACGCAGCGGGATTTGGTACTCACTGATCATCCCTGGTGAGGCCGCCACCTGCGCCGGAGCGATCTCCCCGGGCGGCGGCCCGGCGCGCTGCCCGAGGAGATCACCGCGCTCCGTCTACGATCGCCTCCGGCGTCTGGAGGAGATCGGGGGAAGAATGTTTCCGCTCCTCAGTTCGCCGCCTCCGGAGGCAACATCACCCGCCGGGCCCGTCGTTCACCGTCCAGGACCCGCATCGCCCGCGTCAAAGTCCTCCCGTACACCTCGCGTTCACCGCGTTCGTGCATCGCGGTGAGCGCATCGCGCAGCGCGGTGGCCGCGACCACGAGCCTCTGCGCGGCTCGTAGCCCGCTGTACGTGTCGTGTGCCCGGGCCGGGTTGATCCTGCCGAGCTGATCCAGTACTTCCAGATAGCGGTCGACCAACTCGCCCTCCGCGCGCGTCAGGGCGGGCAGCGGGGGCAGCGGAGGCGGCCACCGGTGCGCCGCGTCCCGGGAGTCGTCGCGGAACTCGTCGTCGTACGGCACGCCGCTCACCTCGTCGTCCCGGCCCAGGCCTGCTGCGAGCGGCGGTCGGTGACCACGGCGTCGGCCAGGCCGTAGGCGACGGCGGCCTCGGCGTCCAGCACGGTGTCGCGCTCGAGGTCCCGGCGGATCCGCTCGGTGTCCTGCCCGGTGTCCCCGGCCAGCGCCGTCACCATCTCGTCGCGCACGCGCAGCAGTTCCGCCGCCCACAGGGCCAGGTCCGCGGTCTGCCCGCGCACCGGCTCGGGCAGGGCGGGCTGGCGCAGCACGGCCCGCGCGTGCGGCAGCATCAGCCGCTTGCCGCGGGTGCCGGCCGCCAGCAGCACGGCGGCGGGGCCGCAGGCCTGGCCCAGGCAGACGGTCTCGATGTCGCACTCGACGTAGCGCATGGTGTCGCGGATGGCGCTCATGGCCCCGGGGGAGCCGCCGGGCGAGTTGAGGTAGAGCCCGATGTCCCGGCCGGGCGCCGCGTGCTCCAGGTGCATCAACTGGGCGATCACGTCCTGGGCCGCCGCGTCGTCGACCGGCGCGCCGAGGACGATCAGGCGTTCCGCGAACAGCTTCTCGTACGGGTTCAGGTCCCGGATGGCGGTGTCCATGACGGCGCTCCCTCTCGGTTTCTGTAAAAAATGTACAGGACGTACGTCCAGTTAGAATGGGAGCATGGCCTATGAAATTCCCGTGACGCAAGCCCGAGCCGAGCTGGCGGACCTGATCAACCGCGTGGTCTACGGCGGCGAGCGGGTCGTCGTCACCCGCCACGGCAAGCCGCTGGTGGCCCTCGTCTCCGCTGCCGACCTGCAGCGACTGGAGCAGCCGGAGGCCGCGGCGCAGGCGGAGGGCGAGCAGGTGATCAGCACGGTGGCGGCACTGCGCCCGGCGTCCTCCTCCACCGCGGGCGAACGCAGGCGCTTCGGCATCGCCGCCGAGCATCGCGACCCGGGCGGCGCGGATTCGGGCCGCTGAGCAGGCTCGTCATGCGCACGCAAAGAACGGGTCTGACCTGTTAACGCGTTGGAAAAGCTTGCGCCTTAATCTGCGTGCACCGGCCACGGGCCGCAGAAGCCCTGGTCAACCCTGTGCTGAGGTGGGCGCATGCAACTATCCCCGCACGAGATGGACAAGCTCCTCGTCCACGTCGCCGCCGATGTCGCCGAGCGGCGCAGGGCCCGGGGCCTGCGGCTGAACCACCCCGAAGCGATCGCCCTGATCACCGCCCACGTCCTCGAAGGTGCCCGGGACGGCCGCACGGTCACCGAGCTGATGGCCTCCGGGCGCGCCGTCCTCACCCGCGCCGACGTCATGGACGGCGTGCCGGAGATGATCCACGACGTGCAGGTCGAGGCCACCTTCCCCGACGGCACCAAGCTCGTGACCGTCCACGAGCCCATCGCGTGACGGGGAGGCGGAACCACGTGATACCCGGAGAGATCCTGCACGCCGCCGGCACCGTCCGGCTCAACGAGGGCCTGCACCGCACCACCGTCACCGTGCTCAACGCCGCCGACCGGCCCGTCCAGGTCGGCTCCCACTACCACTTCGCCGAGGCCAACCCGGGTCTGCGCTTCGACCGCGCGGCCGCCCGCGGCCGGCGCCTGGACATCCCCGCGGGCACCGCCGTGCGCTTCGAACCCGGCATCCCCGTCGAGGTGCGGCTCGTCCCCATCGCCGGCAAGCGCATCGTCGAAGGACTGCGCGGCGAGTGCGGGGGACCGCTGGATGCCTGAGCTCACCCGGGCCGCGTACGCCGGCCTGTACGGCCCCACCACCGGCGACCGCATCCGGCTCGCCGACACCGACCTGCTCGTGGAGATCGAGGAGGACCGCTGCGGCGGCCCCGGCCGCGCCGGCGACGAGGCGGTCTTCGGCGGCGGCAAGGTCATCCGCGAGTCCATGGGCCAGTCCCGCACCACCCGCGCCGACGGCGCCCCCGACACCGTCGTCACCGGCGCGGTCGTCCTCGACCACTGGGGCGTGGTCAAGGCGGACGTCGGCATCCGCGACGGCCGCATCACCGGCATCGGCAAGGCCGGCAACCCCGACACCATGGACGGCGTCCACCCCGACCTCGTCATCGGCCCGGAGACCGAGGTCATCGCCGGCAACGGCAGCATCCTGACGGCCGGCGCCGTCGACGCCCACGTCCACTTCATCTGTCCCCAGCTCGCCGACGAGGCCCTCGCCGCGGGCATCACCACCCTCGTCGGCGGCGGCACCGGCCCCGCCGAGGGCAGCAAGGCCACCACCGTCACCCCCGGCGCCTGGCACCTCGCCCGGATGTTCGAGGCCCTGGAGGCCCACCCCGTCAACATCGGCCTGCTCGGCAAGGGCAACACCGTCTCGTACGACGCGATGCGCGCCCAACTGCGCGCCGGCGCCGTCGGCTTCAAGATCCACGAGGACTGGGGCGCCACCCCGGCCGTCATCGACGCCTGCCTGCGGATCTGCGAGGAGAGCGGCGCCCAGCTCGCCATCCACACCGACACCCTCAACGAGGCCGGCTTCGTCGGCGACACCCTCGCCGCCATCGCCGGCCGCTCGATCCACGCCTACCACACCGAGGGCGCGGGCGGCGGGCACGCCCCCGACATCATCACCGTCGTCTCGCAGGCCAACGTCCTGCCCAGCTCCACCAACCCCACCCGGCCGCACACCGTCAACACCGTCGACGAACACCTCGACATGCTGATGGTCTGCCACCACCTCAACCCGGCCGTGCCCGAGGACCTCGCCTTCGCCGAATCCCGCATCAGACCCGGCACCATCGCGGCCGAGGACATCCTCCACGACCTGGGGGCCATCTCCATCATCTCCTCCGACTCCCAGGCCATGGGCCGCATCGGCGAGGTCGTGCTGCGCACCTGGCAGACGGCACACGTGATGAAGAAGCGGCGCGGGGCGCTCCCCGGGGACGGACCGGCCGACAACCGGCGCGCCCGGCGCTACGTCGCCAAATACACCATCAACCCCGCCGTCGCCCAGGGCCTGGACCACGAACTCGGCTCGATCGAGAGCGGCAAGCTCGCCGACCTCGTGCTGTGGGACCCGGCGTTCTTCGGCGTCCGGCCCCGCCTCGTCCTCAAGGGCGGCCAGATCGCGTACGCGCAGATGGGCGACGCCAACGCCTCCATCCCCACGCCGCAGCCCGTCCTCTCCCGCCCGATGTACGGCGCCCTCGGCCGCGCCCCGGCAGCCAACTCCCTGAACTTCGTCACCCAGTGGGCCCTCGACGACGGCCTCCCCGAACGCCTCGACCTCGGCAAGCGCTTCGTGCCCATCCGCAGCACACGCGGCGTGACCAAGGCCGACATGCGCAACAACGACGCACTGCCGCGGGTGGAGGTGGACCCGGACACGTTCACGGTGACGATCGACGGCGCCCCCGTCGAGCCGGCTCCGGCGACGGAACTGCCCATGGCCCAGCGTTACTTCCTGTTCTGATGACCACCGTGGATGCCCCGAGGGCGGTCCGCGCAGCCCTCCTCGTGCTCGCCGACGGCCGCTTCCCCGCCGGCGGCCACGCCCACTCCGGCGGCGCCGAGGCCGCCGTCAAGGCCGGCCGCATCGTCGACGCCCCCACGCTGGAGGACTTCTGCCGCGGCCGCCTGCACACCACCGGCCTGACCGCTGCCGCCCTGGCCGCCGCCGCGGCGGCCGGCGCCGACCCCCTCGCCCTGGACGAGGCCGCCGACGCCCGCACGCCCTCGCCCGCCCTGCGCGCCGCCGCCCGCCGGCTCGGCCGGCAGCTGCTGCGCGCGGCCCGCGCGGCCTGGCCCTCGCCCGAGCTGGAGGCCCTGGCCGCGGCCCGCCCGCGCGGCGCCCACCAGCCCGTCGTGCTCGGCCTCGCCGCCCGCGCCGCCGGGCTGGGCCCGCCGGACGCCGCCCACGCCGCCGCGTACGAGTGCGTGAGCGGCCCGGCCACCGCGGTCGTACGGCTCCTCGGTCTGGACCCGTTCGCCGCCACCGCCGTCCTGGCCCGCCTCGCGCCGGAGCTCGACGAGGTCGCGGCCGCGGCCACCAAGGCCGCCGCGCGCGTCGCGGCCGAGGGCACCGAGGCGCTGCCCGCCGCGTCGGCACCACTGCTGGAGATCACCGCCGAGGAGCACGCCGCCTGGCCCGTGCGCCTCTTCACGACCTGACCCGACCCCCCGGAGAGACGAGACCATGCACCTCGACCACCCCGAAGTCTTCCCCCACCGCCACACCTGCAGCGCCACCCCCGCCCTGCGGCCCGACGGCACCCGGCGTGCCCTGCGCATCGGGCTGGGCGGTCCCGTCGGCTCCGGCAAGACCGCGACGGTCGCCGCGCTGTGCCGGGCCCTGCGCGAGGAGCTGTCCCTCGCCGTGGTCACCAACGACATCTACACGCGGGAGGACGCCGAGTTCCTGCTGCGCAACGCCGTCCTGCCGCCGGAGCGGATCACGGCGGTGGAGACCGGCGCCTGCCCGCACACCGCGATCCGCGACGACATCTCCGCCAACCTCGAAGCGGTCGAGGAGCTGGAGGAGGCCGTCGGCCCGCTCGACCTCGTCCTGGTCGAGTCCGGCGGCGACAACCTCACCGCGACGTTCTCCAAGGGCCTGGTCGACGCCCAGATGTTCGTCATCGACGTCGCCGGGGGCGACGACATCCCCCGCAAGGGCGGCCCCGGGGTGACCACCGCCGACCTGCTGGTGGTCAACAAGACCGACCTCGCCCCGTACGTCGGCGCCGACCTGGAGCGCATGGCGCGCGACGCGGTGGCCCAGCGCGGCGGCCTGCCGGTCGTGTTCACCTCGCTGGCGGCGGAGGACGGCGTGGCGCCGGTACGGCAGTGGGTGCGCGAGCGCCTGGCGGCCTGGACGGCCGCGCCGGCGGCGGTATGACGCCCCCCGCGTCGGCCGCGCCCGCCCCCACGGCCGAGCACCCCGCCGCCGTTGCGCCCGAGCCCGCGGCCGGGCCCGGGACCGCCGTCGGGCCCGGCGGAGCCCCGCATACAAACCCGTCCGCCCTGCGCGCGAGCGCCCGCATCGCCGCCGTGCCCGACGGCCGGGGCGGGGTGGCCCTGCCCGTCCTGCGGGGCGAGGGCCCCCTCGCCCTGCGCCGGCTCCGGCCGGACGACGGGGCCCGCGCGCGGGTCTGCCTGGTCGGCGCCATGAGCGCACCCCTGGGCGGGGACGCGCTCGCCCTGAGCGCCGACGTCGCCGACGGCGCCGGGCTGACCTTCACCACCGCGGCCGCGACGGTCGCCCTGCCGGGTCGCTCGGGCGCTGCTGCCACGTACGACACCCGGCTGGGCGTGGGGGAGGGAGCGGTGCTGCACTGGCTGCCCGAGCCGCTGATCTGCGCCCGCGGCAGCGACCTGCGGCAGACCACCCGCGTCGAACTCGCCGCCGGCGCCCGCCTGGTGCTGCGCGAGGAGCAGGTGCTCGGGCGGGCCGGCGAGCCCACGGGCCGGCTGGCCACCCGGCTGACCGTGCACCGCGCCGGGCGCCCGCTGTACGACCAGGAACTGCGCTACGGGCCGGGGGTCCCCGGCTGGGACGGGCCGGCGGTGCTCGACGGCAACCGGGCGGCCGGCCAACTCCTCGTCGTCGATCCGGCCTTCGCCGACCACCCGGTGCAGCCGCGGGTGCTGGGCCCGGGGGCCGTGCTCGTCCCGCTCGCGGGGCCGGCCGCCCTGGTCAGCGCGGTGGCGCCGGACGCCCTGGGCGTGCGCAGGGCACTCGATTCGGCGGCAACCACTATCAATGCCGTAATCCGGCCGTAAAAGGGGGCAGTAGGGGGATAGCAGGCCGGCGACCGCGGGTAACAGCCGCCCGTACAGCGGCTCATGTGTTCTCTCCTTTACGGATTAGTAAAGAACGCCCTTCCGGTCTGTCCTTTGTGGCAGGGGAGGCGAAAGGATTCCCCCCTGCACATCGTGTGATCATCGCCGCCCCGGGCGGCGCACTCTGCAGGGGGATTCCTACTTTGAGACCGAACGCGATAGCCGGTGCGGCCGGCACCGTGGTGGCGGGCGCACTCGTCGCCGGCTTCCTGACCGCGGCGCCGGCCGGTGCCGCCCAGTCCGTGCCGGGTGGTGCCGCCGAGGCGCGTGGCGCGAAGATCGCCGCCGACCGTGCCGCCAAGGCCGGCATCAGCTGGCAGGACTGCCCGGCCGACTGGGGCCTGGACAAGCCCATCCAGTGCGGCTTCGTCACCGTGCCCGTCGACTATGCGCGCCCCAACGGCCGCACCATCAAGATCGCCGTTGACCGGGCGAAGTCCACCGGCACCGCGAGCGAGCGCCAGGGCTCCCTCGTCTACAACCCGGGCGGTCCCGGCGGTTCCGGCCTTCGCTTCCCGAAGAAGGTCACGACCAAGAACCCGCTGTACACCAACATCGCCAAGGCGTACGACTTCGTCGGTTTCGACCCCCGCGGCGTCGGCCACTCGGCCCCGATCTCCTGCGTCGACCCCCAGGCGTTCGTCAAGGCGCCCAAGGCCGACCCGGTGCCGGGCAGCGAGGCCGACAAGCGCGCCCAGCGCAAGCTGGCCAAGGAGTACGCGGACGGCTGCGCCGAGCGCAGCGGCGACAAGCTGCCGTACATGACCACGGCCAACACCGCGCGCGACGTCGACGTGGTCCGTGCCGCCCTCGGTGACAAGAAGCTCAACTACCTGGGCGTCTCCTACGGCACCTACCTCGGTGCGGTCTACGGCACGCTCTTCCCGGACCACGTCCGCCGCATGATCGTCGACAGCGTCGTCAACCCGGCGCGCGACAACATCTGGTACCAGGCCAACCTCGAGCAGGACATCGCCTTCGAGGGTCGCTTCAAGGACTGGGAGAACTGGGTCGCCCAGCACGACTCCGTCTTCCACCTCGGCACCACGCAGGCCAAGGTCCAGCAGGAGTGGGAGAAGCTCCGCGCCGCCGCCAAGAAGGAGCCCATCGGCGGTCTCGTCGGCCCGGCCGAGCTGATCAACTACTTCCAGGGCGCGGCGTACTACGACTCCTCGTGGGTCCCGGTCGCGCAGACCTGGGCGAAGTACCGTGCGGGCGACGAGAAGGCGCTCGTCGAGGCGGCCGGTCCGAACCTCGACGACAAGGCCGGCAACATCGCCTCCGAGAACAGCAACGCCGTCTACACCGCCGTCGAGTGCGCCGACGCCAAGTGGCCCACCAGCTGGCGCAAGTGGGACCGCGACAACACCCGCATCCACCAGCAGGCACCCTTCATGACCTGGGCCAACGCCTGGATGAACCTGCCGTGTGCCACGTGGAAGGGCCCGCAGTACAACCCGGTCGAGGTGACGACCCACAAGGGCCTGCCGCAGACCCTGATCGTCCAGTCCGACCGTGACGCCGCCACCCCGTACGCGGGTGGGGTCGAGCTGCACAAGCGCTTCCGCGGCTCGCAGATGATCACGGAGAAGGGCGCCGGCTCGCACGGTGTCACGGGCTTGAAGAACCCGTGCATCAACGACCGCGTCGACGCCTACCTGCTCACCGGCAAGCTCACCGGCGGCAGCGACGTCACCTGCACCCCGCACGCCACCCCGGAGCCCCCCAAGGCGTAATGCCGCGGACCAGCACCTGGTGTGACAACGCCGCCCCGGCCCCTCACGGGCCGGGGCGGCGCGTCTTTTCGCGGTCCGCCGTCGCCAGTACGTCCGCGAAGCGCCGCCCGGGCCGGCCCACGACACCGCAGCTCTTCATCGTCTCGGCAGCGAGACGGTGCACCTCGTCCTCGATCTGCCTGCAGACCCCGTCACCGGGCGGAAGGCGCCGGTGCCGGTGGCGGGACGCCGCGGCCAGCAGTTCGTACTGGGCCACCCCGTCGGAGCCGCTGCCGGCCCGGGACGGCAGTGCCGCGTACCGCTCGTACCAGTGGGAGCTCGCCCCGTAGGCGACGTCGAGCTGGAGGTGGTGCAGGTGCAGGCAGTAGGCCGCACCCCGGTGGTCCGCCCCGGCCGCCAGCCGCCACCAGAACTGGGCGCTCTTGCCGTAGCCCAGCCGGTGCAGCAGGCACCCGAAGACGAACGGCCCTTCCGGCTCCAGGCCCTGGCCGCCTTCGGCGAAGCGGCGCAGCTGCTCCTGTGCGTCCGTGAGCGACCACTGGCAGATCCAGTCCAGGGCGATCTGTGCCTTGCGCGCCTCGCGGGCCTGCCAGTCGCGCAACTGCCGGCGGTGCCCCGGCGCGCTCGCCTCGGCCGCCAGCCGGTGCACGGCCGCAGCCGCATCGAAGCCGGCACCCGACGCCGTGGGAACCGCCGCCTGCGCCAGCAGCTCCTCGATGCCCGCACCCCGCCCGGTCACTTCCTGACCTCCTTGATACGCGTCACTTCCGGAATGCCGAGCTGCTGGCGCAAGTACTCCTTGCCCTTGCGGCCGTGGTAGTCGACGGTCCGTTCGTCCAGTCCGAGGAGCCAGGCGGTCCGGGTGACGGGGTAGCCGATGACGTACTGCAGCACGATGACGTCGAACTGCCGGCTCGGCAGCTCGGCTATCGCCGCGTACAGGCCGATGCTCTCCTCCAACACCGCCAGCTGGTCCCCGGCGGCGTCCATGGCCCGGGCGAACGCCCCCTTGGCCACGAACGCCGGCCGCCCGCTGCCGCTGCGCAGCCGGCGCATCGTGGCCAGCCGCAGGACGGACCAGGCGCCCTCCTCGACGTTGCTGCTGCAGAGCAGGTCCGCCCACTCGTCGCGGATCAGGCAGAACGCCTCGTGCACGGCCTCCTCGGCATCCTCGCGGTTCCCGAGGATCTCCGTGGCGTAGGAGTGGTACATCTCCTCGACGCCCAGGTAGAAGGCCTGGAAGTCCAGGGGCAGGCGGCCGTCCTCGAGCCGGCTCCGGCGGTCGCCGGTCATCGCACCGGCCCCGGGCCGGGGCGGGGCGCCGTCCGTACGGCGCAGGGCATGCTGTCCATGAGGTCCTCTGATGGATCGATGTGACGGTGGCCTGATATCGCGCCCTTCCCCCACCATCCAAGCGATTCGCGGCCCGGAATACTCATGACGACACTGTCCGGAAGATGTCCGTCAAAAGAGAGACCGACCCTGTCGGATCCAGCTCCTCATCGGCCACTCCAGGCCCATGGAACGACCGGAACCGGTCTTCCGGTCGTCAGTCCGCCTCCGGTCCGAACCGGCGCCTGTACGCCGAGGGATTCAGGCCGGTCTCACGGCGCATGAGCGCACGCAGGTTGGCGGCGGTGCCCAGTCCGGCGCGGCGCGCGACCACCTCCAGGCGCGACTCCCCCCGCTCGATGAGCCGGCAGGCCAGGGCGACGCGTTCCCCCGTGAGCCACGCCAGGGGTGTGGTGCCCAGCTGCGCCCGGAAACGACGGTGCAAGGTCGCCGGACTGACCGCGGCCCGGGCCGCGAGCTCCGGGACGGTGAGGGACGCGTCCAGCCGCTCCTGGGCCCAGGCCAGCACGGGTGCCAGGGACTCGTCCGGCACCTCGGGCACGGGCCGCTCGATGAACTGTCGCTGGCCGCCGTCGCGGTGGGCGGCGAAGACCAGCCGCCGGCTGACGGCGCCCGCGATCTCCGCGCCGTGGTCGCGGCGGACGAGGTGCAGCCCCAGGTCGAGCGCGGCGGCACTCCCCGCGGCGGTGAGGATGTCGCCGTCGTCCACGAACAGCACATCCGGTTCGAGCCGTACGGAAGGGAAGCGGGCCCGGAAGGCGTCCGCCCACTGCCAGTGCGCGGTGGCCCGGCGCCCGTCGAGGACCCCCGCCTCCGCCAGGGTGAACGCGCCGCTGCAGAAACCGACCAGGCGCGCGCCCCGCGCGTGGGCCCGCCGGACGGCATCGAGCACGGCCGGGCGGCGGGGCACCTCGACGTCGGGCCGGTTGGGCACGATCAAGGTGTCCGCCGCGTCGGCCGCCGCCAGGTCCGCGACGCCCGTGAGCGTGAAGAATCCGTCCCGCATCAGCGTGCGGGGGGCGGGCGAGCAGAGCGTGAACGCGTAGAGATCACGGCCGACCTCGGGTCGGCGCAGGCCGAAGATCTCGGTCGCGCAACCGAGCTCGAAGGGGTTGGAGTTCTCGTCCACGATCACGACGACGCGGTGCGGACCGGTGCTGCGGACTGCGTGCGAGGATTCTTGCGCCATATGCAATTCCTAGCACTCCCGCCGAGTGGGAGCGGGCGCAAGGATGAGTCCATGAACAGCGAACCCATCGCCCTCGGCACGGCTCTGGCCTCCTTCGACGACCTGTGGAGCCCCCGCATCGTCACGCGCGTCAACGACTACGACGTCCGCATTGCCAAGGTCGACGGCGAACACGTCTGGCACGCCCACGACGACACCGACGAGTTCTTCCTGGTACTCGACGGCGAACTGCACCTCTCTCTCCGCGAGCCCGCAGGGGAGCGCACGGTCGTGCTCGCCCAGGGCGCGGTCTTCACCGTCCTGCGTGGCATGGAGCACAAGCCGTATGCGCCCTCCGGCGCCGCCATCCTCATGTTCGAGCCCACCGGGACGGCGACGGTCGGCGACCGCCACGACGCGATCCCCGCCCATGTCGACGTGACGACAGGGCACGCCCTCGACCTCTGAGCGCCTACGGGCGGGTGGCCGGCCGGCGGCTCGTCGCCAGGGCGGCGCAGGCCACCGCCGCCACCACGCCCGCGGCCAGGACACCGCGGCGGGAGCGCCAGGAGAGCACCGACCACCGCGACTGGGCGGACAGCACGGAGCCGGTGCTCAGCCAGGAGCCGGTCGAGGCGACGGACAGGGCCGAGCCGATCGAGCCCAGGGAGAGGGCACTGCCCACCGAGCCGACGGACAGCACCGAGCCGACCGAGCCGATCGACAGGACCGAGCCCACCGAACCGATCGACAGGAGCGAATCCCGCGACCACAGGGACAACGACGAAGAGGAATGCGACGCGTTCGCGGGGTGCTTGACCATGTGGCGATCGTAAACTCCCGTTCGCCACCAAGGAGGCAGGCAATGGATCGCACCGAACTGACCACCGCTCACATCGCCGACGGCTGTGTGCGCACCGGCGTGCCCGTGCGGTGCGCACCGGCGGGCATGCGGCCCGTCGTGGAGGGGACGCGGCTCGCCGGGCGGGTGCTGCCCGCGCGGCACGCGGGCAGTGTGGACGTCTTCCTGGAGGCCGTCGAACAGGCCGCACCCGGGGACGTGCTGGTCGTCGACAACGACGGCCGCACGGACGAGGCGTGCATCGGCGACCTCGCGGTGCTGGAGGCCGCGGCCGCCGGACTGGCCGGCGTCGTGGTGTGGGGGCTGCACCGGGACACCGCCGACATCCGCGCCATCGGCCTGCCGGTGTTCAGCCTGGGCGCGCTGCCCGCCGGGCCGCTGCGCCTGGACGCCCGGCCGCCCGAGGCCCTGGGCTCGGCGGTCGTGGGGGAGTGGACCGTGGACCCCGCGGACCTGGTGTTCGGTGACGACGACGGCGTGGTCTTCGTGCCGGGCGAGCGGGCCGAGGAGGTGCTCGCCGCCGCGGAGGCGATCCGCGACGCCGAGCGGCGGCAGGCCGCGAGGATCAGGGAGGGCGTCCCGCTGCGCCGCCAGGTGGGCTTCGACGCCTACCTCGCCGCCCGCGCGGCCGACCCCGGCCTCACCTTCCGCGAGCACCTGCGTACGGTCGGCGGGGCGATCGAGGAGTAGCCCGCCGGCGCCCCGCCGCTCACCCGGCGAAGGCGCGGGCGAAGGCCGCCCTGTTCGCGGAGTGCGGCTGCCGGTCCAGGACCGCGAAGACGACGTGCTCGAAGCGGCCCGCGAAACGCCCCGTGCCCTTCAGATGGCCGGCGAAGGCCGCCGCCACCTGTGCCGGGTCGTTGCGGAAGACGCCGCAGCCCCACGCGCCGAGCACCAGACGCCCGTACCCGTGCGCCGCCGCGACCTGCAGCACCCGTGCCGCACGCTCGGCGAGCGCGGCCGGGATCAGCTCGGCCTGCTCGGGCGTACGCCGGGCGATCACGCCCGCGTTGGGCGCGGGCGAGGTCAGGAAGCCGGCCGTGTACGGCTCTTCGAGCAGCTCGCCGCGGTCGTCGCGGAAGACGGGGACGCCGGGGGAGTGGATGACGCGATGGCTGTAGAAGGGGCTGGGGTCCGCGCGGTGGGCGGCGTAGTACGCGGGAGCCTGCAGCAGGCACGCGTACAGCGCCGACCCGCGGCAGACGGCCTCCTCCTGCGCCTGCGCACCGTTGAGGTAGCCGCCGCCGGGGTTGCGGGCGGAGGCGAAGTTGAGGACGGCGACCGGGCCGTCGGCCGCCAGCCGGCGGGCGGCGTCCAGACTGCCCTCGGCGGTCACCTCGAAGACCGTCGGATGTGCCGGCCCCGCCTGCGGTACGGGCACCGGCTCCGGCCCGTACAGCCGCGTCCCCTCGCGGGCCCGCCGGACGTCCTCGGCGATGTCCGCCCAGCGGCCGCCGGGCGTGGTGTAGCCGCCTTCGGCGACGATCCGTTCCGTGGTCCGCGCGACCTCGCGCAGCCGGGCACTCATGTGTTTCCCGGTCCTCCCCGTTGAATGATCAATGACAAGCGAGGACAGTACGGGCCCGGACGGCCCGGGGCGACACGTTTTCCGGCGGTCGTTCCCGGCGGCCCGGACCTCGCCCGACCGGGTGGCCGGCGTCCCCCACACGAGTGCGGGCGCGGTGCGGCCCCTTGGCGGGCCCGGCCCGGGCGCGGTGGCCTGGCCGGCACACCAGCGCCCGGAAGGCACGCCCCCATGTCCCCACGTACGTCCCCCCGCCCCGCCGCCGCGGTCGCGGCCGCCGCCACCGCCCTGCTCACCTGGCCCCTGGGCCAGGCCCACGCCACCGACCGGGAGGACGCGAGCGACGGGCGGTACCTGCTGACGATCTCCGGGGCGCACGGCACCTGGATCCGCGGCGTACGCCTGGTCTGCCCCGGCCCCGGCGGCCACCATCCGCACGCGGCGGAGGCCTGCGAGAGCCTGGCCCTGGCCGGCGGGCAGCCGGAGGCGCTGCTCGGGGACGCGGAGCGGGTGTGCACCCGGGAGGAGGACCCCGTCGAGGCGACCGCCCGGGGCGACTGGCACGGGCTGCCCATCGCCTGGCGGCGGACCTTCCCGGGCCTGTGCGCGCTCGAGGCCGCGACCGGGCCCGTCTTCCGGTTCTGACCCGCTGGTCCGGGTCGTGATGCGCCGGCCGTCTCACGCCCCGCGGGCCGCCACCGTGCCTATCGTCGCCAGCCCCAGCACGGACCAGATGAACCACAGCCAGCCGTTGCCGCCCAGGGCCACCGAATAGGCGGTCACCAGCACCAGGGCGCCCATGGTCAGCCACGCCATCGTCTTCGCCGATCCGGACATCGCCGCACCTCCCAAGTCGGCGGTCCGGCGCGAGCAGCTCGTGCACCGAAAACGCGGACCGCGGCCAGGAGACCATGGTCTCCCGGCCGCGGTCCGCGGGCCATACCGCCGTCGGCCGCCTTCACTGCCCCCGGGCGTTGAGCGAGGCCAGGTAGGCGTTGTAGGCCGCCAGCTCCTTGTCGCCGTTGCGGTCGGCGGCGCGGTCGCTGCGCCGGGCCTGCCGCTGCTCGGAGCGGTACCACTGGAAGACGAGTGCGAGCAGCACGACCACCGACGGGATCTCGCTGAAGGCCCAGGCGATGCCGCCGCCCGCCTTCTGGTCCTCCAGCGCGTCGATGCCCAGTGAGGCCGCCGGGTGCATGTACGTGCCGATCATCGGTTCCGAGGCCATCATCAGCGCGATGCCGAAGAACGCGTGGAAGGGCATGCCGGCGAACAGCTCCAGCATCCGCATCACGTACCCCGGACGGTGCGGGCCGGGGTCCACGCCCATGATCGGCCAGAAGAACACCAGGCCGACGGCGAGGAAGTGCACCATCATCGCGATGTGGCCCGCCCGGCTTCCCATGAGGAAGTCGAACAGCGGGGTGAAGTACAGCGCGTACAGGCTCGCGATGAACAACGGGATCGTGAACGCCGGGTGCGTGATGATGCGCATGTAGCGGCTGTGCAGCAGGGCGACGAGCCATTCGCGGGGGCCCTTGCGCCCGCGGCCGGCGGCCGGGAGCGCGCGCAGGGTCAGCGTCACGGGCGCGCCGAGCAGGAGCAGGATGGGGGAGAGCATGCTGATCACCATGTGCTGCACCATGTGCACGCTGAACATGACCATGCCGTAGTCGTTCAGCTTGGTGCACATCACCAGCGCCACGGTCAGCACGCCGGTGACGAAGGCCACGACGCGACCCCACGGCCAGGCGTCGCCGCGCCGGCGCAGCCGCACCACGGCCCAGCCGTAGAGGCCCAGTGCCAGCAGGCAGCCGATCATGAAGAACGGTTCGCTACTGAACTGCAGACCCCGTCCCAGCGTGAACGGCGGCATGTCCATGTGCATCATGCCGTGCCCGCTGTGATCCATCCGCTCTCTCCCATTTCGCACCGATGCGCCGGGACAAGCGTAGAGGCGCCCTTCTCACAGCACGCACCCGACCTCGGCATAGCGTTCCGGCGGCACCGGCCGGTGCCCGGGCGCCGAGGTCAGGGGCACCGGGACGAGCGCCTCGCCGCGCAGCGCGGTCATGACCGCCAAGGGTGCGCCGGCCCGCCTCCGGGCGGTCTCCACGGCGTACCGGCCGAAGCGGCTGGCCAACACCCGGTCGTACGCGGTGGGCGCGCCGCCGCGCTGGGCCGGGCCCAGGGGCACGGGGTGGACGCCGACCCCCAGGCGCTGCTGCAGCTCGGCGGCCAGCAGCTCGGCGACGCCCGGGCCGGGGGCGTCCGGCAGGGCGTCGTGGGCGGTGGCGCCCTCGGCGACCACCGCGACGGTGCAGCGCCTCCCCGCGGCCAGACTGCGGCCGGCTGCTTCGGTCAGGGCGTGGACGGAGAAGGGGCGCTCGGGCACGGCGATCACATCCGCCCCGGTGGCCAGCCCGGTCTGCAGCGCCACCCAGCCCGTACGCCGGCCCGCCACCTCGGCGACGACGACGAGCTGCCGCGATGCCGCCTGCATCCGCAGCCGGTCCAGGGCGTGCGCCGCCACCGCCACGGCGGTGTCGAAGCCGAAGGCCGCGTCGGTCGCGGCGATGCCGTCGTCGACGGTGCGCGGGACGCCGACCGCGGGCAGCCCGGCCCGGGCCAGCAGATGGGCGGCATCGAGGGTGCCGGCGCCGCCGATGGCGATGATCACGTCCAGGCCGAGGGCCGCCGCCCGCTCGCGGGCGAGCTCCACACCCCCGGGCAGCTCGGCGAGGGCGATGCGGGAGGAGCCCAGCAGCGTACCGCCGGTGCCCAGGGCACCGGCGACGGCCGCGGGGTCGAGCAGGCGGTGATCGCCTTCGAGCAGGCCGTGCCAGCCGTCGTGCAGGCCCACGACCTCGTCGCCGTGGTCGCAGACCGCGTGGTGGACGACGGACCGCAGGACGGCGTTGAGGCCGGGGCAGTCGCCGCCGGAGGTGAGCACACCGATGCGCACGACAGGGTCACCTCACACAGGGCGGGCCTTGCGCGGCCGGCCCGCCGCCGGGCGCGGTCCCCGCCACCCTATGGCCTGTCCGGCGGATTGTCGTGGAACGCTGCGAGCGCGCGTGCAGTGCCCCGTAGGGGGCGCGGGGAACTGCGCGACAAGCCACGACGTGCCGCAGATGAAGGCGGTGCTTCAGCTGCAGGCCGTCGGTGGCCGATCGCGCCCACGCGGCGGCAGCCGCAGATCGAACGCTGCCTCGCGCCCCCTACGGGCCGTAGGCCCTACGCCGGCTGTGTCGCGGCGGCGATGCGCTCGGCGCGCAGCGCCTCGTACCAGCGGTCGTCGACCGGCGGCAGCGCGTTGACGTCCAGCGCCAGCTTGATCAGCAGGTCCGCGATGTGCGGGTTGCGGGCCATCACCGGCCCGTGCATGTAGGTGCCGAAGACGGTGTCGTTGAACGCGCCCTCGGTGCCGTCACCGGTGCCGTTGCCCTTGCCGAGGCGGACCCGGGCGAACGGGCGGGCCGTGGGGCCCAGGTGGGTGACGCCCTGGTGGTTCTCGAAGCCGGTCAGCGGCGGCAGGCCGAGCTGCGGGTCGATGTCCGCCAGCACGTCGCCGACGCAGCGCTCGCCCTCGCCACGGGTGCTGATCACGTCCAGCAGGCCCAGGCCCTGCTCCCGCTGGCCGAGGTCGTTGATGAACTCGTGGCCGAGGATCTGGTAGCCGGCGCACACCGAGAAGACGATCGCGCCGTTGGCCACGGCCCGGTTCAGACCGCCGTCGCGGCGCAGCCGCTCGGCCGCGAGCCGCTGCGGGCGGTCCTCGCCGCCGCCGATCAGGTAGATGTCCCCGGAGGTGGGGATCTGCTGGTCGGAGCGCACGTCGACCCGCTGGACGTCCAGGCGGCGCTGGTGCGCCCGCCGCTCCAGGACCAGGACGTTGCCCTGGTCACCGTAGGTGCTGAGCAGGTCGGGGTAGACCCACACCACACGCAGACTGTTCTGGCTCATGCTCACAATCCCTATGAAGCGCTGTCGCGGGTCAGTTGCCGACGCGGCGGCGGATGTCCTGGAAGGCGGTGTAGTTCGCGATGACCTCGATCCTGCCGGGCGGGGCCATCTGCACCGCCTCGTCCATGCTCTCGCAGACCCGGAAGTCCACGCCCGCGACCTCCAGCCGCACCGCCAGGTCCAGCTTGCGGTCGCCGATGACCATGATCGGGTGGCCGGCGAGGCGGGTGTAGTCCACGTCCCACAGCCAGGAGGTGTCGGTGCCGTCCGCGCCGCGGGCGTTCACCGACAGGATCACCGGCGCCGGCGGCCCGTCGATCAGCGAGAAGGTCTCCAGCCAGCCGGCCGGGTTCTTCGCCAGCAGCAGCCGCACGTCACGGCCGAGGAACTGCACCACGTCGTACCGGCCGGCCACCGCCTGCACCTGGTACATCCGCTCCAGCGCCACCTGCGGCGGCACGCCGAAGGTCGCGGCCACGGCGGCCGAGGTGGTGGCGTTGGCCTTGTTGGCCCGGCCCGGCAGCTGCAGGTGGATCGGCCACGCGGAGCCGTGCGGGTCGAGCACGTAGTCGCCCGACAGGGCCCAGCTCGGCGTCGGCCGGCGGAAGCCGCACTCGCCGCAGAACCAGTCGTCGCCCGGGCGCTGCATCACACCGCCGCAGGACGGACAGGACCACGCGTCGTCCTTCCACTCCTGGCCGGCCGCGACCCACACCACGTTCGACGAGGAGGAGGCGGCCCACACCACCAGCGGGTCATCGGCGTTCGCGATGATCACGGCCTTGGTGCCGGCCAGGCCCTCGCGCCACTTCTCGGCGAGCATGCGGGTCTCCGCCGCACGGTCGAGCTGGTCGCGGGAGAGGTTCAGCAGCGCTATCGCCTTCGGCGCCACGTCGCGCGCGACGCCCGCCAGGTACTTCTCGTCCACCTCGATCACGCCGTAGCGGGCGTCCGAGCCGCCTGCGAGGGCGGAGGTGATGCCCGCGGGCATGTTCGCGCCCAGCGCGTTCGACACCACCGGGCCGCTGGCCCGCAGCGCCTCGGCGATCAGCCGGGTCGTGGTCGTCTTGCCATTGGTGGCCGAGACCAGGACCACGTCCAGGTGGGTCGCCAGCCGGGCCAGCAGATCAGGGTCGAGCTTCAGCGCGACCTTGCCGCCGATCACCGACCCGCTGCCGCGGCCCGCGGCCCGCGACACCGCCGCAGCCGCCTTGCCCGCCGTCACGGCCAGCTTGGCCCGCGGCGACAGCGGCCCCGAGTTGCCTGCCATCGTCCTAGATCCTTCCTTGCATCCGGCGCCGCGCCGCTTCCCTGGTCAGCCGGTGGAACGCCCCCCTTGCGCTCGTCATCGCCGGCCAGGAGGCAACGGTCGGGGATCAGCCTATCGAGATCCGGACCGGGGCCCGAACCCGCTGCCCCCGGAACGTACCCTTAGGGCCATGCGAAGAGCCACGATTCCCGGCAGTTCAGGACGAGTGCGGCCCATGAGGCTGCTCGGGGACGCGGCTCTCGTTGCGCCCTGCGAACCCGTCACCGACTTCGGTACGGACCTCGCACGGCTCGTGGAGGACATGTTCGCCACCATGTACGCGGCGAACGGTGTGGGCCTGGCCGCCAACCAGGTCGGTGTGCCCTTGCGGGTCTTCGTCTACGACTGCCCGGACGACGAGGACGTCCGGCACCTGGGCCACCTCGTCAACCCCACCCTGGTCGCCACCGACGGACCGGTGCTGCGCGGCCCGGAGGGCTGCCTGTCCGTGCCGGGCGTCGAGGCCGGCACGCCCCGCCACGACGAGGCCGTGGTGGAGGGCTTCCGCATGGACGGCACCCCGGTGACGGTACGGGGCACCGGGTTCTTCGCGCGCTGCCTGCAGCACGAGTGCGACCACCTGGACGGTGGCCTGTACCTCGACCACTTGACGGGCCTGCGCCGCAGGCGCGCCCTGCGGGCGGTGCGGCGCGCGGGGCTGCGCCCCTGACACCGGGCCGGGTCAGAACCCCGGCCCGTCCGCGCGGTCGCCCGAGACGGCGAGCCGCCCCCACAGCAGATCCGCGAGGTGGCGCACCAAGTCCGCGCGCGGGCAGGGCCGCTCGCGCAGCCACCAGTCGCCGGCCGCGTGCATCATGCCCACGATCCCGTGTCCCCACGAGCGCGCCAGCCCCTCCCCGTCCGGGCCGAGGTCGACGCGCTCGGCTATGACCTCGGCCAGTTCCTCGCCGAGGCGGCGCAGCAGCGGTGCGGAGTGCCGGCCGACGTCGAAGCCCTGCTCGGTCGGCTGGCTCTCGTCGGCCGGGTGCATCAGGAAGCGGTAGACCTGCGGCCGGGCCTCTATGGCCGCAAGGTAGGTGTCGAGCGTGGCCTCGACACGCTCGCGCCGCTCGGCGGGCGCGTCCAGGGCCGCTCGCAGACCCGACAGCAGGGCGTCGGTGTGCCGGACGGCCAGCGCCCGGTACAGCCCGCCCTTGTCGCCGAAGTGCCGGTAGAGGATCGGCTTGGTGATGCCGGCCTCCGCGGCGATGGCGTTCATCGACGCGCCGGGGCCGTCCCTGAGCACCACCCGGTCCGCGGCCTCCAGCAGTTCCTTGCGCCGCTGTTCGGCCGCGCGCTGCTGTTCCTCCCGCTGAGTGGTCTGCTGACTGGTCTCCATATGAGGTGCCTCCCCGCCCCGGTGATTCAAAATGCCTGCGCAACGTAACACCCGCTCCACGCTATGGAATGGACGGGCGTGCCGTTGACAGGCTTTACCGATGGGTAACATACTGCGGTTACCGGAGGTAGCGCATGCTGGGAGGGGTCATGACGCAGTTCACGCCGGAGCTGAACGACGATCAGGAAGCCGTCCGCGACTGGATCCACGGCTTCGCCGCCGACGTCATGCGTCCCGCCGCGGCGGAATGGGACGAACGGGAGGAGTTCCCCTGGCCCGTCGTCCAGGAGGCCGCCCGGATCGGCCTGTACTCCCTGGACTTCTACGCCCGGCAGTTCTTCGACCCCACCGGTCTGGGCATCCCGCTGGCCATGGAGGAGCTGTTCTGGGGCGACGCCGGCCTGGGCCTTGCGATCTCCGGCACGGCACTCGCGGCGGTCGCCGTCCTGACCAACGGCACCGAGGAGCAGGTCGGCACCTGGGTTCCGCAGATGTACGGCGACGCGAACGACGTGAAGATCGCCGCCTTCTGCTCCTCCGAACCCGACGCCGGCTCCGACGTCGCCGCCATGCGCACCCGCGCGGTGTACGACGCGGCCAAGGACGAATGGGTCCTCAGCGGCACCAAGACCTGGGCCACCAACGGCGGCATCGCCGACGTCCACGTCGTCGTCGCCGTCGTCGACCCCGGGCTCGGCGCCCGCGGCCACGCCTCCTTCGTCGTACCGCCGGGCACCCCCGGCCTGACCCAGGGCCAGAAGTTCAAGAAACACGGCATCCGCGCCTCCCACACCGCCGAAGTCGTCCTGCAGGACGTCCGCGTGCCCGGCCACTGCCTCCTGGGCGGCAAGGACAAGCTCGACGAACGCCTGGCCCGCGCCCGCGAGCGGACGCGCACCGCCGGCGCCGAGCGCGCCGCGAACGCCGCCATGGCCACCTTCGAGGCCTCCCGCCCGGCCGTGGGCGCCCAGGCGGTCGGCATCGCCCGCGCCGCCTACGAGGTGGCCCTCGACTACGCCTGCACCCGCGTCCAGTTCGGCCGCCCCATCATCGACAACCAGGGCGTCGCCTTCCAGCTCGCCGACATGCGCACCCGCATCGACGCGGCCCGCCTGCTGGTGTGGCGCGCCTCGTGGATGGCCGCGACCGGCAAGCGGTTCACCTCCGCGGAGGGTTCGATGTCCAAGCTCTTCGCGGGCGAGACGGCCAAGGCGGTCACGGCCCAGGCCATGCAGATCCTCGGCGGCAACGGCTACACCCGTGAGTACCCGGTCGAGCGCATGCACCGGGACGCGGCCATCTACACCGTGTTCGAAGGCACGAGCGAGATCCAGCGCCTGGTCATCGCCCGGGCCCTGTCGGGCCTGCCGATCCGCTGACCGGCGGCGGTCGGTCGGCGGCGCCGGGTCGGTACAGGGCGGCGCCCATGGCCGAACCCTCGCCCGTGACGTGGGCACGGATCCCCGCCAGGTACGCGGCACGGGTGATGCGGCCGTCGCCGTCGGTGTCCAGCGCCTCGAAGGCGGCCTCCGCGTTGCCGGCAGGGTTGCCCAGGGCCTCGCGCAGGGCCAGGAATTGCGTGCGGTCGACGGTGCCGTCGCCGTCGGTGTCGGCGAGGTCGAACAGCAGGCCGAGGGTGGGCCTGCAGACGGTGTCGAACGCCTCGGCGCCCGCCCAGGCCGCGTACTGCTCGAAGGTCACGCCGCCGTCGCCGTCCGCGTCCATCGACGCCCACGCCCGGGCGCCGGCCGAGCGGGCGGCCGCGACCAGGGGGTCGTCCGGCCGGCGCCCGGTCGCCCGGACCACGTTCTCCGTGCGGGCGAGGTACTCCTTTTGCGAGATGACCCCGTCCCCGTCGGCGTCCAGCATGGCGAAGACGCGCGCCTTGGCAGCGGTGCAGTTCGTCACGGGCTGTCAGTACCCCCCGGCTGTGTCGTTCAGGCGTGGTGAGGGTGGCGAAGGCTCGCGCGCGAGGCTGGCGCGCGCGGGCGGAGTGCTGCCGGGCGCCGGAGGCGGGTGCGGCCGGCCGGGGTAGGCAGGGGCCATGGTCAAAAGGCGTGCGACGGCATGGGTGTTGAGTACCGCGGTTCTGCTCGCCTCGTCCGTGATGTGGGCCGCGGCGGGGCAGGCCCTCGACGGCGACAGTAGAGAGGCCCTGCTTCGAACTCATTGAATCAGCCTGGCCGTTGTCCGTGATTCCTCCTTGAATGAGGGTGTTTTCCGCCCCATTCCAAGGAGAAGTCATGGGCAACTTAGTCAAGTTCAAGACCACGCTCGCCGCGCTCGCCGTCGCCGCCGGCGGCCTGACGCTCGCCGTGACGGGACAGGGCACGGCACAGGCCGCCACGGCCGAGCCCGCGCCGAGCTGTGTCGAGGGCTACGGCTGGAACATGATGGACATGTACGCGGCCGTCCACATGAGCAACAAGTGCACCACCGTGCAGCGCGTGCGGCCGACCTACGCCAACGACGCCCTGCAGTGGGGGTGCTACGAGCTGCAGCCCGGGCAGACGGTGGAGGACAAGAAGTCCGTGGTCTTCGCCCCTTACTACAAGTACACGGGCCTCGTCCGCTGCTGAGCGAGCCGCCGGCCGAGTGGACCGGGCACGCCGTCGCGGCGTGCCCGGCCGCAGGCGCGCCGACGGGCTAGGGTGGGGCCCGTGAGCACCCCGCACATGTGGACCATCGACAGCATCGGTCACGCCCTGCCGCACCCCGAGCTGCGCGCCACCTTCCTGCGCGAGGTCACCTTCACCGACGTACGGGAGCTGCCGGCGGTGATCGAGCGGTGGGTGGCCTTCATCGAGGACTTCGAGGCCGAGCGGCCCCGGCTGGAGCAGCTGCGGGCGCTGGTGCACGACAACGGCCGGCTGCCGGCCACCTACACGGCCGGCCTGGTCGAGATCAGCCCCGAGGAGCTGCGCGCCGCCACCGGGCGCCGCGGGCGCCGGGGTGCCGCGTGACCTACCGGCTCAGCCTTGATCCCAGCCTGCACGCCTCCTACAAGAGCCTGCCCGACGAGGCGCGTCGCGACCTCGCGGTGTGCCTCCTGGACGCCCTCGCCGATCCGATCGCCCATTCGAGTGCGTACGGGGTGGACGACGGCACCATGCGCACCATCGCCCACGGCCGTACGGCCGGTGTGGTTCTGATCGGCGACGACACGGTCACTCTCGTGCACATCACCTGTCTGGGCTGAGCCCGCCGGCGGGCGACCGGTGTCAGGCCGCCAGCTCCTGCGGGTCCAGCCGCGCCACGTCGTACCGGCTGCCGATCCGTCCCCGTACCGCGGCCGCCGCGTGGCCCGCGCCCACGGGGACGTCGACGATCGTCCAGCCGGCGGGCCAGGCGGGCGTGCCGGGTCCGCCGTTGCCGAGGTAGTCCAGGGCGGGGGAGCGGCCGAGGCCGGTGCCCAGTGCCTTGAGGTAGGCCTCCTTGCGCACCCACAGCCGGGTGAAGACCGCCGCGCGGCGGACGGCGGGGGCGGACATCACCTCGCGCTGTTCGTCCGGGTGCAGGGCGGTGGCCACCTGGCCGACGGTGTGGGCGGCCGGCAGCTGTTCGGTGTCCACGCCGACGGGCGCGGCGGCGACCCCGACGAGGACGAGGTTGCCGCCGTGCGAGAGGGAGAAGTGCGGGCCGTCGCCGGCGAGGGCCGGCCGCCCGTGGGGCGCCCCGCAGCAGGGGCAGGGCTCGCGGACGAACGCCACCTCGCCGGCGGGCCGGTCCAGGTACGCGCCCAGCAGCCGGCGCAGCATCAGGTGGGACGCGACGTACTTGGCGCGGTCGACGGCGTGCACGAAGGAGGCGGCGCGTGCCCGCTCCTGCTCGTCGAGCGGGGAGGTGTCGAGGACGGCACCGGCGAGCCAGGGATCGGGGACGTGCAGCAGCCACAGGTCGAGCGCTCCGTCGGCGGGGGCGCTCAGGGTCTTCGGCCAGGGGACGACGGCGGCGTGGCCCGGGCGGAGGGCGGCGGTGTCCATAGGTCGCTCCAGTCGATCCACGTGCGGCTGCACAGCTCGCTCCGGTGGTGTCGGTGAACGGCCCGGAGCGTACAGCAGTCATATGTCCCGCACATATCAGCATCGCGAGCGTCGTTCATCCTCGAATCAATCAGGCGGGCGAACGCTCAACTCCGGTCGAAAACAGGGTTCCGGGGCCCGAGTGAACCCATGTCTAGGTCTTTCCTTGTCGTGCCGGTGGGCACAGTGTGAGCTTCACCAGGCTCACCAGCCGCCAGGAAGGCGAGGTACCTCCCGTGGTAGACCAGCACCTGTCGCGTCGCCGGTTGCTCGGCATGACGGCACTCGGCGCTGCCGCCCTCACCGGGGCCACCACCATCACCACCGCGAGCCGCGCGGCCGCGGCCACGGCCGTAGGCGCCAAGGGCGCCGGAGCGGAAGGGCCCCGGCACGTGCGGGCCGTGGTCGTCGGCACCGGTTACGGCGCCGCCGTCACGGCGCTGCGCCTGGGGGAGGCGGGCGTCGAGACGCTCATGCTGGAGATGGGCCGGCAGTGGGACGCCCCCGGCGCCGACGGCAATGTCTTCCCCGGCATGCTCAAGCCCGACGAGCGCTCCACCTGGTTCAAGAACCGCACCGAGGCCCCGCTGGGCAGCTTCCTGTGGCTGGACGTGGTCAACAAGAACATCACGCCCTACGCCGGTGTCCTGGACCGGGTCGCCTTCGAGGAGATGTCCGTCTACGTCGGGCGCGGCGTCGGCGGCGGCTCCCTGGTCAACGGGGGCATGGCCGTCATGCCGCGGCGCGCGTACTTCGAGGAGGTCCTGCCGCAGGTCGACGCGGCGCAGATGTACGAGCGCTACTTCCCGCGCGCCAATGCCGCCCTCGGGGTCAACCACATCGACAAGCAGTGGTTCGAGGAGACGGAGTGGTACAAGTTCGCCCGCGTCTCGCGCAAGCAGGCGGAGAAGGCGGGCCTGGGCACCACCTTCGTCCCCAACGTCTACGACTTCGAGTACATGAAGCGCGAGGCGGCCGGCGAGGTGCCGAAGTCCGCGCTCGCCACCGAGGTCATCTACGGCAACAACCACGGCAAGAAGAGCCTGGACAAGACCTACCTGGCCGCGGGCCTGGGCACCGGTAAGGTCACCATCGCCACCCTCCACCAGGTCAAAACGATTCGGCAGCGCAGCGACGGCGCGTACCTGCTGAGCGTGCAGGAGAGCGACGCCCATGGGGCGGTGCTGGCCACCAAGGAGATCTCCTGCACCTACCTGTTCCTCGGGGCCGGCAGCCTCGGCTCGACCGAACTGCTGCTGCGCGCCCGGGAGACCGGCACCCTGCCCGCACTGAGCCCCGAGATCGGCAAGGGCTGGGGCCCCAACGGCAACATCATGACCGCCCGCGCCAACCACATCTGGAACCCCACCGGCACCAAGCAGGCCACCATCCCGGCGCTGGGCATCGACGACTGGGACAACCCGGAGCACCCCGTCTTCGCCGAGATCGCCCCGCTGCCCGCCGGCCTGGAGACCTGGGTCAGTCTGTACCTGGCCATCACCAAGAACCCCGAGCGCGGCACCTTCGTCTACGACGCCGCCACCGACCGGGCCGCCCTGCGCTGGAAGCGCGAGCAGAACGCGCCCGCGGTCGAGGCCGCCAGGTCGCTGTTCGACCGGATCAACAAAGCCAACACGACCATGTACCGCTACGACCTCTTCGGCGCCCGGCTCAAGAACTTCGCCGACGACTTCTGCTACCACCCCCTCGGCGGCTGCGTCCTGGGCGAGGCCACCGACCTGTACGGCCGCGTCAAGGGCTACCGCAACCTCTACGTCACCGACGGCTCGCTCATCCCGGGCTCCATCGGCGTCAACCCCTTCATGACCATCACCGCACTCGCCGAGCGCAACGCCGAACAGGTCATCCACCAGGACGTCACCAAGGCCTGAGCGGGCCCCGGAGCAGGCCTTGGCAGGCCCTACGAGGTCTGCAGGTCGCTCGTGCCGTCGTGGGAGACCCACTCCTCGAACGGCACACCGCCCGTGACCCGGGAGCGGGCACTGGAGAGCCGGCCGTCCATGCCGAGCACCACCGCCACCGTACGCCCCCGGGCGTCGCGGACCAGGGCGGGCGTCCCGCGGTGCGGGACGCCCCCCTCCCGCCAGGGGCCCGGGCGGCCCGGCCCGGCCGACAGCCGGGCCAGGCCCGCGCCGTCCCGCGCCGCGAGCACCGTGGTGCCGCCCTCCTCCGAGAGCGCCACCCGCCCGTGGCCGCCGACGGGCTCGCAGGACGTGACCGGGCGCCAGGTGCCGTCCGCGGGGCGGTCGAAGAGCAGCACCCGGGCGGTGCCCGCCTCGCGTATCGCAAGGCGCACGCCGCCGCCCGGCAGCGCCGCCAGGGCCGGCGGCGCGCCCGCCGCGGGCAGCCGCGTCGGCCCGGCCGGGCGCAGGGGTGCGCCCGACCCGTCGCCGATCCAGTGCTGCACGGTGCGGGCGTCGGCGGCGACCACGTGCACCCGGCCCCGGCCGTCGACGACGGCGTCCAGCGCGTCCTCGATGCGCACCGCCGGCCGGTCGTCCTGCCCGGCCGGCGCCTCCCACGGCGACCACCGGCCCTCCGGGCTGCACGTACGGGAGACGAGCCCGCCGGCCCAGTCCTTGACGAAGACGCGCAGCGTGCCGTCCGCGCCGGCCACCGCGACCGGGTGCCCCACCTCCAGCGAGCGCTCCGGGTCGTCCTCGGGCGAGCCCAGCGAACGCCAGGGCCCGAAGGCCGGGGCGCCGCCGGCCATGCCCTGCTGCACCGCCGTCATCACCTCCCGCCGGTGCGCGACGCCCGGGCGCGGCAGCACCGTGCGCACGGAGAACAGCACCAAGGTGCCGTCGGGCCGGCGCAGCGCCTGCACCTGGCCCTCCAGCATCGAGCCGCCGACCGGCACGGGCGGCGACCAGATGCCGCTGCCCGCCGATGTCTCCGTCCAGCACTGCGCCTCGCCGTCGAGGACGGCGAAGGCGGCCAGCCGTCCGTCGGGCAGCGCCTGCGCCCAGCGCTGGGTGCCCGGGGCGCGGTGGCGGAGGTTGTCGGACCAGCGGATGTCCTTCGACCGGTTGCCGATCTTGCGGTCGCCGCAGCCCGCCGCATCGCCGCAGTCTCTGCCGTCGGCCCAGCCGTAGACGTCGAGTATCTCCACCTTGTGCGCGGTGGCCGCCCGGTCGAGGCTGTCGGGCAGCAGGGCCACCTCGTAGCCGACGTAGGCGTCCACGGCGGTCGGCCGGGCGTGCGGCCGGCCCCAGTACTGGGCGAGGGCGGCCTGGGCGAAGCGGGCCGAGGCCGTGTGGTCCTGGTGGTCGTGGAAGGCCAGGCCGCGCAGCACCGCCGGTGCACCGGGGAAGTCCGGCTGCTTCGGCAGGTGGGTCGGTGTCGGGTCCAGCGTGCGCACGACGGTGGGCCGGTAGCGCTCCAGGACGGCCGTCAGCGCGTCGATCACCTGCTGCCGGGTGCAGCGCTGGGTGCGCCGGATCGGGCTTCCCGCCGGCACGAGGGTGGGCAGCTGCTCGGTCGCCCCCAGCCACAGGCCGCGCAGGCTCTCCCGGCGCGGCACCCGCACGTACCGTGCCTCCACCAGCTCCATGAAGATCAGTTGGATCTGCGGTGCGGCCCGCAGCGTCTGCAACTCGACCTGGAAACCCGGCAGCAGCGTCAGCGGCTCCACGTTCCAGGGGCTGAGCCAGTCGCCGGTGACCATGCGGGCGGTGGCCTCGCGCAGCCCGTTGATGCGCGCCCGGACGAACTCCGGCCGCTTCTGCGGCAGCCGGGCGTACCCCGGGGTGCGCGTGAGCGCGTTGCGCCCGTCCGACTCTCCGCCGGTCATGCAGACGGTGACCGCGGGCGCGCCGCTGCGCAGCGACTGCTCCAGCTCGGGGTTCATGAAGTACAGCGAGTCGTCCGCGTGCGCCATGATGTGCACGAAGGCCTCGGCCGGTGCCGTCCTGGCGGGGCGCGCCGCGGCGTGCCCCGCCCCCCGCTCCCGCGGTGCCTCGGGGGCCAGCCACTGCCAGGCGCCGCTCATCGCGCCCGCCCCCAGGAGCAGACCGCCGCCGGCGCCGAGCATGCGACGACGTGCTATTCGTGCCGGCACGGACGCGTCCCCCTCCGCCGGGCGGGCCGGCGCGTGCATGGAAAAGGGCGATGATGATCAATCGCCCGTCGAACAAGACGCTGATCGTATGAGTCGTAACCTCCGGTTTGCCTGCCGTTGTGTAACAGCCGTGCCACGGCCACCCATGGATCGGGCATCGGCCGTGGCCGCGACCGTCCACGGCGCGGCAGGCGTTGCGATCAACGGTTGATGCGATCATCCGTTACCGGTGGGCGGGCGTTGTCACCCCAGCGGGTGGGCGGGCGCCGCGGCGCTTCACGCAGCGGGCGCAGGCGGGCGATCGTTGAGGATCCGCTGGAAGAGGACGTGGTCCTGCCAGGCGCCGTTGATGTGCAGATAGGCGGGGGCGACGCCGATCCGCTCGAAGCCGCACCGGGCCAGCACCCGCTGCGAGGCGGCGTTGGCGAGCACCGTACCGGCCTCCACGCGGTGCAGACCGAGGTGCTCGTCGGCGTCCCGGCACACCGCCTCCACCGCGGCGGAGGCCAGCCCCCGGCCCGTGCGGGCCGCCGCGACCCAGTACCCGAGGTTGGCACTGCGCCATGCGCCGTGGACGATGTTGTTGAGGTTCACCACGCCCACGATCTCGCCGGAGCCGGGCCCCGTGCCGCCGTCCTCGGCCAGCACCCACGGCATCGACCGGCCGGCCGCGCGCAGCTCCATCAAATCCCGCAACCGGGCGGCCTGGCCCTCCGCCGTGAAGAACGCCTCGCCACGTACCGGCTCCCACGACCGCAGGTGTTCGCGCTCCCGGCGGTACGCGCGGGCCATGGCCTCGGCGTCGTCCTCCGTCACCGGGCGCAGTACGAGATCGGGGGCAAGGGTCCGGATGCGGGATTCGAAGATCATCGCCCTACCGTAGTCGCGCTGCGGACACCGCTGTCATACCTGGGTATCACCTGCCGGACAGCACCGTGGAGTGACGCGGCGTCAGTCACCTGCTCCCTACGTTTCCCCTCGTCAGCACGGCAAGACGAGGGAGAACCACCCATGCGCCGCCTCAAGCGCACCCTGATCGCCGCGGCCCTCGCGGCGACCGCCATGGCAGGCACCGCCGGCTGGGCCGCCGGGGATCAGCAGGACGCCGTCACCGGCCCGCCCGCCGGCAGCGCCGCGTGGCGCGCGGACGACGTGCTGCACCGGCCCCTGCCCGACCCGGCCACCGCCACCCCGCGCGAGGTCGCCCGCTTCTTCGCCTCCCTCGACGCCACCCGGCAGCAGCAGCTGGCGACCCGTCACCCCCTGGTGGTCGGCAACCTCGACGGCGCCCCCGTCGCTCTGCGGTACGCCGCCAACCGGCTCGCCATCGCGGCCGAACGCGACCGGCAGCTGGCCCGCTCCACCGACGGCTCCCTGGCCGCCCACGAGCGCGAGCAGGCCCGCGGGCGCGCCGCCCGCTACGCCCGCCTGCTCGCCCCCGGCCGGCAGATCCTCGCCTTCGACCCCCGCGGCCGCGGCCAGCTCGCCGAGGTGTACGGCGACTGGACGGCCGCCCGCCACACCGCCGTCGTGGTGCCCGGCTCCGACACCGACCTGGCCACCTTCGACCGCGGCGAGCAGCGCTACGACAGCCCGGCCGGCATGGCCCGTGCCCTGCGCGCGGAGATGGCGCGCCAGGACCCCGCCGCGCCCACCGCGGTGATCGCCTGGGCCGGCTACACCACCCCCGTCGGCGTCGGCATCGACGCCGCCACCGGCCGCCTCGCCGAGGCCGGCGCCCCGCGCCTGGACCGCTTCCTCGCCGGACTCGCGGCCCTCGGCGGCGACGTCGCGCCCGCCCTCTTCTGCCACAGCTACGGCTCCGTCGTCTGCGGCCTGGCCGCCCCGCACCTGGGCGCCGCCGAGGCCGCCGACCTGGTCGTCCTCGCCAGCCCCGGTGTGCACGCCGACTCCGCCGCCGCCCTGCACACCGGCGCCCGCGTCTGGGCCACCCGCCGCAACGGGGAGGACTGGATAGGCGACGTGCCCAACGTCAGCCTCTTCGGCCTCGGCCACGGCGCCGACCCCACCTCCGGCGCCTTCGGCGCCCTGAGCGTCCCCTCCACCGGCGCCCACGGCCACAGCGGTTACTTCACCCCGGGCACGCAGTCGCTGCGGCACTTCGCGCAGATAGCGATGGGGCGATACGAGGAGGTACGGCGGGCTGCGTCCGGTTCACCCTCGATGCACCCGAATGGGTGATTCCCGGACGGCCGGCCCGGGAGTACATCCTTCTTATGCGCCGCCGTCATGCCGAGCGCCGGCGCCAGGGAGGGGCAGGGCATGTCCGACGCACTCGCGAAGGTCCTGGCGGGGCTCACGCCCGACGACGTCGCCATCGACGACACCGGCCGGGTCGTGATCAAGAACCAGCAACTCGCCCAACAGGTGAGGGAACTCTCGGCGACCGCGACCCCGCTGGTCGACAACGACAACTGCAACCACGGGTGCCGAGGGCAAGGGTGAATCCCGCAGCCGCCTCCGAGAGCGAAGAACGCCGCAGGGTCTTCGCACAGGAGCGCGCTTCCTCCCTGCGCAACGACAGCTTCCACCTGATCGTCCTGCCCACCGAGCACTGCAACTTCCGTTGCACCTACTGCTACGAGGACTTCTCCATCGGCAGGATGAGCCCGCCCGTCGTCCAGGGCGTCAAGCGCCTTCTGGACCGGCGCCTGGACGACCTGCGCACCCTGCACCTCTCGTGGTTCGGCGGCGAACCGCTGCTCGCGGCGGACATCGTCGAGGACATCAGCAGCCACGTCGTCGCCGGGCAGGCCGGGCGACCGGGGCTGCGGTACACCGGCGGCATGACGACCAACGGCTACCTGCTCGATGCGGCCATGGTGAGCCGGCTGGCGCGCCTGGGCATCCGCGAGTTCCAGGTCTCCCTCGACGGGCCCGAGGAGATGCACGACCGCACCCGGGTGCGGGCCGACGGGCGCGGATCGTACGCCCGGCTGTGGCGCAACCTCCTGGCCGTCCGCGACGGCGACGCACCGGTCGCCGTCGTGCTGCGCGTCCACCTCACGCCCGGCAACCTGGCGGCGATGCCGGACTTCCTCGCCCTGCTGCGGGACACCTTCCTGGCCGACCGGCGGTTCTCGGTCCTGCTCAAGCCCGTCGAGCGGCTCGGCGGCCCCCACGACGCCACCATGGACATCATCGACAAGGGAAGCCAGTCGCAGATCCTCGCCCGGCTGGAGGCGATCCTGCGGACGGGGGAGGACGGGCACAGGACCGCCGGCCGCGTCAGCGGCGTTCCCGTGTGCTACGCGGCGCGCGCCAACTCCCTGGTCGTCCGGGCCGACGGCAGGCTCGCCAAGTGCACGGTCTCCCTAACCGACCCGGCCAACGACCTGGGCCGGCTGCGCCCGGACGGAACCCTCGCCTTCCGCAACGACCGCCTCCACCCGTGGCTGCGCGGCTGGCAGAGCGCCGACTGGGACGTCCTGCACTGCCCTGCCGACGGCCTGACACTCGGTGCGCCGCCGTTGCTGCAGATCGGCCCGGCGCCCCGAAGGCGTACCTGACATGGCGCCCCCTGCCGGGACGGTGCCGGTCCCCGGGGAGTTCCTGCGCCACCACGACCGGCTGCTGCGGCCGGAGCTCGAGGCATGGGCCGAGGACCTGTGCCGGGAACTCGAGGAGCTCAAGCCCGCTTCCGCCTCGACCCCGGGCCGGCTCGACGCCGTGTCGGCCTGCATGAACAAGGCGAGCTTCGTCATCGCCGCCACCGGTGACATGGCGCAGGCCATGCGCCTGTGCGAGTTCCAGCTCGCCTGGGTCGCCCACCGCGCCCGGGACTGCTCCGACGCCGGGATCCTCGGTCACGCCGTTCAACCGTGGATCAACATCGGCCGGCTGCACGCCCTGTGCGGCGACATCGACAGGGCGCTTGCGCACTTCCGCCTCGCCGAGTGCCTCTCCCGCCGGCGGACCGCCGTGCTGGGCCCCTGCCGCATTGCCGCGGAATCCTGGCCCGCCGTGACGGGCGCCGGACCCGACCTGCCGGGCGTCCTGTGGAACGTGTACGCGCTGGAGAGCATCAAGGCGTACCTGACCCCTCCCCGCTGCGCGGAACTGCCCGCGGTGATCTCCTCCCTGCGGCGGGCCGTTCCCGAGCGGTGGCACGGATTCATCACCGAAGGCGAGATCCTCGGGCTCCTGCAGCAAGGCGAAGCGCGGCAGGCCCTTGCCCGGGCCGGTCGCGCGGACCCCTCCTCGGCCTACGACGAGGCGGCCTTCCGCCTCCACGAGGTCACGGGCCTGATCCTGTCGCAAGAGCGCACGGCGGCATTCGACCGGGCGCTCGCGGCCGTGGCGTTCCTGACGAACGTCGAGCCGCGCCGCCCCAAGGACGCCCCCACGCTGCTGCGGCAGCTCAGGAGACTCGGCGTGCTCATGGAACACCTGGAGCAACCGCGCTACGCGCTGGCCGCATGTCTGCGAGGGCTGGACATCTGCGCCGTCCACGACGACCAGCCCCTGCGCTTCGCCTTCCTGACCACGGCCTTGCGCCTGGCTCCCGCCCATCCCTCGGCCGGCGCGTGGGAGCGGGAGCACCGTCGCCTGACCGACCACTGCTGGTACGCGGACGTGCGGCGCCGCAGCCCACGCCGCGCTCTGCCCCGTGCCCCGTTCCGCGCGCTCGGCGCAGCCGTCGAGGCGGCCGCGACGGCGGGCGGCGGCGCCTGACGTCACCATCCTGGACGCACCAGCCTCCCGGAAGAAGGGAACGAGATGTCGCCATCGCTCTCCGAGGTCCTGGCCGGGCTCACGCCCGACGATGTGGAAATCGACGACTCCGGCCGGGTCGTGATCAAGAACCGGGAACTCGCCCGGCAGGTACAGGAGCTGTCGGCAGCCGCGACCCCACTGGTCGACAACAGCAACTGCAACCACGGCTGCCGGGGACAAGGCTAGGAACCCGCCGGCGGGCCACGACCGCCGCCGGCGGCACCCCCTACACTCGCCGGTCCGTCAAGTGATCGGCCAGTTCCAGCAATTCCCGCCGTGCCTCCGGTGCGAGCGGCGCCGCCTCCAACCGCGAGCGCGCCGAGGCGGCCCGTTCGCGGGCCAGTGCCAGGGCCGCGGCGCGGCCGCCCGCCTCCTCCACCAGGTGCGCCGCCCGCCGGGCCGCCTCCGCGTCCAGGGGCGCGCCCAGCAGGGCCCCCAGCCGGCGGCCCGCCTCACCGCCCGCTGCCAGCGCCGCCAGGACCGGCAGCGTCTTCTTGCCCCGCCGCAGGTCGGCGTGGACCGGCTTGCCCGTGTGCGCCGGGTCCCCCCAGATACCGAGGACGTCGTCCACGGCCTGGAAGGCGGTGCCCAGATCCCTTCCCGCGGCGGCGAGGGCGTCGGTGACCGCCCCCGGCGCGCCGGCCAGCACCGGGCCGAGGGTCAGGGCGCACGCCAACAGGGCGCCCGTCTTGGCCGCCGCCATCGCCTCGTACGCGACGGCCGTGACCGCCGCCGGGCCCGTCCAGGGGCGGGTCTCGAACAGCAGGTCCTCCGCCTGGCCGTGGACCAGCGAGCGCATCGCCCCGGCCAGCAGCCCGAGGGCCTGCGCGCTGTGCGGGCCGGCGGAGCCGGCCAGCTTCTCCACCGCGAGCGCGAAGAGGGCGTCGCCGGCCAGCACCGCCGGCCCCGTGCCGTACTCCTTCCACGCGCTGGCGCGGTGCCGGCGCCGTTCGTCGCCGTCCATGATGTCGTCGTGCAGCAGCGAGAAGGTGTGCACGAGCTCCACGGCGACGGCCGCGGCCACGGCGTGCTCGCGCGGGGCGCCCACCGCCTCGGCGCCCAGAACGGCCAGGGCCTGGCGCACGCCCTTGCCCCCGCCGCCGGCGGCGGGCGTGCCGTCGGCCTCGCACCAGCCGAGGGAGAAGGAGGCCATGCGGTGCGGCCAGGGGTGCAGGCTCGCCACGGCCTCCCGCAGCGCGGGTTCCACCAGGGTGCGGCAGCGCGCGAGGACCTGCTGCGCCCCGACGACGGGGGGTGCGGTCGTCATCGCCGGGCCCCCGCCGTCGCCGGGTCCAGCTCCGCGCGCGCCGTGGCGACCATCTCCCGCACGTGCCGCAGCCCCGTCCCCTCCAGCGACTGTTCCAGCGCGTCGAGCGCGGCGGCCGTGCGGGCGGGGTCCTCCCCGAGCCGGGCGCGGGACTTGACGAGCCCGAGCGTCGCCAGGGCGGTGCCGCGCGGCTCGGCCATCTCCCGGAACTCCGCCAGCGCCTCCTCGTAGACGGCGCGCGCCTCCTCGTACCGGCCGGCGCGGAAGAGGACGTTGCCGCGCATCTTGTGGTTGTAGGCGAGCGCGCCCGCCAGGCGCATGCGGCGGCAGCCCGCCTCGGCCTGCGACAGCAGCTCCAGGGCCCGCCGGGTCTGCCCGCGCAGGGACAGCACGTCGGCGATGCCGCGCAGCGCCCAGGCGTGCCCGCGGGTGTCGTCGGCGGCCAGGGCTATGGAGGCCGCCTCCTCGAACATCTCCAGCGCCTTGTCGTGGGCGCCGGTGTTGCGGTGCATCTGCGCGATGCCCTCCAGGGCCCACACGGTGTGCCGGGCCTCGCCGCGCCGTCTCGCCTCGGCGAGCAGCTTCTCGTGCAGGTCGGCCACGGCCGCGTAGTCGCCCTGGATACGGCCGGTCTCGGCCAGGCCGGCCAGTGAGTAGCCGCGCGCGACGACGTCGCCGCCCCGCTCGGCCAGGTCGGCGGCCAGGGCGAGGAGCCGGCGGGCGAGGGCGAGCCGGCCGCGCTGCCGGGCGAGCGTGCCACCACTCCAGACGGCCCAGGCCATGGCGCCCTCGTCGCCGGCCCGCCGCGCGGCCCGGTAGCTGGCCCGCCAGGCCCGGTCCGCCTCCTCGATGCGGCCCAGGCGCCTGGCGGCCTCGGCGGCGGCGAGGCCGGCGTGGGCCGACTCCAGGTCGCTGCCGGCCGCTTCGGCCTCGCGCAGCTGCTCGGTGGCCGTGCGCAGGACCTCCTCGATGGAGGAGTTGACCGAGAGCTCGCCGAGGGCTCCGCGGTACTCGGGGGCGAATGCCTTGCCGTACATCTGTTGCCTCTCATCGGGGACGTTCCGGGCGCGCGGGCGGCCTCGCCGGCGCCGCGCCGCCGTCGATCTCGAAAATACGTCCGGCCGGTGGGGGCGGGAGTCAGCCCCTGAGGCGGTCCTGGCGTACCTCTGAGGGCGGGTGGGGAGGGGGCGTGTCATACGTGAGGTGGACGCGGGGCGGAAGAGCACGGCTTTGCTGAAGTTGATCTTCCGTTTACTCTTCGTTCACGAAGTGATGACCCATCACCGAAGGCCCAACCCCGCCCATGACCTACTTAGTTGAAGGATGCACAGTGCCCCGTCGTCGCCCACCACGCCGTACCCACCGTCTCGCGCGCAGCGCGGCGGCGTCGGCCGTCGTCCTCGCCGTGCTGCCCGCGGCCCCCGCGGTCGCGAGCCCCTCGGCCACCCCGCACCTGGACGCCGTCGAGAAGTCGCTGCGCGAGGTCTCGCCCGGCCTGGAGGGCGAGGTCTGGCAGCGCACCGAGGGCAACCGCCTCGACGCCTCCGCCGCCGACCCGGCCGACTGGCTGCTGCAGACGCCCGGCTGCTGGGGCGACGCCACGTGCACCGAACGCCCGGGCACCAAGCGGCTGCTGGCCAAGATGACGGAGAACATCTCCAAGGCGCGGCGCACCGTGGACATCTCCACCCTCGCGCCCTTCCCCGACGGCGCCTTCCAGGACGCCATAGCCGCCGGCCTGAAGTCGTCGGTCGCCGCCGGCAACAAGCTCAAGGTACGGGTGCTGGTCGGCGCCGCCCCCGTCTACCACATGAACGTCCTGCCCTCGAAGTACCGCGACGACCTCAAGGCCCGCCTCGGCGCCGCCGCCGACAACGTCACGCTCAACGTCGCGTCGATGACCACCTCCAAGACCGGCTTCTCCTGGAACCACTCCAAGCTGCTGGTCGTCGACGGCGCATCGGCCGTCACGGGCGGCATCAACAACTGGAAGGGCGACTACCTGGAGACCGCCCACCCCGTCACCGACGTCGACCTGGCGCTGACCGGCCCGGCCGCGCACTCCGCCGGCCGCTACCTGGACACGCTGTGGGGCTGGACCTGCCGCAACAAGTCCAACATCGCCTCCGTGTGGTTCGCCTCCTCCGGCGGCGACTGCATGCCCGCCATGGAGAAGGAGGCCAACCCCGAGCCCGCCGGCCCCACCGGTGACGTCCCCGTCATCGCCGTCGGCGGCCTCGGCATCGGCATCAAGGACCGCGACACCTCCTCCGCGTACCGGCCGCAGCTGCCCACCGCCCCCGACACCAAGTGCGTCGTCGGCCTGCCCGACCGGACCAACGCCGACCGCGACTACGACACGGTCAACCCCGAGGAGAGCGCCCTGCGCGCCCTGGTGGCCAGCGCCGAGCGGCACATCGAGATCTCCCAGCAGGACCTCAACGCCACCTGCCCGCCCCTGCCGCGCTACGACGTCCGCCTCTACGACACCCTCGCCGCCAAGCTCGCCGCGGGCGTCAAGGTGCGCATCGTCGTCAGCGACCCGGCCAACCGCGGTGCGGTCGGCAGCGGAGGCTACTCCCAGATCAAGTCGCTGTCCGAGATCAGCGACACCCTCAAGGCCCGCCTCGCCAAGGTCACCGGCGACGACGGCAAGGCCCGCGCGGCCATGTGCAGCAACCTGCAGCTGGCCACCTTCCGCAGCTCCCCGAACGCCACGTGGGCCGACGGGCACCCCTACGCCCAGCACCACAAGCTGATCTCCGTCGACAGCTCGGCCTTCTACGTCGGCTCGAAGAACCTCTACCCCTCCTGGCTCCAGGACTTCGGCTACATCGTGGAGAGCCCGCAGGCCGCCAAGCAGCTGGAGAGCAGCCTGCTCGACCAGCAGTGGCGCCACTCCCAGGCCGGCGCGACCATCGACTACGCCAAGGGTGTCTGCAACGGCTGATCGGGCCGCCGCTCTTCCCCTGTGACCTCCTCGCTCATCGGGCACGTGTATTCGACCGCCGATGAACAATCCGACGATCTGCTCGTAGGAGTGAAACGGATTTCGTCTCGTGTGCTGCGAGGTGCCAGCATTTCGCTCGCCTCAACCCGATGAGCGAGGACAACTGGAGATCGCATGCAGCGTTGTGGGGGAATCGCCGTCCAGCGGCTGCGCCGCCTGGCGGTGGCGCTGACGGCCTCGACCGCGGCTGTCACGGCAGCCCTCCCGGCCGCCGGAGCCCGGGCCGCCGGCGAGCCACCGCCACCGACCGTCGGCGCCAAGGGCGCGTACCTGGCCGACGGCGACCAGCCGCTGTTCGGCAAGGCCGCCGACGTACGGCGCCCGATGGCCAGCACCACCAAGGTCATGACCGCGGTCGTGGTCGTCGACGAGCACGTCGCCGACCTCGACCGCGAGGTCACCGTCAAACAGGTCTACCGCGACTGGGTACGCGACCAGCAGGCCAGCACCGCCGACCTGCGCACCGGCGACCGGCTCACCGTACGGCAGCTGCTGTACGCCCTGATGCTGCCCTCCGGCTGCGACGCCGCCTACGCACTGGCCGACACCTTCGGCAGCGGCGCCACGGAAAAGGAACGCACCGCATCCTTCGTCGCCGACATGAACAAAAAAGCGCAGGAACTCGGGCTCGCCGACACCCATTACGATTCCTTCGACGGAAATTCCGGCCCCGCGGGAAACAACTGGACGTCCCCGCACGACCTGGCCGTCCTCGCCGCGCACGCCCTGTCCAGCGACACCTTCGCCACCGTCGTGCGCGCCATGAGCACCCGGCAGCGGGCGCAGAACGTCAACCGCCTCTACACCTGGTACAACACCAACAAGCTGCTCGGCTCCTACGACGGCGTCATCGGCATCAAGACCGGCTCCACGCGCGCCGCAGGCCCCTGCCTGGTCTTCGCCGCCCGCCGCGGCGAGCACACCGTCATCGGCGCCGTCCTCGCCGCCCAGGGCGACCGCTACCGCGACGCCGCGAAGATGCTCGACTACGCCTTCCGCACCACGACCCGCATGACGCTGCGCCACCTGCCCGCCGGCGCCCACGAGGACTGAAGGGCCTTCCTACAGCTCCCGGGCCGGCCGCGGCGAGGGGAGCGTGCCCACCGAGCGGTGCCGGAAGTACTCCACGGGCCGGCAGTACTCCAGCCCGTCCAGGCAGTCGCCGGAATAGAAGCGCAGCAGCAGGTCCACCAGCTCGCCCGGGCACTCCAGGTGCACCAGGTGATCGGCGTTGCGCAGGGTGGTGAAGCGGGCGTCCGCCAGCCGGGCGGCCGCCTGCCGGCCCAGCGCCGGGGTGCTCAGCGGGTCGTGCTCACCGGTCACCACCAGGGCCGGCACCCGCACCGCCGTCCCCCCGGGCAGCGTCGAACGCGCCAGGAGCCGCTCGGAGTTGTCCCGGAACTTGCGCAGGTCTTCGTCGCTCATCTCGTGCAGCGCCCGGTTCAGGCAGCGCACGACCGTGGGCCGGCGCGAGACCGTCACCCGGGGCGAGGTGCACACCATCCCCTCGATCACGCACTGCGCGAACTCGCTGCGCCGGCCCTCCTCCGCCAGCCGGATGGTCTGCTCGACCGTGGCCCGCACCCGCGGCGTCAGATGGGACATCGTGCCCACCAGCGCCAGGCGTTCGGCCCGCCCCGGGTGCGCCCGCGCCCACTCGTAGGCCACGGCCGTCCCGTAGGAGGTGCCCAGGACGTTGACGGGGGACGGCGCGACCTTCTCCAGCAGCTGGTCGAGGGCCTCGGCGAGGAAGTCGAAGCCGTAGTGCGCCGGCAGCCGGTCCGCCCCGCCCCAGCCCGGCAGGTCGACGGTGATCACGCTCGCCGCCTCCCGGCAGCCCTGCTCCAGCCGCCCCCACGCGTTCTGGTACTGGAACGCCCCGCCGACGAAGACGATGGGGGCGAGCCTGGCCCCGGGCTGGTGGACGACCCGGCCGCTGTACGCGTAACCGTCGAGGGTGAGCGGGATGACCTCTTCCAAGAGTGCGGTACGCGTCGGCACGGCCGGTCTCCGTTCGTGGGGGGTTTCACCAGGGGAACGAGAGCCGCGGCGTGACGTTACTGCCCGCCTGCCCGCCCGCCGCGGGCCCCCGCGGCCGGGCCCCGGCGGCCTGTTCAGGGGCACAGCGCGAGGATCTCCTGGCCGATCAGCGCGGGCAGCCGCTCCGCGATGCGGCGGTGGCCCTGGTCACTGACCACGGTCAGCGTGGCACCGCCGTCGTGCAGGCTCATCGTCACGGCCACCGGATGCCCGGGGCTCAGCGACGGCAGCGCGGCGATCCCGGTCAGCCGGGCCCGCCCCAGTCCGAGCGGGCCCGCGTGGGTGGCGAGGCTGGAACACAGCAGCGAGGAATACAGGCAGGAGTCGGCGTACCGACCGAGCGCCTCGCCCACGGCGCCGTAGCGGTGCGGCCGCGAGGCCACCAGCAACGCCTGGGCCCGCGCCCGGCGCTTGAGCCCCGCCCGCCGCGTGAAGGCGTCCACCGCCGCGAGCCGCCGCAGTGGGCTGCCCGTCATCGGCAGCGGCACCCTGACCGCGGCGTAGTGGTTGCCCAACGGCGCCGGCCCGCCGGGGGAGCGCACGTCCACGGGCACCATCGCGCACACGCCCGGCAGCCGCAGCCGCCCGGTCACCCCCGCCGCCTGCAGCGCGCCGGCCGTCGCCGCCAGAAAGACGGCGTTGGCCGAGGCCCGCCCCGACGGCAGCGCCTCCCGGGCCGCACCCAGATCCGCCGCCGGCACCCGGCACCAGGACACCACGCGCCGGGAGTCCACCGGCCCGTGGAACGGCAGCGGCCGCGCCCGGGGCACCAGGTCGGCCAGCGCCCGCGCCACCGCGAACCGCCCCGGGCCGCCGGGCGCCGGGCCCGGCAGACTGCGCTGCCCGGGCACCCCGGTCGGCTGGTCCAGCAGCGCCCGCACCAGCGTCACCATGGACATTCCGTCCAACAGGGCGTGGTGACAGCACAACAGCAACGCGAAACCGCCCGCAGCCGGCAGCAGGTGCAGCCGCCACGCCGGCCGGTCCCGGCCCATCGGCTGGGCCAGCAGGTGCCCGGCCACGCCCGCGAGGCCGCCCGGCGGACCCTCGGTGACGTGCCACTCGGGGTCGAAGGCCGCGGCCGGCGTCCACCACGGCCACGTACGGGGATCCCCCCGGTCCGGCCCGGCCACCAGGCGCAGCCGCTCGTAGGCGCCCCAGCGGGCCGCCACCAGCTCGCGCAGCTCGCCGAGCCGGGGCGCCGGGCCCTCGAACCAGGCCAGCAGCCCGGCGGTCATGCACACCGCCCCGCTGCTCTGGTGCCGGTGCAGCCAGGCGTCCAGCGGTGGCATCGAGAACCCGGCGGGCTGCTCGGTGTCCGCCGGCAGGACCGGGGAAGGGGCGGGCGGGGGGAAGGGAAGTCTCACTACGGGCTCCTCGACGTTCCACGACGTGCCGGCCGGGGTCAACAGGTGGCCTCCGCGACCGCCCGGGACACCGCGCCGGCGCCGTCCTCCAGGCCCAGCCGGGCGGCCAGTTCCGTGGCCCGGCGGGCGAAGCGCGGCTCGGCCGTCACCCGGTGCAGCGCGCCGGCCAGCCGGTCCGCCGTCAGCCCGGAGAACGGCAGCACCCCCGGGCTCACCCCGAGCCGCACCAGCCGCTCGGCCCACCACGGCTGGTCGGTGAAGACCGGCACCGGAACCGCCGGCACACCCGCGCGCAGACCGGCGGCGGTCGTCCCGGCGCCGGCGTGGTGGACGACCGCCGCCATGCGCGGCAGCAGCCAGCCGTGCGGCATCGCCCCGACCGTGATGACGTCGTCGCTGACCACCGACAGGCCCGCCCAGCCGGACTGCACCACGCCCCGCACGCCCGCCTTCCGCAGCGCCCGGGCGGTGATCTCGGCAAGCCGCTCGGGATCGCCCGGCATCATGCTGCCGAAGCCCACGAACACCGGCGGCGGCCCCGCCGCCAGGAAGTCGTCGACCAGCCCCGGCGGCTGCCAGCCCGCGCACTCGTGCGGCCACCAGTAGCCGGCGACGTGCAGCCCGGGCCGCCAGTCCGCCGGGCGCGGCAGCACCGTGGGGCTGAAACCGTGCCAGATCGGCCAGCGAGACCGCTCCCGCTCCGCCCGCAGCCGGTGCACGCTGCGGTGGGCGAGCCCCAGCCGCGCGTGCAGGCTGCGGTTGGCCGCGGCATACAGCGCGTCCAGCACCCCGTTGGCGCAGCGGCCGCGCAGCCGGTTCGTCCGGCCCGGCGACCGCCATGCCGTCGTGCACGGCGAGAACGCCGCGGTGGGCGTGTCCGGCTGCAGGAACACGCCCATGCTCGGGATCTGGTGGTACTGCGCCACCACCCGCCCCAGCGGCGCCACCAGGGCCGACAGCAGCACCAGGTCGGCCTTGAGGTCCACCGCGGCCAGCACGCCCTCCACCAGCGCCAGCGCCGCCCGCTCGGTGGCCCGCGCGAACCGCGCCAGGGCCAACGGCGAACGACCGCCCCCGCGCAGCCGGTTGTGGGCGCCCAGCAGCTCCTCGAAGGGATCCCCGGGCAGCGGGCGCATCCGCAGCCCGCAGCAGGCCACCGTCTCCTCGAACCGCTCGTGCGCCACGATCTCCACGTCGTGGCCCTCGGCGAAGAGCCGGTGCCCCAGGCCGGTGTACGGAGCGACGGAACCCGTGGTGCCCGCTGTGATGATCTGGATGCGCATCTGTCCGGCCCTCCTGCCGCCTGTCCTGTCAACGACACGGCTCCGGCACGGATACGCACCCGTCGCAGACGGTCCCTTCGTCCGAGGTCAGGGGGCTGGTCACCGGGGCGGTTCCCGTGATGGAGTCGGACTGCCGGCCGACCGTTGCGCCATGAGAGTCGCGCCAGGAGAGCTGCGATGAGAGGGGACCCATGGACATTGCCGCACTGCGCCGCGACACCCCGGGCTGCGCCCACCGCGTGCACCTGAACAACGCCGGTGCCGCCCTGCCGACCCGCGCCACCCTCGACGCCGTGACCGGCCACCTCGAACTCGAGGCGCGCATCGGCGGCTACGAGGCCGCCGCCGAACGCGAGGCCGACATCCGCGCGGTGCCCGCCCTCGTCGCCGAACTCCTCGGCGGCCGCCCCGACGAGGTGGCACTGTTCGACAACGCCACCCACGCCTGGCAGGCCGCCTTCTACGCCCTGCCCCTGCGCCCGGGCGACCGCATCCTGACCGGCCGTTCGGAGTACGGCAGCAATGTGCTGGCCTATGTGCACGCCGCCCGGCGCACCGGTGCCGAGATCGTGGTCGTGCCCGACGACGAACACGGCCAGCTCGACACCGCCGCCCTGGCCGAACTCATCGACGAGCGCACCGCCCTGGTCGGGGTGAGCCATGTGCCCACCAGCGGCGGGCTGGTCAACCCCGTCGCCGAGATCGGCCGGATCACCCGCCGGGCCGGGGTGCCGTTCCTGCTGGACGCCACCCAGTCGGTCGGCCAGTTCCCCGTCGACGTCGCCGAGATCGGCTGCGACATGCTGTGCGCCACCGGCCGCAAATTCCTGCGCGGCCCGCGGGGCACGGGCCTGCTGTGGGTGCGCGAGGAGATGCTCGAACGCCTGGAGCCGCACGTCAGCGAGACCGCGTCCGCCCGCTGGGACGGCGCCGACGGCTATGCCTGGCGCTCCGGGGCCCGCCGCTTCGCGACGTGGGAGATGAACTACGCGGCCGTCCTCGGTCTGGGCAGCGCCGTGCGTCAGGCCCTCGACCTCGGTCTGCCGGTGATCGGCGACCGGGCCGTCGCCCTGGGCGCCGCCCTGCGCGAGCGGATCGACGCCATTCCCGGGGCCCGCACCCACGACCTGGGACGCGACCGCTGCGCCATCGTCACCGCCGCCGTCGAGGGCGTTCCGGCGGAGGAGGTCAAGGCCGAACTGGCCCGCCACGGCATCAACGTGACCGTCACGGTGCCCGAGCAGTCGCAGTTCGACACCGAAGTGCGCGGCGTGCACCCGCTGGTGCGCCTCTCGCCGCACTACTACAACACCGAGGAGGAGCTGGACCGCGCCGCCGAGGTCCTCGCCGGCCTGGCGCGACGGCCTCAGCCGAGGTAGTCGATCTGGTAGATGTGCAGCGTCCTGGTCTGGTGCCCGAGGTAGAGGACGAGGAAGACGTCGTCGAGCACCAGCATCCGCATGATGCCGTCGTCCTCGCCGTACGGGACGGTGGACGCGAGGGGGTCCGCGCAGGCGGCGGCGAGGACGCCGCTGAGGTGCTCGCTCACCGGTGCGGGCAGGCAGTCCCAGACGGCCGCTATCGTCGCATCGTATTTCAGCGCGTACACGCGGCCCAGACTGTCAGCTCAGGCCGTCCCGCGGGCGCGAACGAGGGCGGCGTCCCGCTGCACCTTCTGGGTGATGTCGATCCACTCGCCGGGCACCTGGCCGCCCGCCGCCTCCAGCGCGGCGTCCCGCCGGCCGCGCTCGACGGCGGCGAGGGTGCGCTCGGCGATGCCCTGCCACTTCGCGAGGACGGCGGCCGTCTCGCGGGCCGGGGCGCGGCCCAGTTCGAGGGCGAAGCGCCGGCACAGATCGGGGCAGCCGAGGACCTCGTGGATGCGGTCGGTGCTCCAGACCACTGGGCTGCCCATGCGTCCTCCCCGCGTCGGCGGCTCGACCGCCCAGAGTAGCGAAGACCGGCGGGAGGGGAGGGGGAACGCGCATCCGGCGGGTGACGGCCGAACGGGTGACGCACCGCTCAGTGCAGGAAGAGCACGCTGTGGAAGGACTCCAGGCGGTAGAAGCCGACCGGGAAGTACGCGGCGGCGCCCTGGCAGTCCGGGGTGTCGAACAGGTAGGCGTTGCGGTCGGTCTCGTTGCCCACGATGCCCCGGGCCTCGCCGACGGCGTAGCAGCGCCCGTCGACCGGGTCGGTGATGTCGTGCGCCTCCGCCCCCTGCCGGGTGAAGTACGTGAACGTCCCGGTGGCCGCCCGGGCGTCGCACGGTGTGCTCAGCACCAGCGCCGCGGCCAGCGCGCAGACGAGGGGGCCCGGGATCGGATGTCGCATCGGTCGCAGTGCCCTTCGTCGCCCTCGCCGCCTCCACCCCCTGCGGGCGGCGGCCCGGCCGCGACGGTACCGGCGCGGGGCAGGGGCTGGGCCGTTCGGCGGGGGCCTTCACCCGGACGGCTCAGTGCGGGGTGGTTGCGGCCGGTGCGGCCGGGATGCGGTGCTGCCCAGGCGGTAGACGCGGCGGGCGTTGTCCGCCGCGACCATCGCCGCCACCCGCCCGGCGTCCGCCGCCGACCAGGCGCCCTCGGCCACCCAGTCGCCGAGCAGCCGGGACAGGGCCCGGCGGAAGAGCTCGGCACCCACCACGTACAGCTCGGGCAGGCCGTAGGCGTCCGTGGAGAACAGCAGTTTGCCGAACGGGGTGAGCTCCAGCATCTCCGCCAGTACCGCGTGGGCCCGGGCGCCGGTGTGACTCAGGGCCAGCCCCATGTCGGCGTACACGTGGGGGAAGACGCTCGCCAGGTAGGCGGCACCGCGGTGGTAGGGGTAGCAGTGCAGCAGCACCACGGTGGCGCCGGTGGGGCGCACGGCGCGCACGAAGTCCGTCAGCAGCAGGGGGTCGCTGCGGTGCAGCGTCAGGTCGGGGTCGCCGAAGCCGGTGTGCACCTGCAGGGGCAGCGCGGTGTCGGCCGCCGACCACAGCAGGTGGCGCAGCAGGACCGGGTCCGTGAGACGCTCGCCCGGTGCTCGGGTCAGCAGCCACTGGTCGGCGGCGGTGCGCACCTGTGCCGGGCGCGGGCGGTCCGGAGGCAGGTCGAGGCCGTGACGGTAGGCGGCGACCGACTTGAAGCCCACCGCGTGGCGGGCGGCGTCGGTGACGGCGGTGGCGAGGGCGTCCAGGAAGGCCCCGGGCCCGTCGGCGGTGTCGGCGGCGCGCTCGGCCAGCGGTTCGAGGCGGACGACCTCGTGCCAGGTGGCTCCGCCGCCTGCGGCGGCCAGCTCGCGGGGGCCGGTCAGGTCGCCGGGGATGCCGGTGTCCACGAGGTACTCGGCGATGCCGGTGGCCCCCAGCAGCCGCCGCGCGGCCTCGGCGGCGCCCAGTTCCCGTCGGCGTTCGAGGTAGTGGCCCGGGGTGCAGTGCGCTTCCAGCCCGAGCAGCGGCGGGCACCAGCGGCGTACGGCGAAGCCGAGCTGGGTGTCGAAGAAGGAGGTGCCCGTCGCGGGAGGTGCGTCGGACTCGGTGAGGTACGCCGCGAAGTCGGCGGCCGCCAGCTCCCGGCGGTCGATCCCGTGGCAGTGCTGGTCGACCAGGGGCGGAATGGCGAGATCGGTGACCGCGGTGCCGGGCATCTCAGTACCGTCCCCGGGTGGCGGCGGCTACGGCCGCGGGGGAGGCACCCTCGTACAGCGCGGCCTCTCCTCTGCGGACGGCCACGATCGCCTCGAACAGCGGGTCGCCGAGCGCCGAGCGCAGCAGCGCCGAGCCGGCGAAGCGGTCGGTGGCCTCGGTCAGCGAGGTGGGCAGGCGCAGTTGGCCGCCCGTCGTGGCCGGGTCGCCGGCCACCGGCGGCGGCAGGGTGCGCCCCTGCTCGATGCCGGCCAGCCCTGCGGCGATGACCGCGCCGGTCACGAGATAGGGATTGGCGGCCGCGTCGAAGCACTTGACCTCGGCGTTGGCGCCCGAGGGGTCGTCCGGGGCGCCGGTGACGAAGCGCAGTGCGGCCTCCCGGTTCTCCAGGCCCCAGCACTGGAAGGCCCCCGCCCAGCGCGAGGGTTCCAGGCGCAGGTAGCTGGCGGGTGAGGGGGCGCCCAGGGCCAGCAGGGCCGGCAGCTCGTGGAGGACGCCCGCGAGGAACGCCTCGCACTCCCGGTGCATCGCGAACGGGCCGTCGCCGGCCCGGCACAGGTTCACCCCCTCCCGCCACAGGCTCAGGTGCAGGTGGGCGCCGTTGCCGACGCCGCCGGGCTCGACGACGGGCCCGAAGTAGGCGTCGAGGCCGTGGTCGGCGGAGACCGCGCGGATCGTCTCGCGCACGAGGACGACCAGGTCGGCCGCGTCCACCGGGTCGCTCGCGGCGACGGAGACCTCGAACTGCCCGGGCGTGTACTCGGGATGGATCTGCAGGGCCGTCACCTCCTGTGCGGCCAGGGCGGCGAGGACGTCCCGGAGGTAGCCGGACAGCTCCGTCACGCGCGCCATGCCGTACGCCGGTCCGGTCGCGGCCCAGCCGGGCCCGGGGCCGGGTGCTCCGGCGTGCGCGACGACCCACTCGGTCTCGAAGCCCATCCGCAGCTCCAGGCCCCGCTCGCCGGCGGCCCGCGTCATGCGGCGGGCGAACAGCCGCTGGCACGCGGCGTACGCCCCGCCGTGCTGCTCGTGGCGGTCGGCGGGCGCCCAGGCCCAGCCCGGGCGGGCGGCGAGCACCGTGAGCCGGTCGAGGTCGGGGAAGAGCCGCAGGTCGCCGTCGGGGCCGCCGATGTGGGGGCTGGTGACGGCGGAGTCGTCGGAGAGGAAGACGTCGAAGGTGGGCGAGGCCCCCACGCCCCGGCGGGCGGCGTGGCTCAGCCGGCCGGTCGGCACCGCCTTGACGCGCGTGATCCCGGCGTTGTCCACGAAGGTCAGGGCCACGGCGTGCACGCCCTGGGCGGTCAGCTGCGCCGCCGCCTGCCGGGCCGCCGACTCCGCCCGTTCCCGTTCCGGATCCGTCACGGTCCGCTCCTTCGCTGGGAAGACACCGCAGTGCGACGCTGCAGTGCGACGCCTCATTACATCTCAACACCGCACGCCCGGTGTGCGTTGCCGCGAACCGGCGGCGGCCGTGCGCCGCCGCCGGGATGCCGCCGGGATGCCGCAGGGTCAGCGCGGGGAGAGCAGCCGCTCGGGTGCCGGGCCGCTGCCCTTGCCGGCCGGCGGGCGGGTGCCGCAGTACTCGGACTCCAGGAGGGCCTGCAGGTCGACCGCCGCCCAGTCGCCGTTGACGTTGAAGGCGGCGGTGTGCCGGCCGTCGGGGGTGGCCGCGGCCAGGGAGACCGAGCCGTGGACGCCGCCGCTGTGGAACCACACGTCCTTTCCGCACGACAGGCGGGAGGTCTGGACGCCGAGTCCGTATCCGACGGACTTGTCGTCGTTCGCCGGCACGGTGGTCAGCAGTTCGCGCTGCCGGCGTTCGGGCAGCAGCTCGCCGCCGAGCAGGGCGCTGTAGAAGCGGTTGAGGTCGCCGGTGGTGGAGATGATCTCGCCGGCCGCCCACCCCCAGGTCATGTTGAGCTCGGTGACGTCGTAGGTGCGGCCCTCCGGATCGCCGAGCATTTTGCTGTAGGCGCGACCGGAGGGGTCGGGCATCCAGGGCGAGGTGCCGGGCAGGCTGGTCTGGCGCAGGCCCAGGGGGCGCAGGATGCGCCGCTCGATCTCGGAGGCGTAGGAGTGCCCCGTGACCTTCTCGACCACCATGCCGGCCAGGATGTAGTTGGTGTTGGAGTACTGCCACTTGCCCGGCTCGCCGGGTGAGAAGGACGGGGCGTGCCGCATGGCGGTCGCCACCAGCTGGGCCGGGGTGCGGGTCTGGTACCGGTGCGCGGTGAAGTCCTCGGTGAGCTCCTTCCGGAAGGCCGGATCATCCGTGTAGTTGTAGATGCCGCTGGTGTGGTTGAGCAGTTGGCGCAAGGTGATGCGGTTGCCGTCGTGGCCGTTGCCGTGGACGACGCCGGGCAGGTATTTCTCCACGGTGTCGTCGAGGTCGAGCCGGCCCTCGTCCTCCAGCTGCAGCAGCACCACCGAGGTGAACACCTTGCTGATGCTGCCGATGCGGAAGTGGTCCCGCTCCTGGCGCTTGCGGCCGGAGGTGAGGTCGGCGACGCCCGCGGAGGCGTTCCAGGCGAGGGTCCGGCCGCCGGTGCGTTCCCGGGTGCCGCCGAGGACGCCGGGCAGCCCGGCTCTGACGTGCTCCTCCATCACGGCGCGGGTCGCGGCGTGCCGGTCCTGTGCGTGGGCCGGGGCGGCCGTCGCGGTGGTGGTCAGGGTCGTCGTGGTCAGGGTGGTGGCGGTCAGTGCGGCGGTCACGGCGACGCCCAGCAGCGTCCGGCGCGGTGTTCTTGCGGGCGTGGGTGCGGTCATGAGTGCCTGCCCCTCGGTCGGAAGCGTTCCTGATCGCCTCCGAGGACCGCGGGTGGGGCGCGCACCGTTGAGCGGAGCCGGCCGGGAGGAGCGACTTCCGGCCAGAGGCCGATCGTGTCGATCAGTCAGGAAATATCACTTGTATCCGGCTAATCTCACCCGATCGACGGAATGCCCCGAAAGTGCTGCCGCATCTACCCTTTCACCATGCCGATGTGGGGTCGCGCCGCAGTCCTGCCGCCCGTGGTGCGGGCAGTGGTCGCCGTGCTGACCTCCGTGCTGCTGGTGCTGTCGGGCTCGGTGTCCGCCGGCGCGGAGCCCGTCCCCGTCCGCGCGGGGGCGCCCGTCTCCGCGCTGGTGGAGGACGACTCCTCCGACGAGTGCGTCACCTGTACGACCGAACAGCGCGTACCGCGCCCGGGGAGGGTCGGGCGGCCGGCGGGCAGGCACACCTGCCCGCCGGCCTTCGTGCCCGCCGCCGGGGCGGCCGGGGGGCTCCCCGGCCCGCGGGCGCCGGCCCGCCCCGGTGACGCCGTCGCCACCGGGCACGCGCACCACTCCGTCCTGCGCTGCTGAGCACGTCCACGCCCCGTCCCCTCCTTTCAGGGGGGCGGGGTGTCGCCGTGTTCCGGCTGTTCCGCAGGTACGACCCAGGAGTGACGTCATGCGCATCGATGCTGCGCGCGCACTCGGCGCCTACGTGCGCGCCGAGGCCTACCGTTCCGTCCGCCCCACGCCCGAGCCGGAGCCGGCTCCCGTCGTGGTGGAGGAGTCCGTCGAGGAAATCGCCGAGGAGATCGCCCAGGGGTTCGGTGCGGGGCGCGCCGGCGGGCGGCTTGCGGGGGAGCGTCCCTGCGGGCCCGCCGCCCGCGCCCGGCTGATCGCCCGGCTGCTGTTCCCGCGCCGCCACGAGGAGGGGCCGGCACAGGGCTGACCAAGGGCCCCCGCCGGCGGGGGTGCCGACGTGCGAGGCATGCCGTACCACCATAAATTGGTCGTGCCCTGCCGTCAGCCCTCGCCGAGGAGGGGCGCATGCCCAGCCACACGCTCAAGGACAAGGTCGTCGTGATCGGGGGCGCTTCGAGGAACCTCGGAGGCCTGATCGCGAAGGAGGTCGCCGCGGACGGCGCAAAGGTGGTCGTCCACTACAACAGCCCGTCCTCCAAGGAGGGGGCCCAGCAGACCGCCGAGGCGGTCAGGGCGGCCGGCAGCGAGGCGGTGGTGCACGAGGCCGACCTCAGCCGGCCGTCGGAGGTCGAGGGTCTGTTCGAGGTCGCGGTGGGTGCCTTCGGCCGGGTCGACTGCCTGGTGAACACGGCCGGCATGGTGATCAAGAAGCCGATGACCCAGGTCACCGAGGACGAGTACGACAAGATGTTCGCGGTGAACTCCAAGGCGGCCTTCTTCACGATGCAGGAGGCCGCCCGCCGCATCGAGGACGGCGGGAAGATCGTCACGATCGTCACCTCGCTGCTCGCCGCCTACACGGGGCTGTACTCGGTCTACGCCGGCAGCAAGGCGCCGGTCGAGCACTTCACCCGGGCGCTGTCGAAGGAGTTGTTCGGCCGGAACATCTCGGTGAACAACATCGCCCCCGGCCCCATGGACACCTCGTTCTTCTACCCGGCCGAGACCGACGACTCCATCGCGTACCACAAGTCCTCGTCCATGAACGGCGAACTGACCAAGATCGAGGACATCGTGCCGTACGTGAAGTTCCTGCTGACCGACGGCTGGTGGCTCAACGGCCAGACGCTGTTCGTCAACGGCGGCTACACCACCCGCTGACCCTCCAGCGCGAACAGCCGCACCAGCGCAGGAAGGCGGTAGCGCGTCCTGCCCTCCGTCTCCGTCACCTCCAGCAGGTGACAGTCCAGCAGGTCGCCGAGGATCCGGTGCACCCGGGGCGCCCCGCAGCCCAGCAGCGCGGCCGCCCCCTGCAGCCCGAAGACGGTCCCGCCGTCCGCCGCCAGCCGCAGCAGGGCCCACTGGGTCTGGTCGTCGAGCAGGGCGAAGGCCGCCGCCACGGACGCCCGCACCGACAGATCCCCCGCGCTCAGCTCGCGCAGCCGGGTCCGCGGCTCGCCCAGCACCTCCTCGGCGAGGGTGCCCAGCGTCCAGTGCGGCCGGGCCCGCAGCCGGCAACCGGCCACGCGCAGCGCCAGCGGCAGCCGGCCGCACAGCTCGGCCACCCGCGCGGCCTCCCGGGGCGCCCGGCCCACCCGCTCCGCCCCCACCGTCCGGGCCAGGAAGGCGAGCGCCTCCCCGGTCGTGAAGGCGCCCACCTCGACGTGCCGGGCGCCGGGCAGCGCCGCGAGCCGCCGCCGGCCGGTGGCGAGCACGGCCGAACCGCCGAGCGCCGGGCACACGCAGCGGATCTGGCCCTCGCCGACGGCGTCGTCGAGAACGATGAGCACGCGCCTGCGCGCGAGGACGGCGCGCAGGCGCGCGCTCGCCTCCTCCGGCGAGTCGTACGCCCCCGCCGGGGCGCCCAGCGACCGCAGGACCCGGCGCACGACCTCGTCGGGCCGCGGCGCCGGGCGGCCGGCGGGCGCCAGGTCGACGTGGACCTGCCCGTCGGGGAAGGCGCCGCGGCAGCGGTGGGCGGCGTGGACCGCCAGCGCGGTCCTGCCCGCCCCGGGGTGCCCGGTGATGAGCACCAGCCGCTGCGGCGGGCCCAGCGGCGGGCACAAGGCCTCCCGCACCTCGCGCAGTTCGGCGCTGCGGCCCGTGAAGTCCGCGACGTCGGGTGGCAGCTCGCGCGGAATGCCGTCGTCCGGCGGCCGTGGGTGCGACAGCACCGGCCGCTCGGGACCGGGACCGGGTCCGGGGGAGAGCCGGGCCATGACGGCCGCCTCCAGCAGCCGCCGGGCGCCGTCCCGTACGCCCGCCACCTGCTGACGCTGCGTCAGGGCACTCGTCAGGAGCTCGACCGACTTGCGCTGGGGGCTCGCCGTGCGACCGCGCTCCAGATCGCTGATGGCCCGCACACTCAGCGTCGAGGCGCGGGCGAGCTCCTCCTGCGTCATCCCCGCCGAGAGCCGGCAGCGGCGCAGCAGCGCACCGAAGGCGACCTCCTGGGAACCGTCCACCCCACCCATTCCCCCTCGCGCCGGCAGCCTCCCCCGCGACCGGCCCCTTCCAGCGTAAGGTGCCCACCGACACGGTCAAGATGCCTCCTACCGCCCGCTATGCAGGCAATACGGTGAGACGGTGCGAACCCGGCGCCGGAGCACACGGCGCCATGCGCCCGGCGGACGCGCGCACACCACCCGCCCCACGAACCGGAAGCCGACCGGCAGTTGGCCGACAGAAGCCCGGCGAACGCGTTGCGGCCCCCGCCCGCCCCGGACCACGATGCGCCCCAGGGCGCCGCGGGCCCGCCGCGGCATCCCGCACCCGGAAGGTGGTCGATGGAACGGCAACGCACCGCCCGGCCCGGGCCGCGCTACGTCAAGGGCCACTGCTGCGGCGACGGCTTCCTCCTCCTGCTCGACCCCGGCGACCGGATCCCGCTGTCCGAGGACGCCGTGCGCCGCGTGTGCGACCCGCACGCCGGGCTGGGCGGCGACGGGCTGGTGCGGCTGGTGGAGACTGCGGGCGGCGGCTGTCACCGCAGGCCGCGCACCGCCTGGTTCCTCGACTGCCGCGAGCCCGACGGCTCGCACACCCTCCTGTGCGGACCCGCCGCCGGCTTCGCCGCCCGCTACCTCGCCGAGGCCGGCCTCGCCCCCGCGGGCCCGGTGGGTTTCGCCACCCCCGTCGGCGACCAGCGCGCCACCGTCGACGACAAGGGCCGCGCCACCGTCGCACTGCCCCGCCCCCGGGTGCTGGGCACCGCATCGGTGACCGCCGAGGACCGCACCCATGCGGCCACGACGGTCTCGCTCGGCAGCCTGCACCTCGTCAGCGTCGTCGACACCCCCGTCTCCTACCTCGACCTGACGAAGGAACCGCGCACCGACTCCGCCGCCTTCCCCCGCACCGCAGGCGTCATCCGCCCCGCCCCCGACCTCGTCTTCGTCAACGTGCTGCCCCGCGGAAGCCTGCGCGTACGCGCCTACCGGCCCGGCACCGGCGAGGTACGCACCGGCGGCACGGTCGCCTGCGCGGCGGCCGCCGCCGTCCAGCACGCCGCCGGCGGCTGGGACACCACCGTCGTCGAGAACCCCGCCGGAGCCCTGACCGTCACCCTCGCCGCCGGCGCCCCCGCACTCCTGACCGGCCCCACCGCGATCAGCGCCGAAGGCGTCCTCGACACCCGCTGGCTGGCAGCCGCCTGAGCGCACCGGCGCCCCGTCAGGGGCGCGGGGCAGCGTTCGATCTGCGGCTGCCGCCGCGTGGGCGCGACAAGCCACGACGTGCCCGCAGACGGGGTGCCATGCCGCGCCCGGATCCCGGGGTGGCGCGTTCGACTGCGGGCCGTCGGTGGCCGATCGCGCAGTTCCCCGCGCCCCTGACGGGGCGCCGTCGCGGCCCCGGCCGCGCGTGGCGTCACCTCTTCGTCCGACGGCCGCTTGGCCTACGGCCCCGGCGCGCCCCGCAACGCCGTGACCGCCGCGGCCGCCGCGCGCGGCGCCACCCGGGCGGGCGACGTGCCCCGGCGTCCGCGGTTGCGCGAGTGCGCACCTGCCCCGAGGGTTGGTGTCAAGATCATCGAACCGGTGTCGTGCCGGGGTGAGGTGAGGGACCGTGCCGTGCCGGCGGTCCGTCACCCGTGAGGAGTCGTGCATGTCCGGATACGCAGAGGTCTTCCGGCGTGGCCGGGGGCGCCACCGGCGGCGCAGGCGGATTCCGCTGAAGACCGTCGCGGTGCTCTCCGCGCTGGTGACCTGCTCCGCATTCGCGGTGACCCGGATGGAGGACGACCCCCTGGACTGCGCGCCCCGTCGCGGCGCCGACGGGCGCCCGGCACGCCTGCCCGTCGAGTGCCGGGGCGCGGGCGCAGCCCTGCGGGCGGGCGCGCCGGCGGGCAAGGCGCCGGGCCGCGCCGGCGGCGAGGGCGGGGACGGGGTGCCGCACGACGGCGACGGCGGCCGCCCCGGCCGGGCGTCCGCGCCGCCGGAGGCCGAGGGCGGCTACGACCGCGAGCGGTGCGGCAACACCTCCGGGCGCCTGCTGCTGTCCCTGGACGACTGGGCGTACAGCGACCCGGAGCGCTCGGTGCGCATCGGCGCCCAGCTGCAGGCCCAGGGCGTCCGGGCGGCGTTCTTCCTCATCGGCAAGTTCGCCGCGCAGTACCCGAACATCACCGCCACCCTGCGACAGCAGGGCCACTGGGTGGGCAACCACTCCTTCACCCACAAGCAGCTCACGGCCCTCGACGACCAGGAGCTGCACGACGAGATCCGCAGCGGCGTCAATGGGAACCTGCTGCGGCCCCCCTACGGGGATGCCGGCGAGCGCGAGCGCGACGTGGCCGCGGACCTGGGCTATCGCATCTGCAACTGGACCATCGACACGCACGACTGGGAGAAGGGCGACGGTCCGGGCGGGCTGCGCAGCGCCGAGGCCGTCCGGGCGAGCGTGCGCGACGCCTCGCAGGAGGAGAAGCGCAACGGCGTGATCCTCGGCCACTTGTTCAGCAACTTCCCCGCCGCGCTCAACGACATCATCGCCGACCTGCATGCCCAGGGGTACCAGCTGTGCCGCAACACCGGCCCCGTCACGGAGAACGTCCCGCACCCGCTGCCCTGCTGATCCGCCCGCTGCCGGGTGCGGCGCTCACGCATAGCGCAAGTACTTCTCCCGTACGGTCCGGAACGCCGCGAGCTCCGAGCGCCAGGCGCCGACGACCTCGTCCGTGTCCGCCCCCGCGTCGATCATGGTGCGCAGCCGTGCGGACCCCGAGAGCTTGTCGATGAAGTGGTCCGGTCGCCAGGCGAACCCGCGCCACGTGCGCTTGGCGGTCACCAGCAGGGCAACGGCCGTGCGCAGGGGGTCGTAGGCGGCGCGGTCGTGGACGTGCAGGTGCACGCCGCCCATCGTCCTGCCCTGGAAGGGGCCGAAGGTGGGGACGAAGTACGCCTCGCGGAAGTGCACGCCGGGCAGGCGGGCGGCATTGGCCGCCTTGGCCCAGCGCCCGTCCAGTCCCTCCGCGCCCAGCATTTCGAACGGCCGCACCGTACCGCGCCCCTCGGACATGGTGGTGCCCTCGAACAAGCCGGTGCCGCAGTAGACCAGGGCGGTGTCCGGGGTGGCCATGTTGGGGCTGGGCGGCACCCACGGCAGCCCGGTGGCGTCGAAGAAGTCCGCGCGCCGCCAGCCGGTCATCTCCACGACGGTCAGCTCCGCCCTGCGGCCGGCGACGGCGGGTACGAATTCGCCGTTGTACAGCAGCGCGAGCTCGCCGACGGTCATGCCGTGCGCCTGGGCGATGGGTGCCCGGCCGACGAAGGTGGCCCACCGGGGGTCGAGGACGGGCCCGAGGGCGTGCCGGCCCGAGACGGGGTTGGGCCGGTCCAGCACGACGAAGCGCTTGCCGGCCGCGGCGGCCGCGGCCAGGCAGTCGTAGAGCGTCCAGATGCACGTGTAGTAGCGGGCGCCGCAGTCCTGGCTGTCGTAGACGAGGGTGTCCACCCCCGCCCGCTCGAACAGCTCGACCAGTGGCCGCCCGCTCTTGCGATAGGTGTCGTACACCGGAAGCCCCGTCGCCGCGTCCCTGGTGTCGCCCTCGGACAGGCCGGCCTGCGGGGTGCCGCGGTAGCCGTGCTCGCCGCCGAGGACGGCGACCGTACGCACCCTGCGGTCGGCGTGCATGACGTCGACGATGCCGCGCGCGTCCCAGGTGATGCCGCTCTGGTTGGTGATGACGCCGATGCGCTGTCCGGCGAGCAGCCGGTACCCCTCGGCGGCCAGCCGCTCGAAACCGGTGCGGACCCGGCCCGCGCGGCGCGGGGCCGCACCGGCCGGGCCCCGGACCGCCGCTCCCCACGCGGCGGCGGTTCCGGTGGTCACCAGGGCCCGTCGGGATACCGTCGGCCTATAGGGCGTCACATGGCGCAAACTAGCCCATCGGTGCGGCCACGGCGGGCATCCCACGCGGCGGGGCACGCGCCGCTCACTCCCGGGCCGGTGCGTCAGTACCGCACCGGCAGGGCCCGCAGGCCCCGCAGGGCCAGGCTCGGCCGCCACTGCAGGTCCGCCGGGTCGGCGTCCAGGGCCAGACCGGGCAGGAGCCGCAGCAGCGTCTCCACCGCGACGGCCGCCTCCAGGCGGGCCAACGGCGCGCCCAGGCAGTGATGGACGCCGTGGCCGAAGGCGAGGTGGCCGCGCGCGTCGCGGTGGAGGTCGAAACGGTCGGGTTCGGGGAAGCGGTGCGGGTCGCGGGCCGCGGCGGACAGGACGACGATCACCGCCTGCCGGGCGGGTACGAGGGTGCCGCCGATCTCGACGGGTTCCTTCGTGTAGCGGTACGCGGCCCGCTCCACCGGCGAGTCGTGCCGCAGGGTCTCCTCGACGGCTGCCGCCGTCAGGCCGGGGTCGGCGCGCAGCGCGGCGCTGCGCCCGGGGTCCTGCAGCAGGTTGAGGAGCGTGCTGGAGATCAGGTTGACCGTCGTCTCGTGCCCCGCGACGAGCAGGAGGAAGGCCATGCCCAGCAGTTCGGCGGACGAGAGGCGGTCGCCGTCGTCGTCGGCCGTGCGTATCAGGGCGCTGAGCAGGTCGTCCTCGGGGCCGGTGCGCTTGGCCTCGATGAGCCGGGCGAGGTGGTCGGTCATGGCCCCGGCGGCCGCGGTGGCCGCCGCCTCGCTCGTGGGCTGCACCATCTCGTCGGACCAGGCACGGAAGTCGGCGCGGTCGGCCGGGGGCACGCCGAGCAGGTGGCAGATGACGGTCAGCGGCAGCGGCAGCGCGAAGGACTCGACCAGGTCGGCGCGGCCGCCGGACGGCAGGTCGGCCACGAGCCGTTCGGCCAGGCGGGCGATCCACGGGCGGAGGGCTTCCATGCGCTGCGCCGTGAACTCCCGTGCCACCAGGCGGCGCAGCCGCGTGTGGTCCGGCGGGTCGGTCTGGAGCATGTTCGCACCGATGGCGTAGCCGCCGTCCCCGCTCCAGCCGGGGGAGTGGCGCAGGTCGCAGCTCAGCCGGGGGTCGGCGAGCGCTGCTCTGGCCTCGTCGTGGCCGACGACGAGCCAGGCGTCGCGTTCGTCGGGGGTGCGCACGCGGTGGACGGGCCCTTGGGCGCGCAGGTGGGCGTAGAGCGGGTGGCGGTCGGCGGCGAGGTCCGTACCGGGGTACGTGAGGTCGCCGAGGGCAGGTGCGGGCATGCGGGATCCCTTTCTGCGGCCGGATGACCGGAAGTCAAGCGGGGGGTGATCCCCGTTTTCTCGGTCCGAGCCTACAGTAATCGGGGGATGTTCCCCGATTCGGGTTCGTGAGCGCCCTGCGGCTCAGGCCGGGGCCACCAGCAACGGCCGCAGCCGGCCCTTGCGGGCCCGCTCCACCCAGCGCGCCCCGTGCGTCGCGAGCGCCGTGAGAGGGACGGCGAGGGCGATGCCCACCAGGGCGCCGGCGGCGACGTCGTGCGGGTAGTGCACCCCGATCCACACGCGGGAGGCCGCCATCGCGACCGCGGCCAGCACGGCCACCGCGCCCACCCTGCGGTCGACCAGCCACAGCGCGCCCGCCGCCGCGAAGGCGACCACCGCGTGGTTGCTGGGGAAGGACCAGTCGTCCCGCGGCGGGCACGCCGCGAGCGTGAAGCTGCCGGGGATCGAACGGCAGGGCCGCTCCTCGCGCACCACCGACTTGAGCAGCAGGTCCACGCCGTAGACCGCCACCACGACCAGCGGGACGGCCAGCGCCCGGGCCATCATCGGCGAGTCCGAGCGCCGGGCCCGCCACCAGGCGACGAGCATCAGCGCGGCGAACAGCGCCAGCCCGAACGCCGACCACGTGCAGACCGTGTCGTTCAGCAGCCACGGCGCGTGCTGGGCGTCGTGCGTGATGTCCGTGTAGAGCCCGCCGTCGATGCCCGAGCCGTCGAACCCGGGGGAGGGTGCGGGGCGCGGTCCGGGGCTCGTGAGCGCCGTCAACGGGCCCCCTCGGGATCCGAGGGAACCTCGGGAGTCCGGTCGGAGTGGGGCGGGCGTGCCGCGGCCTCACTGGACCGGGCGGCGGTGGCCCGGCGCCTGCCGCGCAGCACTTCCAGAGCCACCGGCAGCAGCGACACCGCCACCACCAGGCCCACCAGCGGCAGCAGATAGCGGTCGATGTCGGGGATGGCCGACCCCAGGGCGTATCCGGCCAGCGTCAGCCCCACCGTCCACACCAGCCCCCCGGCCACCTGCCACAGTGCGAAGACGCGCGCCGGGACGCCGAGCGCCCCCGCGAGCGGGTTGAGCACCGTGCGCACCACCGGTACGAAGCGGGCCAGGACGATCGCCCGCGCGTGCCCGTAGCGGCCGAGCAACTCCTCGGCCCGGGCGGCGCCTTCCAGCAACCGCCGGTTGCGCGAGCGCGCCAGCAGGGCGCGGCCGCCGCGCGCCCCCAGGACGTACCCGCACTGCGCGCCCAGCAGGGCGCCGGTCACGGCGGCGGTCAGCACGGGCAGGAGGTCCAGATGCGGTCCGGTATGGGCTCCGGAGCGGCACAGCAGCCCCGCGGTGAACAGCAACGAGTCGCCGGGCAGCAGGAAGCCGACGAGCAGACCGGTCTCCGCGAACAGCACGACGGCGATGCCGAGCGTGCCGAAGGCCGTCAGCAACGAGGACGCGTCCAGGACGTTGACGGCCAGTGTGGGGGCGGATGCTACGAGCACGAGTGCGAGGCCTCCCTGATCGAGGGGCGGCGGACGGCCGGCCCGGTGGACCGCCGCTCGGTCCGGACGGCTGTTCGGTCCGGACGGTCATCCGGGTCGGTGCCGGGCGGGCCGGTACGGGAACCGGCCGGCCCGGCGCCGTTCCGCCCGCCCGGACCTACACAATCCCCCTGCCCCGGGACCCGTACACCCGGAGCGGGGGAATTCCGTCGCAGGCGCCGGTGCGGACCGGGTACGCCGTGCGCCGGAAGGGCCAAGGGCCCGCCGATGTCCGCTAGTCTCCGCGGCAGGAGGGTGCACGTGACCGTCGAATACATCCGTTACCGCATCGCCGACCCCGAGCGCCGCGCCGCCTTCGAGAAGGCCTACGCCGCGGCGGCCCCGCACCTGTACGCCGCTCCCCAGTGCCTGGGGTACGAACTCTCGCGCGGGGTCGAGGAGCCGGAGCACTACGTCCTGCGCATCGAGTGGTCCTCCGTCGAGGACCACGAACACGGATTCCGCCGCGGCCCCCACTTCCCGCCGTTCTTCGCCCACGTCGGCCCGTACGCGCGGGACGTCGAGGAGATGCGGCACTACGAGCGGACGCTGCTGGTCGACAAGCACCGAAGGTGAACGGGCGACGGGTGAACGCCCAGCGGTTTTGTGAACGGCGTGTGACGCGTACCACGCCGCCGACATCTGGCCGTTCCTTTGAGAACGTATAAGCTGGCGTTATGAACATGCTCGTCAAGCGCCGCCACGTGGACTTCGCCCGCGTCACGAGCACGTCCTGTCGCCGCTGCGGCTGACACCTCACGCCTGAGCCCGTCCCGTACCCGGGACCCGCGGCCGCGTGTTCCCCTCCGGGCGATCTCTTGGTGCGCCTGGTCGTCTCATCCTGCCTTCCACCCCTCCCCGGCCCCGCTCCGTCCGCACACCCTGCGGCTGTTCGGCGGGCCGTCCGGCCACCCGCCGGGCGTGACCGGGCTCTCACGCAGTGGACCTACCATGATCAATGAGCTTCCCGTCCTCGACCTCTCCGCCGCCTCCGCCGGCCCCGACGCCCGCGCCCGCTTCCGCGAGGCCCTGCACGCCGCCGCGCGCGACGTGGGCTTCTTCCAGCTCACCGGCCACGGCATCACCGCCGAGGAGACCGCGGAGCTGATGCGCGTCATGCGGGCGTTCTTCGCCCTGCCCGAAGCCGATCGGCTCGCCATCAGCAACCTCAACTCCCCCCACTTCCGCGGCTACACGCGCATCGGCGACGAGCGCACGGGTGGCAGCCAGGACTGGCGCGACCAGCTCGACATCGGCGCCGAGCGCGAGCCGCACGTCCCCGGCCCCGGCGAGCCCGGCTACTGGTGGCTGGACGGCCCCAACCAGTGGCCCGCCGCCCTCCCCGAGCTGCGCACCACCGCCCTCGCCTGGGTCGAGCGGCTCGGCGACGTCGCCCGGCGCCTGCTGCACGAGCTGCTGGCCTCCATCGGCGCGCCGGAGGACTTCTACGACGACGCCTTCGCCGACCGCCCCCACCTGCACCTGAAGCTCGTGCGCTACCCCGGCACCGCCCCCGACGGCGCGGGCCAGGGCGTGGGCTGGCACAAGGACTACGGCTTCCTGACCCTGCTGCTGCAGGACCAGGTCGGCGGCCTGCAGGTCGACCGCGGCGACGGCACGCCCATCGACGTGCCCCCGCTGCCCGGCGCCTTCGTGATCAACCTCGGCGAACTGCTGGAGGTCGCCACCAACGGCTACCTCAAGGCCACCAACCACCGGGTCATCAGCCCGGCCGGCAGCCGCGAGCGGTTCTCCGTGCCCTTCTTCTTCAACCCCCGGCTCGACGCCCGCATCGCGCCGCTGCCCTTCGCCCACGCCGACCGGGCCCCGGGCGTCACCCAGGACACGACCAACCCGCTGTTCGCCGAGTACGGCCGCAACGAGATCAAGGGCTGGCTGCGCGCCCACCCCGAGGTGGCCCGGCGCCACCACGCCGCACTGTTGGAGGAGACCTCCGTGGCAGCGGCCTGAGCCCCGCGCCGTCCGGCCCGCAGCGGGCCGGACGGCACCATCGCCAAGATCACACCCCGCCCGGTTCTTTCCTCGTCGATCAAGGGTTTACCAGGCCCACGCAGGGAATCACCCTCGCAACACGGTGCCCAGGGCGCCACGGGGGAACGTACGGGGGGTCCACGGCGATGAACGCCACACAGAACGCGACACGCACACGCGACGCAGCACGGAAGACGGCATCGCACGCCGTCCTGGGAACGGGCATCGGCTGGCGGCCGGAGATCGCCGGAGCCGTCGAACGGCTGCCCGGCCTGGACTGGGTCGAGGTCGTGGCGGAGAACCTCTGCCCCGGCCACCTGCCCGAGGAGCTGCGCCGCCTGCGCGAGCGCGGCACGCCCGTCGTCCCGCACGGCGTCGGCCTCGGCCTCGGCGGCGCCGAGCGGCCCGACCTCGGCCGTCTCGTCGCCCTCGCCGAGCTGGCCGAGGCGCTGCAGGCACCCCTGGTCAGCGAGCACATCGCCTTCGTCCGGGCCGGCGGCGGCCACAGCGGCCGGCCCCTCATGGAGGCCGGGCACCTGCTGCCCGTGCCCCGCACCCGCGACGCCCTCGACGTCCTGTGCGCCAACGTGCGCGCCGCCCAGGCCGTCCTGCCCGTACCGCTCGCCCTGGAGAACATCGCGGCGTTCCTCGCCTGGCCCGGCGAGGAGCTCACCGAGGCGCAGTTCCTCACCGAGCTCGTCGAGCGCACCGGCGTACGGCTCCTCGTCGACGTCGCCAACCTCCACACCAACCACGTCAACCGCGGCGAGGACCCGGCCGCCGTCCTCGACGGCCTGCCCCTGGAGGCCATCGCCTACGTGCACGTGGCCGGCGGGTTCGAGCGCGACGGCCTGTGGCACGACAGCCACGCCCACCCCGTCGGCGAACCCGTCCTCGCCGTGCTCGCCGAGCTCTGCGACCGGATCGCGCCGCCCGGGGTCCTCCTCGAACGCGACGACCTCTTCCCCGAAGAGGCCGAACTGGCCGCGGAACTCGACGCCGTCCGCGCTGTCGTGGCGGACGCCCGTGTCCGCGCCTGAGCACACGGCGGGCACCGAGGCCGCCCGCCGGCGGCTCGCCCACGCCCAGCACGCCCTGCTGTCCGCCCTCGTCGCCGGCGGCCCGCCGCCCGAGGGCTTCGACGAGCGGCGGCTGACCGCCCAGCGCCGCGCCCTGCTGGCCAAACGCGTCTCCGTCGTCGGCAAGGTGGCCCCCGAACTAGCCGAAATCCTGGGTGCCGACTTCCGCGACCTGTTCCTCACCTACGCCCGCAACCGTCCCATGACCGGCGGCTACCGCAAGGATGCGCTGAACTTCGCCCACTACCTGCTGCTGCGAGGCGCCGTCCCCGATCCGGAGCGCCGACGACGGCTGGCCGCGTGGGCCGACGGGCACCGCACCCCCGCGCAGCCGGCCCGCGGGCCGCTGCGCCGCCTCGCCGCGGCCCTGCGCCGCCGGTACACCGCGCACTGACGCGCCGATCACCTGCCGATCGAAAGGCATCCGACACCATGACCTTCGTCGTCGTGGCGGCACTGTGTGCCGCGCTGCTGTGCATCCTCATACCGACCGCCCGGCTGATGATCCTGCGCCGTCAGGCCCAGGGCTCGTCGTGGTCGCTCCGGCCCGAGGAGCTGGACCTGACCGTCGTCGCCTACCTGAGGGGCGGCGCCGGCCGCGTCGCGGACACCGCCGTGACCGCCATGCACGCCGACGGGCGCCTCACCCTCAGCGGCGGCCGGGTCCAGGTGGTCGAGCCCGTCGCGCACGACGCCGTGGAACGGGCCCTGCTCAAACACTGCGGCTCCGACTGGAGCAACACCCTGCGCACCCTGCGCACGAAACTGCGCCAGGACGACGCCATGGCCCCCCTCGACACCACCCTGGTCAAACTGGGGCTCCTGCTGACCCCGCAGCTGCGGCGCCGGTGGCCCCGGGCCGTCACGGTGCAGCTCGCAGGGCTGATCGCCGGTGCGGCGCTCGCCCTTGCCGTCCTCGTCCAGGGCGACCTGTGGGCCTGGGCGCTCGTGCCGCTGCTGTCGACCGTGCCGGCCCTGGTGGTCCGGCACCACTGCCGGCCGCCCGCCGGGATCCCGTACACGGACGCGGGCGCGGCCCTGGCCCGCAGCATCGGGAACGACGACCCCTGGAGCAGGAAGAACGCGGAGACCCACCCGGCCGGAGAGGCGGGGATCGTCGCCGTGCACGGTACGGGCGTGCTGGCCGGCACGGAACTGCGCAAGGCGTTCGAGCAGGCGGCGGAGCGACGCAGGAGCCGCCGCCGCTCGGGCAGCTCCTGGTCGTCCTCTTCCTCTTCGTCCTCCTCTTCTACGTCTTCCTCGTCGTCGGTGGCCGTGGTGGGTGCCTCGTGCGACGGAGGCATCTTCTGCAGCAGCGGCGACTCGGGGAGTTCCTCGGACTCGGGGAGCTCCTCGGACTCCGGGAGCTCCTCGGACTCCGGTGGTTCGAGCTGTTCGTCGTCCTGCTCCTCGTCCAGCAGCTGTTCGAGCTGTGGTGGTGGAAGCAGCTGCTCCTGAGACGTTGGGGGAGCGGGGGCGATTACCGGACAGTCGCCCGGGCGGACGTCCGGTAGTCGCCCGCTGTTGGGGGAGGCCGGTGTGCGCTTCTGGGCGAACCTGTGCGGCCGGATGTCTTCTTGTGGACCGTCCGTGCCCGGGCGGACACTCGTTCGCGACTCGCTTGGCATGAACGCGACGTGCGGTTGCCGTCATGCCGGCCGGATCCTCCGGGCCCGGCGCCTCCCGCCGGGCACACCCCCCTCACAGGAGGTCGACGAGTTGACTCCCTCACGCATACCCGCCCGGCGCACGACCCTCGCGGTCGCCGCCACCGTGGCCCTGGCCACGGCATCCCTCACCCTCCAGCAGGCCCGGGCGGCCGCGCCCGGCCCGCAGGCGCTGACCGCCGCCCGCGCGACCGGGCTCGCCCAGCGCCTCGGCACCGAACTCGCCGCCGGCACCGCCGGTTCGTACTACGACGCCCGGACCCGCACCCTCGTCGTCAACGTCCTCGACGCCACCACCGCGCAGCAGGTCAGGGCCGCCGGGGCACAGCCGCGCACGGTCACGCACTCCGCCGCCGAACTCGCCGCCGCCAGAGTGCTCCTGAACCACCGGGCCGCCGTTCCCGGCACCGCCTGGTCCGCCGACCCCAGGAGCAACAAGGTCGTCGTCACCGTCGACAGCACCGTCACCGGCGACCGGCTGGCGCGCGTGCAGAAGGCCGTGGCCGACCTCGGCGACCGCGCGACCCTCCGGCACACGACCGGGAAGATCCGGCCCCTCCTCGCGGGCGGCGACGCGATATGGGGCAGCGGCGTGCGCTGCTCCCTCGGCTTCAACGTCACCAAGTCCGGCGAGCCGTACTTCCTGACGGCCGGGCACTGCGGCAACGCCTCGGCCTCCTGGTCGCCTTCCTACGGAGGGTCCGTGGTCGGCTCGACCGAGACCTCGTCCTTCCCCGGCCACGACTACGCCCTCGTGCGCTACACCTCCGGCAGCGAGTCCCACCCGAGCGCGGTCGACCTCTACGACGGCGGCAGCCAGTCCATCAGCAGTGCCGGCGAGGCCACGGTCGGCGAGCAGGTCCGGCGCAGCGGCAGCACCACGCAGGTCCACGACGGCCAGGTCACCGGCCTCGACGTCACCGTCAACTACGAAGAAGGCCAGGTCGACGGGCTGATCGGCACGACCGTGTGCGCCGAGCCCGGCGACAGCGGCGGTGCCCTGTTCGACGGCGAGACCGCGCTCGGCCTGACCTCCGGCGGCAGCGGCGACTGCTCCTCCGGCGGCGAGACGTTCTTCCAGCCCGTCCCCGCCGCCCTCCAGGCGGTCGGCGCCCAGCTGCCCTGACCCCGCGGGCCCGGCCCCCTCGACGCCGCGGGCGAGGGAGCCGGGCCGTCACGGCAGCAAGCGGCCCGCGCAGAACCCGGGGGCGCTCGCGATGGTGCGGGTGGCATGCTGTGGGACGTGAACGGTCCGCAGATCCACCTGACTTTCGCCCCCGGCCTGCAGCTCTTCGTCGCCGCCGAGCGACGCCGGCCCCGGGCGCCCTTCGTCACCGACGGCGTCTCCACCCTGGGACACGTCGTGGAGTCCCTGGGCGTCCCGCTCACCGAGGTCGGCCGGCTGCTCGTCGACGGCCGCCCGGTCCCGGTCTCCCACGTGCCGGCGGCCGACGAACACGTGGAAGTGGAAGCGGTCGAGCGGCCCCAGGAGGTGCCTGGCGCGCCGCTGCGCTTCCTGCTGGACGTCCACCTGGGCACGCTCGCGCGGCGGTTGCGGCTGCTGGGCGTCGACGCGGCGTACGAGAGCGAGGACATCGGCGACCCGGCCCTTGCGGCGCTGTCCGCCGCGGAGCAGCGCGTGCTGCTCTCGCGGGACCGCGGCCTGCTGCGCCGGCGCGAGATCTGGGCGGGCGGCTACGTCTACAGCGACCGGCCCGACGACCAGCTCAAGGACGTCCTGAGCCGCTTCGGCCCGCCGCTGGCGCCCTGGACGCGCTGCATGGCCTGCAACGGTCCGCTGCAGGACGCCGACAAGGACGCGGTGCGCGAGCACCTCGAACACGGGACGCGCCGCACCTACGACGTCTTCGCCCAGTGCGTCGCCTGCGGACGGGTCTACTGGCGCGGCGCGCACCACGCGCGGCTGCAGGCGATCGTCGACGGCGCGATCCGCGAATTCGGCACGGCGGCCGCCTAAGGTGTCTCCCGCGCCCCCGCAGGGGCGCGGGGAATTGCGCGACAAGCCACGACGTACCCGCAGAAGCAGCTATCAGCCGGTGCCGGGCGCGTCGATGCGTGCCGCGTCGCCCCGTGCCGCGTCGATGCGTGCGGCGACGCGGCGGGCGTGGCGCTCCAGGGTCGCCGCCGGGTCGTCACTGAAACCGTGCAGGGCCGTGGCGGCGGTGATGATGACGTCGCACAGCTCGGCGGCCACGTCCTCGCGGGTGTGGGTGACGCCCTTGCGCGGGTTCTGGCCGGTCGTGCCGATGTAGGCGGCCATCACCTCGCCGGCCTCCTCGGCCAGCTTCATCAGCCGCATGGCTCTCTCGTGCTCGCCGGTGCCGTTGGCCGCGTCCAGCCAGGCGACGGATGTGCGGACGGTGGACCACAGGGCCTGGGAGGCGTCTGTCGTGGCGCCGGTGCCGTCGGTCATGGTCCAGCAGCATGCCACAGCCCCGGGCGCCACCGGTGTCGCATTCCGCCCCACGGGTGCACGCTGGAGAGGTACTGCCGGAGGAGGTGCACTCATGAAGACGATCGTTGGCTGGCACGTCGAGGTGGAGTTCGAGGAGATCGACAAGCGGACCCACGCGGCGGTGCTGCTCAGGCTCCCGGACGGTACGGAGCTCAGGGCGCGGGCCCATGCCACCCGGCACCCGGACGACCCCGAGCAGGAGCGGGTCGGCGAGGAGGTCGCCGCGGCCCGGGCGCTGAACGAACTGTCGCGGGAGCTGCTGCAGAAGGCCGGGCACGACATCGAAGAGGTCACCCATGTGGCCGCGCATCCCAGGATGTGAGGCGGGGCCCGCGCCTGCCGGGTGCGCCGGATCTACTTTCGTCGGACCACATCGCGACCTTCGGTGAATGTGCCGGGCGGGCGGGTCTGCCTAAGGTGCGGGGGTGGATGCGACATCGTGGGCACGTGATCTGAGGCGGCGCCTGACGGACCGGCGGGAGTGGTCGCGGCGCCGGGTCGTCGGCGAGAGTGCGCTGGCCGTCGTCCTGGCACTGCTGACCGTCTGGTCGGAGCTCGAGCAGGGCCATGACTGGCCGAGGGCCGCCGCGGCGACCCTCGGTGTCGTGGTGCTGCTGCTGGTCCGGCGCGTGCTGCCCGCGACGGTGCTGATCACCGCGGCCGTGCTGGCCGGGCTCGCCGACAGCGGGGCGGTGCTGGTGCTCGCGGTGGCCGGCTGGTCCGCCGGGCGCCGGATCGCCGGGGTGCTGCGGGCGCTGCTGGCCTTCGCCGCCTCCCTGGTGCTGTTCGTGGGGCTGGCCGCATGGGTGGGGCGCCAGTCGTCGATGTTCATCCTGGTGCTGAACACCCTGTTCTTCCTGGTGATCACCGTCGTCCCCGGCCTGGCCAGCCGCTACTGGACCCAGCGCCGGACGCTGCTGCAGACGCTGCAGCAGCGCAACGCCCAGCTGCTGCGCGAGCGCCAGATGATCGCCGGGCAGGCGAGAATGCGCGAGCGGCAGCGCATCGCTCAGGACATGCACGACAGCCTCGGCCACCAGCTGGCCCTCATCGCCGTGCAGACCGGTGCCCTGGAGGTGGACCGGACGCTGACCGGGCAGCAGCGCGAGGCGGTCGGCGTGCTGCGTCAGGCCTCGGTGGCGGCGATGCACGAGCTGCGGGAGGTCGTGGGCATCCTGCGGGACGGCACCCCGCAGGACGAGCCCCCCGGCTCCCGCGGCGTCACCGGCATTCCCGCGCTGGTCGACGCCGCGACGGCGGCCGGGATGCGGGTGTCCCTGGAGAGCACGGGGGAGGAGCGGCCGCTGGCCCCCGCCGCCGACCACGCCGGTTACCGGGTGGTCCAGGAGGGCCTGACCAACGCCGCCAAGCACGCGCCGGGGGCGCCGATCACCATCGGGCTGCACTACGAGCCGGACTCCCTGCTGGTCGAGGTCGCCAACGGGACGGTGCCCCTGGGGCGTCGGGTCGCCGAGGCCGGCAAGGGCCACCCGGAGCCGGTGAGCGGCGGGCAGGGGCTGACCGGATTGCGCGAGCGGGCCCGGCTGATCGGCGGGATGGTCTTCACCGGCCCCGCCGAGGGCGGCGGCTTCCGGCTTGCGGCCGTGATCCCGTACGACTCCACGGAGGGCAGGGAGGCCGGTGCCGACCGGCGGGTGGCCCTGGGGGAGACGACGATCGTCGATACGACGGACGACTTTCGAGGGCAGACCGGGCCCTGGGCTCCGGGCGAGGGTGGAGCGGTCATCGACCCACTCGACCCCCGCGAGGAGTTCAAGGACATCATGGGCACCAGGAAGCGCAACGGCTGGGCGGTCGGATGCGTGGTGGGCCTGCTGATCGTGCTGGGGCTGGGGTTCCTGGCCCTCTTCGGGGTCGTCCAGCTCATGGATGAGCTCGACAAGGGAATGATCGAGCCCAGCGTCTACGAGTCCGTCCGCATCGGGGACTCCGAGCAGCAGGTGCGGCAGAAGCTGCCCTCCGGCAGGTCGATCATCACCTCCGACGTCCGCGGCAAGATACCGCCCGAGCCGGCGGGGGCCGGCTGCCTGGTGCTGCTGTCCACCGACACCTCGCACGGCCTGGACACCGATACCGTGTACCGGTTCTGCTTCACGGACGGAAAGCTGTCCGAGAAGCGCGAGTTCCACGTAAAGAGCTAGCGAGAGCTGGCAAGCGCCAGCGAGCAGCAGCCCCGCGCCCGGCCCCAGGAGTTGAACCAGTTGATCCGCGTCCTCATCGCCGACGACGAGCCGCTCATCCGGGCCGGAATCCGGATGATCCTCACCTCGGCCGACGACATCGAGGTCGTGGCGGGGGCGGCGGACGGACGCGAGGCCGTCGAGCAGGCCCGGTGCCACCGCGTGGACGTGGCGCTCCTCGACATCCAGATGCCGCGGCTGGACGGGCTGGCCGCCCTGGCCGAGCTCGGCCGCAGCGCCCCCGGTGTCCGGGTGCTGATCCTGACCACCTTCGGCGAACGGGACAACGTGCTGCGGGCGCTGCGGCAGGGCGGCGCCGGCTTCCTGCTGAAGGACTCGGCGCCCGGCGAGCTCATCGGTGCCGTGCGGGCGGCCGCCGCGGGCGACGCCTACCTCTCCCCGGCCGCCACCCGGCACGTCGTCGACTCCCTCGCCACCGGGCAGGCCGGCGCCGCCGACACCCGCGCCGCGGAAGCCCGCAGACGCGTGGCCGTCCTCGGCGAGCGCGAGCTGGAGGTGCTCGCGCTGCTCGGCGAGGGCCTGTCCAACGCCGACGCCGGCCGCCGGCTGCACATGAGCGAGGCCACGGTGAAGACGTACGTCAGTCGCATCCTCGCCAAGCTGGAATGCGACAACCGGGTGCAGGCCGCCCTCCTGGCACGCGACGCGGGCCTTGGGCGATAACGGCTCTCCCTGCGCATCTTTAACGGCAGAAAGCAAGGTTTCCGGCCATCTCAACCTGACATGTGGTCAGAGGGATGGTCTGTGTGCGATATCTTCTAAGGCGTTCCGGCGTGACCGCGCGTCAGATCCAAAATCGTAGCCGCGGCGCAACGTTGAGGATGCACTCCACGCACCTCACGGAACACCCTTCAACAGTCACGTGGCGGGCTCAACTGGCCAGAACTCGCCACGCATTGCTGTGTCGCAACACCAAAAGAACCTTCACCTGCCCGCATGACCTAGGCAAAGGCCATATGTCCGTCCTTCAACTATCGGACCTCATCAGTTATGCCCGCCATAACTCTCCCTTTTATTCGGCGCTCTACGCCGACCTGCTGCCCGGCATCGATCGGCTCACGGATCTGCCCGTCGTCGACCAGGGCGCCTTCTGGGCGGCCAACACGCTCCACGACAACCGGGTCCTGACCGCCCCGCTGTCGGAAGCGGTCGTCTACAAGACCGGCGGCACCACCGGCGCCCCCAAGTTCTCCTGCTACACCCGCGAGGAGTGGCGCGAGTTCACCGCCGCCTTCGGCCAGGGCCTCGTCGACGCCGGCCTGCGCCCCGGCCACCGGGTGGCCGACCTGTTCTACGCCGGCGAGCTCTACGCCAGCTTCCTGTTCATCCTGGACTCCCTCGCCCAGGCCCCCGTCGACAACGTCCGCCTGCCCATCGGCGGCGCCGCCCCCCTCGAGACCACCGTCCCCACCCTTGAGGACTTCGCGGCCCACGTCGTCGCCGGCACCCCCACGACCCTGTGCCGCCTGGCCGAGCACATCGTCGCCACCGGCCGCACCCTGCCCGGCGTCGAGCTGCTCTTCTTCGGTGGCGAGGCGCTCTTCGACGACCAGCGCAGGCTGTTGCGCGCCGCGTTCCCCAACGCCGAGGCGCGCTCCCTCGGTTACGCCAGCGTCGACGCCGGGCTCCTGGGCCGCCCCGTGCCCGGTGCCGACCCCCGTCTGCACCGCGCGTTCACCCCGCACACCGTCGTCGAGATCCTCGACGAGACGACCGGCGAGCCCATCCGCGAGGCCGACCGCCCCGGCCGCGTCGTCGTCACCCAGCTCTACCGCCGCCTCATGCCCGTCATCCGCTACCCCGCCGGTGACCGCGCCGCATGGGCCGACCCCGAGGCCGGCACCTTCCGCATCCTCGGCCGGGCCGAGGAAGGCGTGCGCGTCGGTCCCGTCTCCCTGTACTCCGAGGACACCTTCGCCGCCGTCGCCGAGGCCGACACCACCGGCCGCGTCACCGGCACCCAGCTCGTCGTACGCCGCTGGGACGGCCGGGACGGGCTCGTGCTGCGCCTGGCGACCGCCCCCGGCGACGCCGACGAGGCCGGCCTGGAGGTCCTGGCCAAGTCGATCGTCACGCACCTGGACGAGGTGCGCCCGCTGTACCCCGACAGCGTCCGGGCCGGCCATGTGCACCCGGTCACCGTCGAATGGGTGCGCCACGGCGACCTGACCGTCAACCCGCGCTCGGGCAAGCTCGTCCGGGTCATCGACGAGAGGCCGACCGCATGACCGCCCCCGTCACGGACGCGGGGCGCGGGACGTCCCGTACGCCCCTCGTCCTGCGCAACCGCGCCTTCGGCACCGTCTGGGCCGCCCAGGTGCTCACCCAGGCCGCGGTGCGCATGTTCCAGGTCGGCGTCTCCTGGTGGCTCGTCGCCTACGCCGTCTCCGGCGGCCGGGGCCTGGCCTCCGGGCTGTTCATGGCCGTCAGCACCCTGCCCGCGGTCGCCCTGGCACCCGTGGTCGCCCGGACGATCGCCCGCCATGCCCACCGCTCGGTGCTGCGCGCGGCCGCCGCCGGCGCCGGCACCGCGGCCGCCGCCCTGGCCTGCTGGGCGTACGCCGCCGACCTGCCGCTGGCCGCGGCGTACGCGGCGACGCTGGCACTGGCCACCGGCCAGGCGTTCTTCGACCCCTGCCTGACCACCTCCGTGCCCGAGCTCGTCGACGACGCGGACATCGAGGCGGCCACCGGGTTCGAGCTGTCCACCCAGTCCCTGGCGAGCCTGGGCGGCGCCCTGCTCGGCGCGCTGATCGTCGACGGCGCCGGCCTGGCCGGCCTCGCCACCGGCTGCGCCGCCGCCTACCTGACGGCGGCCCTGCTCATCACGACGGTCCGCTTCCGCGCGCAGGCCGCCCCGGGCGCCGCCGAGGGGACGGGCGCCCCCGACCAGCCGAAGCTGCGCCAAATCCTCGGCAGGCTCCCCTTCGTCCGCCGCATCCTGCTCTGCTTCACCGCGGCCAACCTCTTCACCACCGCCGTCTTCGTCATCATCCCCCTCTACACCCGCTCGGTGCTGGAGGACGGCGGCGGCACCGTGGCCCTGCTGGAGGCCTCCCTGGGCGCCGGCACGCTCATCGGCTCCTTCACCGGCGCCCGCGTCCCCGGCCGTCCCACGACCACCGGTGCATGCCTGATGGGCCTCATGGCCCTGGCCCTCGCCGTCCCCGGCCTGGTGCCGGGCCGCCCCGTCATGGCGGGCTGCCTGCTGGTGACCGGCTGGTGCGTGGGCGTGATCGGGGTGCGCTTCGTCGCCCTGTTCCAGCGGCTGGTCCCGCCGGCCGACAAGCCCGGCTTCTTCGCCGTCATGCAGGCCGTCCTCGGCGCGACGTTCCCCGTCGCCTCCCTGCTGTTCGGCCTGCTCGGCGACCACGTCGAGCCCCGCGTCCTGTGCCTGGTCCAGGCGGCCGGACTGCTCCCCGCCGCCTGCGCCCTCGCCCTCCTGCGCGAGGAGCGCCCCACCGCCCCGGCAGCCCCCGAACCTCAGCTCACCGCCTCCGGAGGAGAGCGATGACCACCACGATCGACCGTGCGGCCCCCGCCGACATCGCCGATCTGCGCCAGCTCTACTACGCCGTCTACGGCCCGCACTACCCGACCGCGCTGGGCACCGACCCCGCCGAGATGTCCCGCCTCATCGCCGACCCGCACACCCTTTGGCTGGTGGCCCGCTGCGCGCGCACCGGCCACCTGGCCGGCTCGGCGGCCATCCACGGCGAGCCAGGCAGCTGCATCGGCCGTCTCGAAGGACTGGCCGTGCACCCCGACCACCGGGCCGGCGGGCTCGCCCACACCCTGACCGACGAGCTGTGCCGGCAGATGCTCGAGACCGGCCGCCTGGACTCGGTGTACGCGACCGTACGGACCGTCAGCGCCGGCCCGCAGCGGGTCGTCACCCGCAATGGGTTCAAGCCGCTGGGCGTCCTGCCCAATGCCGTCGACCTCAGCAGCCGCGAGAGCCTCGCGCTCTACGCGCGTCACTCCCCGGGCGTGCTCGACCGGCGCCTCCCCGTGCCCGAGGTCCCCGCCCCGCTCGCCCCGCTGCTGCGCACCGTCGACCGCACCCTGGGCACCGACGGCCCCGCGCCCCGCGCGACCGCGCCCGCCCCGGCGCCCGAGGGCCGCTCCACCGCACGCCTGGAGATGGTCGAGGCCCCCGCCTTCGTCCGCCGCCGCTTCCACGAGCGCTTCCCGGACGCGACCAGCTGGTTCTACCCCCTGCACACGCCCAACGCCCTGCTCGTCGCGGACGACGGCGGCTTCGAGGTGTACGCCTACCTCAACCGCACCGGCCGCTACTGCGCGCTGATCGCGGCCCACCCCTCCCCGGACACCGCCGCCGGGTACCTCGAGGCCATCACCCGCACCCTCACCCGCGCCGGCACCGGATACGTCGAGGCACTCGTGCCGCTCGCCGAGCACGGCCCGCTCTCCGCCTTCCTCGCCCAGGGGTTCATCCCCAGCGCCCTGTACCCGGCGATGCGCCCCGACCCCACCGGCGCCGGCTTCCACGACTACGTCGTGATGACCCGCACCGCCGAACAGATCGACTTCCGCGGCGTGGTCGTCGACACCGCCCTGCAGCCCTACCTGGACGCCTACCTCTCGGCCTGGGCGGCCACCTACCTGCCCACACTCGAGGTCGCCTCATGAACCCGATCAACCCCCACCTCGCACCGGTCGCCGTCCCCGACCCCGCGGCCCTCGCCGCCGTCCAGCAGCTGTGCGACCTGACCGACCCCTACGCCACCGGCCCCGCCGAGGACGAGCTGTTCGCCGCCGCCATGGCCGAGAGCAACGCCTGGCACGCCGAGCGCTCCCCGTTCTTCCGCAGCCTGTACGCCGCGACCGCCGCCGAGCAGCCCTTCCACGCGCCCCTGGTGCACGCCAACTTCTTCAAGCGGCACGAAGTGCTCTCCATCGACCGCGACGCCGTCGACCTGCACCTGACCTCCTCCGGCACCACCGGCCAGAAGTCGCAGATGTTCTTCGACAACTGGACCATCCGCTCCGCCCAGCGCATGGTGGCCCGCATCTTCGAGCGCAACGGCTGGATCACCCCCGACCAGCAGGTCAACTACCTGCTCTACAGCTACCAGCCGGCCCCCGACCTCAAGCTCGGCACGTCCTTCACCGACAACTACCTGTGCGACTTCGCACCGGTCCGCCAGGTCGAGTACGCCCTGCGTCACACCGGAGGCGGCCACGAGTTCGACCCCTTCGGCTGCATCGCCGCACTCCAGCGCTTCGCGCAGGACGACGCCCCCGTACGGATCCTGGGCTTCCCGGCGTTCCTGTGGTTCACCCTGGAGCGCATGCAGGCCATGGGCCTGCCCCCGCTGCAGTTGCCCGAGGGCTCCCTCGTCATGCTGGGCGGCGGCTGGAAGGGCAACGCCGACCGGCAGATCGGCAAGGACACCTTCTACGCCCGCGTCACCGAACAGCTCGGCATCCCTTCCGAGCGCATCCGCGACACCTTCGGCTCCGTCGAGCACTGCATCCCCTACATCGAGTGCGAGCAGCACCGCCTGCACGCCCCCGTCTGGTCCCGGGTGTTCATCCGCTCGACCCGCACCCTCGAACCGCTGCCCTACGGCGAGGTGGGCTACCTGCACCTCGTCTCGCCGTACATCACCTCCGTACCGGCACAGAGCGTCGTCATGGGCGACCTGGCCGAGCTGCACCCGGGCGACGCCTGCCCCTGCGAGCTCGACACCCCCTGGTTCATCCACCGCGGCCGCGCCGGAGTGAGCCGCAACCGAAGCTGTGCGGTGGCCGCCGCCGAACTCATGAAGGGCCTGTCGTGACCACCGAGACCATCAAGCACCACTACTGGCAGGGCACCTTCGTCGACGACGAGGAGGCCGCCCGCCGCCTGGCCGCCCTGCCGGCAGCCGTCGAGGCGGCCCTGGCGACGCCGCTGGAGACCGGGACCGTCCTCGCCGCCTGCGACGCCCTCGCCACCGCCCTGGCCGAGCCCGGCCACCCCGTCCGTACCCGCCTGATCCCGCACCTGCCCGAGGACGAGGCGGACGCCGTCCTGACCGAGCTGGCCGCCTTCCTCGCCCGCCCGCAGCTCACCCGCAAGCTCCGCCGCGAACTGGGCGACGGCGCCCCCCAGCGGCTGACCCGCCCCGACGCCAAGGAGACCGTCTACGAGGCGTGGGCGCCCGTCGGCCTCATCGCCCACATCGCCCCCGGCAACGCCGCCACCGTCGCCCCGCTGAGCATCGTCGAGGGCCTCCTCGCCGGCAACGTCAACGTCCTCAAGACCAGCAGCGCCGACACCCTCCTGGCCCAGCACCTGCTCGCCGAACTCGCCGCGCTCGATCCGAGCGGCGCCCTCGCCGAACGCGTCATCGTGCTGCGTTTCTCCTCCTCCCGCCAGGACTGGCTGCAGCAGATGTGCGCGCCCGCCGACGCCGTCGCGGTCTGGGGCGGCGAAGCGGCCGTCGAGGGCGTCGCCGCCCACGTACCGCCCGGATGCCGGCTGGTGGAATGGGGACACAAGATCTCCTTCGCCTACCTCACCCGCGACGCCTGGCAGGACGGCGCCACCGTCGCCGCCCTCGCCGGCGACGTGTGCCTGCTGGAGCAGCAGGCGTGCTCCAGCCCCCAGGTCGTCTACCTCGACACCGACGACGACAAGGACGTCTTCGCCTTCGCCGAACACCTGGCGCAGGTCCTCGCCGCCCAGCCGGCCGCCGAGCAGCAGCCGCTGAGCCCGGGGGAGGAGGCCGAGCTCACCACCACCGAGCTCATCGCCCGCCTGGAGGAACACCTCGGCCTGACCCGCGTCCTCGCCGCCCCCGACGGCTCCTGGCGCGTCATGGCCGACACCCGCCCGGCCCTGACCGCCTCCCCGCTGCACCGCAGCGTCTGGGTCAAGCCCCTGCCCCGCACGGACCTGCTGCGCACCCTGCGCCCCATGCGCCGCTACCTGCAGACCGCCGGCATCGGCGGCAGCCGCGCCGACGTCGCCGAGCTCTCCCGCCTCGCGCTCGCCGCCGGCGCCACGCGCGTCACCCCCGTCGGCGCCATGCTCGCTAGCTACGCCGGCGAACCGCACGACGGCGTCTACGCCCTGCAGCGCTACAGTCGCCGCGTCGCCGTCCAGGCCGACGAGCGCTTCGCCACCACCGCCTGCCTCGACGACCTCGTGCGCACCCCCGACGTCCCGGCGCCCGCCGGCCCGCTGCTCGACAAGGCCGCCGTGCAGGTGCTCAACGACGCCGTCGCGGCGCAGGACGCCGAACTGTACTTCCGCAGCGGCGGCACCACCGGCAAGCCCGCCCTGTCGCTGTTCACCTACGACGACTACGACACGCAGATGCACGCCGCCGCCCGCGGCCTGATCGCCGCCGGCTACGACCCGGCCCGCGACCGCACCGCCAACCTCTTCTACTGCGGCGGCATGTACGGCGGCTTCATCAGCTTCTTCTCCATCCTCGAACGCCTGGGCGGCGTCCAGCTGCCCATGGCCGCCGGAGCCGACCACCGCGTCACGGCGGAGACGCTCGTCGCCCACCGGGCCGACACCCTCTTCGGCATGCCCTCCTACCTCTGGCAGCTCCTGCACGACCAGGCGGACCTGCTGCGCTCCTACGGCGGCATCCGCAAGATCTTCTACGGTGGCGAGCACTTCACCGCCGAACAGCGCCGCACCCTCACCGAGGACTTCGGCATCGAGGTCGTCCGCTCCATCACCTACGGCAGCACCGACCTCGGCCCGCTCGGCTACCAGTGCACCGAGAGCACCGGCGGCGTCCACCACCTGCACGCCGACCTGCACACCCTGGAGATCCTCGACACCGACTCCGACCGCCCGGTCGAACCCGGCGACACCGGCCGTCTCGTCTTCACCACCCACGCGCGCCGCGGCCAGAAGCTCGACCGCTACGTCATCGGCGACCTCGGCCGGGCCGTACCCGGCCCCTGCCCCTGCGGCAACCGCTCCCCGCGCTTCGAACTCCTCGGCCGCGGCGGCGACGTGATGCGCGTGGCCTCCTACTTCCTCAACTACCGCCGCTTCCTCGCGATAGCCGGGGCCGACTGCGGCTACAGCGGCGAACTCCAGCTGATCCTCAGCCGCTGCGACGCCCGCGAGCACCTGACCGTACGCGTCGAGCACTCCGCCAGCACCGGCCCGGACGCCCTGCGCGCCGCCTTCCTGGCCGGCTACGAGGAACTGCGCTCGGCTGTCGACGACCGCCTGCTCGACCTGGCGGTCGAGCAGGCGGACCTCGCCGGCTTCGTCCGCACCGCCAGCACCGGCAAGCTGCGCGCCGTGGTGGACAACCGCCACTGAACCCCCGCCGCCGTGGGTACGGCTTGAGGGGCGGGCCGCCGACCGGCGGTCCGCCCCCGACCACGGAGGTGGCACGGATGGCGCAGGATCCGGGGCTGCGGCCCGAGCCGCAGACGATGCACGCGGCGGTCGAGGAGGCGTACGGCCCGGGCGACCTCGGCGGCACGCCCCTGTTCGGCGGCGGGTTCATCAACTTCGGCCACTGGCAGGACATCGACCTCGACGGCGAGCCCACGGAGGACGACCGGATCCGCAGCCAGCAGGCCCTGTACCGGCACGTTCTCGGCACCCTGGCGCCCACCACCGGGCTGCGCGCCCTGGAGGTCGGCTGCGGGCTGGGCACGGGGTGCGCGATGGCGCTCGCCGAGTACGGCTTCGCGCATGTCACCGGCATGGACATCCACCCGCGGCAACTCGAGCGCGCCCGCCGGGCCCAGGCCGCCCTCCTGGCCGACGCCCACCGCCCGAGGCGGCTGGGCTTCGCACAGGGGGCGGCCGAGGACATGCCGTTCCCCGATGCCGCCTTCGACCGCGTGTACACCGTCGAGGCCGCCCAGCACTTCCGCGACCTCGGCGCGTTCGCCCGCCAGGCCGCCCGGGTCCTCACGCCCGGCGGCCGGGCCGCGGTCACCAGCTTCTTCGTCCCCGACGACCATCCGGACCGGCCCGGGCAGCTGGCCCGCCTGCTGCAGACGTTCGCCGACGGCCTGGACGTCGCCCACAGCATCCCCGAACTGACCGGCAGCCTGGAGAAGGCCGGCCTGACCGGGATCCGCGTCACCTCCATCGGCGCATCGGTGTGGCCCGGCTGGGACCGCTGGCTGTCGACCATGTGGCGCCCCGGCACCTGGCCCCGCAACTTCCTGCGCGCCTACCGGGACGGCCTCCTGGACTACTACACGGTGACCGCCGAGCGGCCCCTGGCGTGACGCCGGGCCGGGTCAGGCCGGCCCGGCGTGCCCCTTGTCGTCGTCGACGATCTCGGCGTCGACGACGTCGTCCCCCTCGGCCTTGGCCTGCGGGCCGTCGCCGGCGGAACCGGCCTGCGCGCCCGGGGCGTTCGCGTACATGGCCTGGCCGAGCTTCTGGCTGACCGCGGCGACCTTCTCGATCGAGGCCCGGATGCCGCCGGTGTCGTCCGTCTTCAGCTTCTCCCTCAACTCGCCGACGGCCGCCTCGACCTCACTCCTCACGTCCGCCGGGACCTTGTCCTGGTTGTCCCCCAGGAACTTCTCCGTCTGGTAGACGAGCTGTTCGCCCTGGTTGCGGGTCTCGGCGGCCTCGCGGCGGCGGTGGTCCTCCTCCGCGTACTGCTCGGCCTCCTGGCGCATGCGGTCGACCTCGTCCTT
>NZ_JBFAPE010000015.1:0-150221 GCF_040675615.1 Streptomyces sp. NPDC049585 | reverse complement strand
TGGTGTGATATTCCTATATACCAGCCACGACGCGCCCGGCAGTCGCCCCCCGGGGCCGAGCGTCGACTGCGGGCCGTCGGTGGCCGATCGCGCAGTTCCCCGCGCCCCTGACGGGGCGCACTACCGCCGGCTTCAGCCCTTCGCCGGGTCCGCGGCGCGCAGGCGCCGTGCGCAGCGGGCGGCCAGGCCGGCCACCGTGGGGCTCGCCAGGATCTCCATCGCCGGGACGTCGCAGCCCAGGCGCTGGTGGAGCGTCGTCATCAGTTCGGCGCCCATGAGGGAGTCCAGGCCCAGCTGGTTCAGGGGCCGGTCGGGGGCGATGCGGTCGGGAGTCGTCTGCAGGACGCCGGCCAGGACGGTCACGACGGCCTCCGTCACCTTGGCGAGCGCCTCCTCGGGCGTGGCGCGGGCCAGGGTCTGCGCCAGGTCCCGCGCCGCCGCGCCCGTCGCGTCGTCCTCGCCCTCGGGGCGTACGAGCGCGAAACGCGGCGCGCCGACGGCGCCGATGCCGTGGCGCACCCGGCCCCAGCCGATGCCGGCGACGACGGCGACGTCGTCCCGGCCGCGGGCCAGGAGCTCCTCCAGGGCGTCCAGGGCCCGTTCGGCGGGAACGGGGACCAGGCCCACGCGTTCCATGAAGCCGTCCAGCCCGTTGCGGGCCACGTAGCCGGCGTCGGCGAGCGCGCCCCAGGCGATCGCCAGGCCCGGCCGGCCGGCGTGCCGGCGGGCCCGCACGAGGGACTCCAGGCACAGGTTGGCGGCCGCATAGGTGCTCTGCCGCGGGTTGCCCAGCAGGGCGGAGACCGAGGAGTACACGACGAAGAAGTCCAGCTCCCGGCCGCGGGTGAGCCGGTCCAGCACCCGGGCGCCGGCCGCCTTGGGGGACAGCACCCGCCGCGCGGACTCCTCCGTGACCTGCGCCAGCGGGCCGTCGTCGAGCACCATCGCGGCGTGCACGACGCCACGCAGCGGATGGGCGGGAGTGTCGACCGAGTCCAGCAGGGCCGCCATGGCCCGGCCGTCGGCCGCGTCGACCGCGTGCGCGGAGGCGGCCACGCCCTGCCGGTGCAGCTCCTGCAGAAGCTCGGCCGCCCCGGGCACGTCGGCCCCGCGCCGGCTCACCAGGCACAGGCGGCGCGCGCCGCGCGCGGCGAGCCGTCGGGCGGTGGCCGCACCGAAGCCGCCCAGGCCCCCGGTGACCACATAGGTGGCCGCCGGGTCCAGGCGCAGGGGAGCGGGCGCGGGCGGCAGGACGGGCGGGGTCTCCAGCGAGACGACCACCTTGCCGATGTGCCGGGAGTGCTGCAGGGCCTCGAACGCCTCGGCCGCCCGGTCGGCCGGGTACACGCGGTGGGGCAGCGGCCGGTACACCCCCTCCTGCACGCGCTCGGCGACCTGCGCGAACTCCTCGGCGAACGCCGCGGGCCGCTCGTGCGCGAGCCGGGCCAGATCGGCGGTGCTGAAGGTGACGTTGCCCAGGAAGGCGCCCAGCGGCAGCCGCCCGTCGGCGTACAGATCGCGCTTGCCCAGCTCGACGAACCGCCCGCCGGGCGCGAGGACCTCCAGGCCGCGGGCGACGGCCTCCCCGGCCAGTGAGTTGAGCACGACGTCCACGCCGTGGCCGCCGGTGACGGCCCGCACCTGGTCGGCGAAGCGCAGCGAGCGCGAGTCGAGCACGTGGGCGACGCCCAGCAGGCGCAGCAGCTCGCGCTTGGCCGGGGTGCCGGCCGTGGCGAGGACCTCGGCGCCGGCCCACCGGGCGTACTGCACCGCGGCCAGGCCCACCCCGCCCGCCCCGCCGTGCACCAGCACCCGCTCGCCGGGCGCCAGCCGGGCCAGGTGCTGCAGGCTGTGGTGGACGGTCAGGAACACCACCGGCAGCGTGGCGGCCGCGCAGAAGCCCATCCCGTCGGGCATCCGGGCCGCGGTGGCCGCGGGGACGGCGACGTGGGAGCGCAGCGTGCCGGAGCCGAAGGCCAGGACACGGTCGCCGGGCGCGAGGTCCGCGACGCCCGGTCCGACGGCGGTGACCACGCCCGCGCACTCCATGCCGGGCCGGTGCGCGCCCCCGCCCGCATCGAGCGGCACGGTGCCCAGGGCCTGCAGGACGTCCCGGTAGTTCAGCGCCGCCGCCCGTACGCGGACCACGACCTCCCCGGGACCGGGCTCGGGCACCGTGTCCGGGGCCCACACGAGCCGGTGGGCGGGGCCGGTGTCGTGCACCTGCAGCGCGAAGGGCCGCTCCCCGCCGGGCTCCGCAGCGGATGCGGGGTTTGGATCCCGCTCCTCGCGCAGCCGGGTGACGAACCGTCCGGCCGGCGCGAGCAGCACCTCGTCCTCCTCGCCCGCCCCGGTGAGCTCGGCGGCGAGGCGGGCGGCGTCCGCCCCGGTGCGGCCCGTGGCGTCCAGCGAGATGCGCCGCACGGGCACGTCCGGGTGCTCATTGGCCAGGCAGCGGGCCACGCCCCAGGCGGCGGCGCTCCCCGGCGCCAGCGGGCGCTCGGGCGCGGGCAGGGCGCCCGTGGGAGGGGTGACCAGCCACAGCGACACGCCCCCGGTGCCCGCCGCGGCGGCCAGCGCCCGCAGCACGGCGGTACGACCCGCGGCCCGCTCGAGCTCACCCCCGTCGTCACCGGCGTCCCCGCCCAACAGGAGCAGCACCTGCGTCTGCGGACCCGCGCTGCCGAAGAGCGTGGACCACTGTCCGGGATCGTCGCTCGGCGCGACGCGCCGGACGCTCGCGCCGGCGGCCGTCAGGTGCTCGGCCACCGCGCCGGCCAGCGCGTCCTGCTCGGCTTCGGCCGCGATCAGCCAGAGGTCACTGCGCCGCTGCGGCACGGCCGCAGCGGCCGCCCGCGGCTCCGTGCGCTCCGGGCGCCGCGCCAGCAGCAGCGAGACGTCGCAGCGCGCGCCGTCCTCCGCGTCGCCGGTGACGGCCACCTCCTGCCAGCCGGCATCGCCGAGCACCCGCCGCCAGCCGTCGGGCGGCAGCAGCGGGCCGCGGCGGCGCACCTCGTGGTCCTCGCGCTGCCAGAAGGCCGGCAGCAGCCCGTCGAGCAGGGCCAGCGCCGTGACGTCGTGCGGCTCGGTGGCCAGCAGCAGCCCGCCGTCGTCCAGCAGGGCGGCCACATGCTCCAGGGCGCGGCGCACGTCGCGGGCGGTGTGCAGGGCCGCCGGGGCGACGACGACGTCGAAGGAGCCGGGTGCGAAGCCCTGCCCGGCCGGGTCGCGGTCGAGGTCGAGCACGCGGGGGACGAGGACGTCGTGGCCGGCGAAGCGCTTGCGGGCCCGCGGCAGGCAGGCGGCCGAGGCGTCGGCGTACGTGTAGTGCGTACGGTCGCGGGGCAGCACCGGCAGCAGGTGCGCGGTCGTGCCGCCGGTGCCGGCCCCGACCTCCAGCACGCGCAGCGGCCGGTCGGCGGGCCAGTCGCGTACGAGGGTACGCAGCACGGTGCGGGCGGCGCGGCCCGCGAAGCCGCTGGTGCAGCCGTCGGTGCGCAGCTCCTCCAGCAGGTGGCGGTTGGCCTCCGCCGGCAGTACCTCGGCCGGGTCCCGCCGGCCGCGCAGGATCTGCACCAGCTGCCCCGCGCCGGCGCCGGCGAGCGCCAGCTCGACCGCCAGGTGCGGGCAGTCGGCGAGCGTGGCGCGGAACCGTTCCCGTGGCGCGGGCGTGCCCGTGGCGCGCCAGCCCTCGCCGCAGGCCTCCGCCAGGCCGTGGTCGTGGGCGGCCCGCAACAGTGCCTCGACCAGCGGCGCGTAGTCGGCCGGCACGCCCGCCGCCAGCACGTCGGTCACCGTGAAGGGATCCTGCCGGCGGTCGCCCAGCACGCTCGCCAAAGCCGCCGCGCCGAAGTGGGCGGTCAGGGCCCGCAGCCGGTCCATGCCCACGCGGTCGGCATGCTCCCGGTCCCGTACCAGGTCCGCCGCGCAGGCCGCCAGGGCGTCGGCGGGGGACGGCAGCGGGCAGGGCGTTCCTGCCGGGCCGGGCAGGGGCGCGGCCCGGGTGACGGTGGTGTGCAGCCGCACCGGTACGCGCGCCTGCTGCTCGACGCGCCGCATCCGGCAGCCCTCCAGGGCCAGGCAGGTCAGCCCGTTGGGCGCGAGGACGGTGATGTCCAGCAGGACCTCGCGCGGGGTGACCGTGCGGGCGCGCACGTGCACGTGCCCGACGGCGGGCATCCGCCGCCAGGCCCGTACGCGCTCGACGGCCACCGGCAGGAAGGGGGCGTCGCTGTCCGCGCAGGCGTCCTCCAGCAGCGGGGAGGCCGCCTGCAGCGCACCGTCCAGCAGCGCGGGGTGGGCCTCGTAGCCGGCGAGGTCGCCGCCGCCCGCGTAGTCGGCGAGCACCTGGTCGTCGCCCACCCGAAGGTCGGTCAGGACCTGGAAGGCCGGACCGTAGCCCAGGCCCTTGCCGAGGGTGCGACGGTAGTGCTCCTCGGCCGTGCGCCGCCCGGGCAACGCCGCGACGAGGGCGTCGAGGTCGGCGAGCTGCGGCACCGGCGCGTACAGCCGGCGCAGCCGGCCCCGGGCGTGCTGCTGCCAGGCGTCGTCCTTCCCGCCGCGGCTGGCGATGTGCACCACGCCGTCGTCCGGCGCCAGGGCCGTCTGCAGCTCGACCTGCCGGTCCTCGTCGAAGGGCAGCACCAGAGCCGCCGGGATCGCGAGCCGGCCGATCTCGACGGGCCCGTCCAGGACGCGGCGCCCGGCGGCCAGCATCATCTCCAGATAGCCGGTGGCCGGCATGAGCACCGCGCCCCCGACCCGGTGGTCGTCCAGCCAGGGCACGCGCGCCGGTTCGAACGGGCCGTGCCAGACCGGTTCGGCCGTCGCGGCCCGCTCGCCGAGCAGCGGGTGGTCGACGCGCCCGTCCCCGCAGGTGCGCGACCATGCGTCGGGGTCGCCGTTCCAGTGCGGCTCGCGCTGCCAGGGGTAGGCCGGCAGGTCCACCACCCGGCCCGGGCGGGGGAAGAAGACGGAGTCGCGGTGCCGGGCGCCGCCGGCCAGCAGCCGGGCCACCGCCGAGTCGACCGCGTCCGCGCCCGGCTGCTCCCGCGACAGGGTCGGCACGACCAGCGCCGCGCTCGGGCCGGCCGAGGTCAGCCGGCGCAGGTAGCCGCGCAGCACGGGGTGCGGGCCCACCTCCACGTACATGTCGCAGCCCAGGTCGGCCAGGTGCCCGACCGCCGCGGCGAACTGCACCGGCCGGCGCAGGTTGCGCCACCAGTAGCCCGCGTCCAGCTCCTCGCCGCCGAGCACGCCGCCGGTCGTCGCCGACGCGTACGGCACCGCGGCGCGCCGCGCCTTGAGGTCCGCGAGGTCGGCGGCCAGCTGCTCCTCCAGGCCGTCCATGGCCCGGCTGTGGAAGGCGTACGGCAGGCCCAGGTCGTGGAAGTACACCCCCTGCCCGCGGCAGTCCTCGCCCAGGCGGGCCAGCGACGGCGCGTCCCCGCCGACCGTCACGTCCTGCGCGGTGTTGACGCCCGCGAGCTCCAGCCGGCCCTCGTACGGCGCCAGCAGGGCCCTGGCCCGCACCGGGTCGACGCCGAGCGCGGCCATCCCCCAGTCACCGGCGGTCGAGGCCTGCGCCCGCGACCGGGCGACGACCACCCGGGCCGCCGCCGGCAGGTCCAGCGCGCCGGCCGCCCAGGCCGCGGCCATCTCGCCGGCGCTGTGCCCGGCCACCGCGGCCGGCTCGATGCCCCGGGCCCGCAGCAGCGCCACCAGTCCCACCTGCACCGCGAACAGCAGGGGTTGGGCCACGTCGGTGGTGTCCGGGCGCCGCGCGGCGGCAGGGGCGGCCAGCTCCGCGCGGACCGACCAGCCCAGCAGCGGGCGCAGCGCCTCGTCCGCCTCGTCCACCGCGCGCCGGAAGACCGGCTCCTCCTCGAGAAGCCGCGCGCCCATGCCCGGCCACTGCGCGCCGTTGCCGGAGAAGACGAAGGCCACCGTGCCGCCCTCCACCCCCGTGGTCAGCGCGCCCGCCGCCGCCTCGCCGTCCGCCACCCGGCGCAGCCGCTCGGCCGCCGTCGCGGCGTCCGGCGCGAGCACCGCGATCCGCTCCTCGTGCCGCCCGCGCCGCCGGCAGGAGGTGTACGCCACGTCGTAGAAGTCGCCCGGGGCACAGCCCTCCAGCCGGTCCGCCATGCGCCGGGCCGCCTGCGCCACCGCCGTGCGCGTGCGCGCCGAGACCACCACCGGCAGCGGCCCGCCCCGGGTGGGCGGCGTGCTCGGCCCGTCCCGCCCCGGCGCGGCCGCCAGGACGACGTGCGCATTGGCACCGCCGAAGCCGAAGGAGTTGACCCCCGCCACCGCCCGGTCGCCGGACGGCGCCGGCAGCGGGCGGGTCTCGACGGCCGGCGCCAGGCGCCAGGCGGCGAAGTCGATGGCCGGGTTCAGCGGCAGCGCACCGGGGTTGGCCGGCACCCGGCCGTGCCGCAGCACGAGCACGGCCTTGAGCAGCCCCGCCATGCCCGAGGCCGGCTCCAGGTGCCCCAGGTGGGCCTTGACCGACCCCACCGGCAGGGGCCGGTCCGCGGGCCGCCGGGCGGTCAGCGCCCGGCCGACCGCGCGGCACTCCACCGGGTCGCCCACCGGCGTGCCCGTACCGTGCATCTCCAGGTACACCAGCTCCTGCGGGTCCACCCCGGCCGCCTCGTACACCTCCCGCAGCAGGCTCTCCTGCGCCTCGGCGCTCGGCTGGGCCAGGCCCGGGGTCCGCCCGTCGGCGTTGACGCCGCTGCCCAGGACGACGGCCAGCACCCGGTCGCCGTCGCGCACCGCAGCGCCCAGCGGCTTGAGCACCACCAGGCCGCCGCCCTCGGCGCGCACATAGCCGTCCGCCTCCGCGGAGAACGGCCGGCAGCGCCCGCTTCGGGAGAGCATCGACGCCTTCGCGAAACCGACGAACTCGAAGGGACTGAGCAGCACGTTGACGCCCCCGGCCAGCGCCAGCGCGCTGCGGCCGCAGCGCAGCGCCTCGCAGGCGTGGTGCAGGGCCACCAGGGACGAGGAGCAGGCGGTGTCCACGGCCAGACTCGGCCCACGCAGGTCGAGGAAGTGCGAGACGCGGTTGGCGACGTTGCACACCGCGCTGCCGGTCATCGTGTATGCGTCGGCCGACCGCGTCGCCAGGCCCTGCAGGAAGGCGAAGGACTGGCTGGAGGCGCCCACGTACACCGCGGTGTCCGAGCCCGCCAGCGAGGCGGCCGGGATCCCCGCGTCGTCCAGGCCCTCCACGGCCAGCTCCAGGAGCAGCCGCTGCTGAGGGTCCATGTGCCGGGCCTCGCGCGGCGAGAGCGCGAAGAAGTCGCAGTCGACACCGCGCACGTCCGTCAGGAAGCCGCCGGCGGCGGTGTAGGTCTTGCCGGAACGTTTCGGGTCGGGGTCCACCCACCGCTCGGCGTCGAACCGGTCGGCGGGCACCGGCCCGATCGGGCAGCGGCCCTCCGACAGCAGCGACCACAGCTCGGCGGGGGTGGTCACGCCGCCGGGCAGCCTGCACGCGGCGCCGACGACGGCGATGGCATCGGAGGAGGGTGGCATGGGAACAACTCCTCGAATTCGCGGCGGCAGAAACCGCACTGCGCTCTTAGCTGTCGATGCCCAGCCCGCGGTCAAAGATCTCACGCTCCATCCATGTGGGTGACGGGCGCGTGTTGCCGCCGGCCGTCCGGGGAACCGCGCCACCATGGCCACCGTCGCCGGACACAGTCCCCCCGCACCCGTGCCACCGGGCGTCCTGACCGTTCCCGTCCTGGGACGCGCACCGGTCCTCGACCCGGCGGCCCACGTCGCCCCCACCGCCGTCCTGATCGGGCCGGTGCACCTCGCCGCCGACTCCAGCGTCTGGTACCACACCGTGCTCCGCGCCGACGGCGACGGGATCACCGTCGGCACCGGCAGCAACCTCCAGGACGGCGTCGTCGTCCACACCGACCCCGGCTTCCCCGTCCGCATCGGCGCCCGCTGCTCCGTCGGGCACAACGCCGTCCTGCACGGCTGCGACCTCGGCGACGACGTCCTCGTCGGCATGGGCGCGATCGTCCTGAACGGCGCCCGCATCGGCGACCGCAGCATCGTGGCCGCGGGCACCGTCGTCCCCCAGGACCGGACCGTGCCCGCCGGCTCCCTGGTCGCCGGGCCGCACGCCCAGCTGGTGCGCGCCCTGACCGCCGACGACGAGGCCCTCGTCGAGGCCCACGCCCGCAACTACCGGGCCCTCGTACGGCTGTACCGGCCCGCCGACACCCCCGACGCGGGCCCGCCGTGAGCGGCGCCCACGCCCGCCCCCGCGGCGCCCCCGGGCAGGCGCTGGCCGTCCCCGATCACCGCCGCGCCCGGACCCGGCAGCGGTGCGCGCTGGCTGTCGTCGCCGGCGCGGTGTTCATGGCCATGCTCGACAACCTCGCCCTCAACAACGCCCTGCCGCACATCGGTGCCGAAATGGGCCTCGGCATCAGCGGCCTGCAATGGGTCGTCGCCGGCTACACCCTGGTCTTCGCCGCCTTCCTGCTCTCCGGCAGCGTCCTGGGCGACCGCTTCGGGCAGCGCAGGACCTTCCTCGCCGGCGTGCTCGCCTTCTGCGCCGGCTCCGCCGCCGGCGCCCTCGCCCCGGACTGGACCTGGCTGCTCGCCGGGCGCCTGGTGCAGGGCGCCGGAGCGGCCGCGCTCATGCCCGCCGGCATGGGCCTGCTGCGGCACGCCTTCCCCGACGGGGCGCGGCGCACCCGCGCCATGGGCGTGCGCGGCGGCGCCGGCGGCCTCGGTGTCGCCCTCGGCCCCACGATCGGCGGGCCCCTCGTCGACGCCCTCGGCTGGCGCAGCGTCCTGTGGATCAACCTCCCGGTGGGCGCCGCAATGGTGCTGCTCGGCCTGCGCGCACTGCCGCGGGTGCCCTGCGCCCCGGCACGCTGGGACCCGGCCGGCCAGCTGCTCGCCGTCGTCGGCCTGGGCAGCCTGGTGTACGGCCTGGTCCAGGCGCCGGTGGACGGCTGGACGGCACCGGGCGTCCTGGCCACGCTGGCCACGGCCGCCGTGGCCCTGCCCGCCTTCGCCGCGGCCGAGTGGTACGCGGCCGCCCCCATGCTCGACGTACGGCTGCTGCGCGACCGCGGGACCGCCGCCGCCTGTCTGGCCCTGTTCGCCGCGAGCCTGGGCCTCTTCGGCGGGGTCTTCTTCCTCACCCTGTACCTGCAGGACGTCCTGGGCTGGTCCGCCGCCGGTGCCGGAGCGGTCTTCCTCACGGCCTCCGGCGTCATCGTCCCCGCCGCCCCGGCCGCCGGGCTGCTGTGCGCCCGGCGCGGGGCACGACTGCCGCTGCTGTGCGGGCTGGCCCTGTGCGCCGTCGCCCTCGCCGGCCTCGCCCGCTACGGCCGCGGCGCCGCGTACGCCGGGTACGGCTGGCTGCTGCCGGTGCTCGGCGCCGGCGTCGGGCTGACCTTCGTCACCGCCGTCATCGCCGCCGTGCAGCGCGCCCCCGCCGAGCGGACCGCCATGACCTCCGCCCTGATGGACACCCTGCGCGAACTCGGCGGCGTGGTCGGCGTGGCCGTCCTCGGCGCCGTCCTGGCCGGCCGGATGCGCTCCGCCCTCGTGACGTACGCCACCGCCGAGGGCGTACCGCAGCAGGCCGCCCGCGACCTGGCCGCATCGGTGCTCCGGCACGGCCCGGCCGCGAGCCTCGGGCAGGCCGCCACGGCCCCCGGCGCGGCCCGGCAGGCCCCGGTGTGGGCCGAGCGGGCCTTCGTCGACGGCCTGGGTCCCGCACTGCTGTGCGGGGCCGGCTGCATCGCCGCCGCGGCCCTGGCAGTGGCCCTGCTGCTGCGCCGCGACAGGGCGCCGCTGCCCGGCGGCTGACGGCGCGTAGGCTCCTGGCGAGGCGCGCAGGGCGCCGTCCGGGTGCGGTGAGAGGGGCGAGAGGCCACGTGGCGCGGGAGAAGGAGATCGCGACGGCCGAGCAGGCGGCCAACGACGGCCTCGTGCTGGCGTTCGGGCGCCTGCAGGGGGCCGCGAACCGGCTCGAGTACATCCTGGGCCGGGCGATCGAGGAGGAGTGCGGCATCAGCCACCTGATGTTCGAGGTGCTGCTGATCCTCGGCCGGGCGGGGGAGGCGGGACTGCCCATGCGGGCCATTGCTCAGGAGCGGGTGCTCAGCACCGGCGGGGTCACCCGGCTCGTCGACCGGATGGAGGCGGCCGGCCTGGTACGGCGGGCCGCGGACCCCGGCGACCGGCGCGGCCGCCTGGTGCGGCTGACCCCGCAGGGGGAGGAGACGGTGGTGCGGGCCGCGCGCGTCCACCGCGAGAACATCCGCCGCCACTTCCTCGAACCGTTGCCCCAGGAGCACCGCGACCGCTTCGCGGAGGACCTCAGGGCCCTCAGCCATGCGGCGCGGGACGCCCTGCCGAAGCTGCGCTGAGGGCCTCCGGGAATATCTGAGAGAACAGATACTGTTGTCTCAGCTGAATGCCCGCGTCCGGCGGGCTCGTCCCCCGGAGGCAGGTCCCCCATGAAGCTCGTCTACGTCTTCGACGCCTACTGCGGCTGGTCCCATGGCTTCTCGCCGACCCTGACCGAGATCACCCGCCGCCACCCCGACCTGCCGGTCGAGGTCGTCTCCGGCGGCCTGTTCACCGGAGCCCGGCGGGTGCCGATCCGCGAGTTCGGCTACGTCCAGGGCGCCAACGCCAAGATCGCCGAACTCACGGGCGCGGAATTCGGCCCCGCGTACGAGCGGCTGATCGCCGACGGCTCCTTCGTCATGGACTCCGAGGCCGCCGCCCGCGGCATATCCGCCCTGCGCGCGGCCGCGCCCGAGCGGGCGGCGGAGCTGGCGGCGGCCCTGCAGCGGGCGTTCTACGTGGACGGGCTGAGCCTGTCGGAGGCGGCGACGTACCATGCGGTGGCCGAGGAGGCCGGCCTGTCCGCCGAGGCGGTGGCGGCCGCCTTCACCGGGCCGGACGCGGCGGCGCAGGCGCGGGCCGACTTCCGCCGCGCGGCGCGGTACGGGGTGCAGGGCTTCCCGACGCTGCTGGCGGTCGACGGTGACCGGGTGACGGTGCTGGCCGTGGGCCACGCGACGGCTGCCGCCGTGGAGGCGGCGCTGGGCGCGGCGTAGGGACCCTGCGGGCGGCTGAGCCCACGGCGCCCCGTAGGGGCGCGGGGCGGTGTCGATCTGCGGCTGCGCCGCGTGGGCGCGACAAGCCGCGAACGCGCCCGCAGCGGGGCCCCGGGGTGGCGTGGCAACTGCGGGCCGTCGGTGGCCGATCGCGCAGTTCCCCGCGCCCCTGACGGGGCGCTGCCCGGCCCCGCGCCCCTGACGGGGCGCTTCCGCTCAGCCCGCCGCAGGCGCTTCGCGCGGCGCATGCCGCAAGTACGCCAGGACCGCGCTCACGCGGCGGTGGAGTTGTGGCTCCTCCGCCAGGCCCAGTTTCGCGAACGTCGAGTTGACGTGCTTCTCGATCGTCGACTCCGACAGCACCAGCTCCTGCGCGATGGCCCGGTTCGTCTTGCCCTCCGCCATGTGGCGCAGCACGTCCAGTTCGCGCCGGGTCAGCGCGGCCAGGGGTGCGTCCGCGGTGCGGGTGTGGCTGCCCATGAGGACTTCGACGATGCGCGGGTCGACGACCGAGCGGCCGGCGGCGACCTCGCGCAGGGCGCGCAGCAGTTCGTCGAGTTCGCCGATGCGTTCCTTGAGGAGGTAGGCGAGGCCGTCGGTGCCGCGCCGGAAGAGGTCGAAGGCGTAGTTCTCGTCGGCGTGCTGGGACAGGACGACGACGCCGATGCCGGGGTGGGCGGCGCGGATGGCGTGGGCGGCGGCGATGCCTTCGGTGTGGTGGCCCGGTGGCATGCGGATGTCGGCGATGACGGCGTCGGGGCGCAGGCGTGCGACGGCCGCAAGGAGGGCGGTGGCGTCGCCGACGGCGGCGACGACGCGGATGCCGCCGGTGTCCTCCAGCAGTCGGCGGGTGCCTTCGCGTACGAGGTAGTGGTCCTCGGCGATGACCACGCGCAGGGGTGGTTCAGTCATGGCACTCCTCCCGCACCCGTGCGGCCAGCCGGGAGCGGATCGTGGTGCCGCCGCCGGCCCGGCTGGTGATCCACAGGTCGCCGCCGACGGCCTCGATCCGGTCGCGCATGCCGGTCAGGCCGGTGCCGTGGGTGGTGTCGGTGGCGAAGCCGACTCCGTCGTCGCTCACTTCGAGCACCAGCCAGCCCTCCGAGCGGGTCATGCGGATGGTCACGTGGGTGGCCCCGGCGTGTTTGAGGACGTTCGTCAGGGCCTCGGAGACGAGGTAGAAGGCGGACACCTCGATGTCGAGGGCGAAGCGCACCCGCTCCAGGGCCTCCTCGGCGTGCACGGTGACGGGGATGGGCATGCGCCGGGCGCGCGAGGTGACGGCGGCGACGAGGCCCTGGTCGGTCAGGACGGGCGGGTGGATGCCGTGGGCGACCTCGCGCAGGTCGTGGATGACCCGGCAGGCGTCGTCCTGGACCTCGGTGAGCACCGCATCCGCGTCGCCCCCGCGGCCGAGGCGGTTGCGGGCGAGGCGGACCTTGGCGACCAGGGCGACGAGGTCCTGCTGGATGCCGTCGTGGAGGCGGCGTTCGATGCGCCGGCGCTCGCTGTCCTGGGCGCTGACGATGCGGGCGCGGGAGGCGTCGAGTTCGCCGGCCTGGCGCTGGACCTCGCGGACGCGGGCGGACAGTTCGGCGGCGAGGCGTACGTTGTGCACGGCGAGTGCGGCCTGGCGGGCGAGGGTTTCGACGACGTCGTGGTCCTCGGGGGTGAACCGGCCCTCGTTCTTGGGCCCGTACTCGATGACGCCCAGGACGTCGTCGCCGTACCGCAGGGGGTATCCGCCGCCGTGCGGGCCGGGGGCGGCCTGCGGCTCGCCGGCCGTGCCCAGGTGCACCGGCAGGTGTCCGCCGCCCAGCCGGACCCGTGCCCAGTGCAGGCCGAGGCCCTGCTGCAGGCCGGCGGCGAGCTGGGGGGCCAGCCGGCTGAGGTCGTAGGCGTGCTCCAGGGCGCTGCCGAACTGCACGAGCAGTTCGAAGCTGCTGAGCCTCTCGCCGTAGACGCGGCGCTCGGCGAGCCGGTTGAGCCGCGCCCGTACCGGCTGGAAGAGGGCGGTGGCGGTGACGGCGACGAGGACGGACAGCCCGATCGGACAGTACTGGCCGGCCGTCAGGCCCAGGGTCATCGCGGTGCCCAGGTACCAGGCGCTGATGATCAGCCAGAGCGTGCCGTAGACGACCGAGCGGCGCGGCACCGCCGCCCGGCCGATGTCGACGCCCAGCAGCCGGTGGCGCAGGGCGGCGTAGAGGACGGACAGCGAGACGAGGACGTACGGCAGCGCGCCCAGCACCGAGCCGATCAGGTACAGCACGCCCGACTCGTCGTGCCAGGAGCGGAACAGCCGGCAGGCGGCGCGCGCCAGGAAGAGGACGGCGGCGCCGGCGGCGACGGGCAGCAGGACGGCGACCTCGCGCCGCCCGGCGCGGCGGGCCCGCAGACAGCGCACGACCAGCAGGGTGGCGCCGAACCCGGGCAGCCACGCCTCGGGGTAGTAGAACACCACGTGCTCCACGATCCGCGCGGGCACGCCCGCCGCCGGCAGGGCCACGGGCAGCACGAGCAGGGCCCACAGCGAGCGCAGCACGGCCCGCTCGCCGGGGAAGCGGAAGCGGCCGTCGGGCAGCAGCGCCAGCAGGTGGACGACCAGGATGCCGGCGGAGAGGATGTCCCACTGGACGGGCAGGACGACCAGGGCCGTCCGCAGCGGCGGCAGGCCGTGCTCGGGGACGGCGAGGTCCCAGCCGTGGCGGGCCGTCAGCAGCGCCGCCGCGTAGTGGACGGCCGTGCCGGCCGTCAGCGCGGTGCCGGTCAGCAGCAGCCGGCCGGCGACGGGATGCGCGGGGGCGTGCCACCAGGCGAACACCCCGGCGCAGTAGCAGGGCAGGACGGCACCGAGGATCCACGGCAGGGCGACGGTGTCGGCCGGGGCGTGCGCAGGCAGCAGGAACACTCCTGCAGCCGCCGCCCACAGCAGGCACAGCCCGCCGCAGCACGCGGCGATTCCCATGGCCCGGCCACTGCCCCGCACACGCAAAGGTATAGCGGAAAACCCCCAGAGGGATCGGAGGAATCCGGGGTACTCGCCCCCGGACGGTCGCGGCAGACTCATGAACGTCTGCCCCGGCACCGGCGCGGACGCCCGACAAGACGATCGCGCGATCCCGGTAACCACCCATTCAAAGAAATGCCGATCCAAAGAAAATATCCGCCGGCGGAAAGGGAGTCATGAGCGTGTCCTGCGGTCCCGAGGTGGTCGTCTGGGACACCACCTACGCCTGCCCCCTGCGCTGCTCGCACTGCTGCTCGGAATCGGGCAGGCGGGCCCCGCGGCAACTGGGCCACGAGGACATGCTGCGGGTCGCCGACGCGCTGATCTCGCTCCACCCGCAGGTGGTGGTGCTCTCCGGCGGTGAACCCCTGCTGGTCGAGGGCATTTTCGAGGTGGCCCGGCGGCTGACCCGGGCCGGGGTCGCGACGGCCGTGTGGACCAGCGGCTGGATCATGGAGCCGTGGATGGCGGCCGAGCTCGGCGAGGTCTTCGAGGAGGTCGTCGTCAGCCTCGACGGCGCCACCGCACAGGTGCACGACCGCATCCGGGGGCGGGCCGGCTCCTTCGACCGGGCGCTGAGCGCGCTGACCCTGCTGGACGGGGTGGCCCGCGAGCGCCGTCGGCAGCAGCGCTCGCCGCTGCGGTTCGGCATCGACTGCGTGGTGGTGCGCAGCAATTTCCCGCAACTGGAGGAATTCTGCACGGCGATTGCCCCGCGCTTTTCCCAGTTGCGTTCGCTGACCTTTCACGCGGCCGTTCCCGAAGGTCTCGCCAGCCGCCCGGAATTCGCCCGCATGGAACTCCTCGACGAGGCCGCCGTGGCCCGGCTCACCAGTGCCGGCTGGCGGGCGCGCCTGCAGCGGCTCGCCCCGCAGGGCGTCCGGGTGCGCACCACCGGCGACCGGAACCTCGTCATGCGGCCGGCCCGCTTCGCCGGCACCGCGGGCCGGCTGGTGATGCACATCGAACCGGACGGAGCGGTACGGGCGTTGCCCGTCTACGAGGGGACGGTCGGCAACATCCTGCAGGAGTCCGCCCTGGACCTGTGGCACCGGGGCGTGGCCCGCCTCGGCGACCCCTTCGTCGTCGAGACCCTCTCCGCGGTGCGCACCATGCAGGACTGGGCCGCCGCCGTGCGCCGCATGGACTACCACTTCGGGTCCCAGGAGGTCCGCTCGCGCATCGACCGCCGTACGGTGCGCACCAACCCGCCCGAGTTCACCGCCCTCGCGCTCTGACAGGCCCGCGCACGCCCCCGGTGTCACGGGCGCGCCGGGGTGCACACGCTGTGGCGCGGGAGGACGGGCGGGGCTGCGGAAGTCGTGCGGTACGAGGTGGAGGACGGCAACTTCGAGGGTAGGCAGGGGCCTTGTGTGCACGCCGTTCCCGGCGTGCGAAGGACACCAGACCTCTCGAAGGGGTAGTGCATGTTCGGTCAGCGCGGTGCCGGAATCGTCCTCAGCTCGATCGCGCTCCTGGGCGCGACGATCGCCGCCCCCGCCGCACAGGCCCACGACCACGGCGGCGGCCACGGGCACGGCCGCGGGCACGAGAGGGTCACCATCGGCTGCACGGGACAGGCGAACAACACCTTCACGCCCGGTCTGACCCTCGCCGCGCGCACGAGCGACGTGAGAACGGAAGGCACGTACATCTGCAGCGACGCGCCGGGGCACACCACGTCGGCCACCTCGCGCACCGCGGGTGTGGCCACGGACGCGTCGTGCCTGTCCTTCGGCACCGTCCAGGGCCGGGAGACCGTCACGTTCGCCGACGGCCGTACATCCGAGATCCGCTACAACGCCGGCAACAGCGAGCGGGCGCTGGGCGCCCACAACGTGCACCTGGTGGGAACCGTCGTGAAGGGCGCCTACCAGGGCGCCCACGCCGAACGGGACATCCAGACCGCACCCGGCGGGCTGCCGACCGCATGCCTGCAGGAGGGCGGCCTGACGCACACCCTCGCCTTCGACCAGCTGATCATCGAGTCCTAGGGACTGTCCGGCGGATCTTCGTCACGCGCCACCACGGCGCCCCGCGCAGGAGGTGACGGGCGGCCCTCAGTGGCCGCCCGTCACCTTGAAGCCGCGCGGCACCAGGCACACCGTGAGCACCGTCACGGCCACCACGATGCCGGCCGAGACGTACGCGGTGGTGGTGAGCGCCTCGTCGAACGCCGCCCGCGCCACCGCGCGCACCTGTGCGCCCGTGTCGCCGCCGACCCGGTGCGCCACCTCCGCCGCACCGCCCACCGAGCCCCGCGCCTCGTCCAGGTCGGACCCCCGCAGCGGCAGGGCCGTCATGCGGTCGGTGAAGACGGCCCCGTGGATGCTGCCCAGCAGCGCCACGCCCAGGCCCACGCCCAGCTCGTAGCACGTCTCCGAGACCGCGCCGGCCTGCCCGGCCCGCGCCGCCGGCACGGAGGAGACGAGCACGGACGCCGACGCCGTGATGGCCAGCCCGTCGCCCAGCCCCAGCGCGGCCAGCACCACGGCCACCACCGAGTACGTCGTGGGCTGCGGGGCCAGGGCGAGCAGCAGGAAGCCGGCGGCGAGCGCGCCGAGCCCCACGGCCAGCACCCCGCGCACGCCCAGGGAGTGCATCAGCCACGGCGAGCTCAACGAGCCGGCCAGCATCGCCAGCGCCGAGGGCACCGTGCGCAGCCCCGCCTCGGAGGGCGAGAACCCGCGCACGTACTGCAGCCACAGCGAGATCAGGAACAGCGCCGCACCGATGGCGAGCATCGCCAGCAGCGTGGCCAGCGCCGCCGCCGTGAACGGCCCGCGGCGAAAGAGCCGCACGTCCAGCAGGGGGTCGTCCAGCCGCGTCTGGTGCCGGGCGAAGAGGGCGAGCAGCAGGACGCCGAGCAGCAGCGTGCCCATGTCCGCGGGCTCCGTGCTGCCCTTGGCCACGTGCTTGATGCCCCAGGCCAGCGCCACGATGCCGGCCACGGACAGCAGCGCGCCGGGCCAGTCCAGGCGTCCGGCCTGCGGGGCGCGGTACTCCGGCAGCAGCCGGATGCCGGCGGGCACGGTCGCCACGACGACGGGGACGTTCACCCAGAAGGCCGCCTGCCAGGAGAAGTGCTCCACCAGCACGCCGCCGATCAGCGGGCCCACGCAGGCGCCCGCCCCGGCCACCGAGGCCCAGATGCCGATGGCCACGGCCCGTTCGTGGGCGTCGGTGAAGATGGTGCGGATCAGTGAGAGCGTCGAGGGCATCACCAGCGCACCGCCCAGGCCCAGCAGGACCCGGCCGCCGATCAGCTGCGCCGAGCTGTGCGCCGTCGCGGCGAGGACCGACGCCACCCCGAACAGCACGAAGCCGGCGAGGAAGAGCCGCTTGCGGCCCCACCGGTCGCCCACCGCGCCGCTGGTGATCAGCAGGCCGCCGAGCACCAGCCCGTAGATGTCGATGATCCACAGCTGTTCCAGCGGGTCGGGCTGCAGGTCGGTGATCAGCGAGGGCAGCGCCACGTTGAGGATGGTGGCGTCCATCGCCACCAGCAGCAGGCTCGCGCACAGCACGGCGAGCATGGCCCAGCGGCCGGGCGTCGCCGCCGGACGGCGGGCCGCGCCGGGGTCCTCGGGGCCTTGTGCCATGGCACGCCACCTCACCGCTTCCCGGGCCCCGAGCCGCAGCGGTCGCGCGACGGCGCGACCGGCACCAGTATCGGCCGGTGGGCCCGCACGCGCACACCGGGCCCGCGGGGGCGGTGCTCAGCGCTCCTGCAGGTCCTCCCAGGTGATCACCGGGCTGCCGGCGCGCAGGCTGAAGTCCATGGCCGCGTCCCGCACCGGCCATTTCAGCCGCAGCCAGCCCGGCACCGTCGCCGGGATCCCGTCGTCCGCGGCCAGGTGCCAGAAGGTGTTGGAGTCCTGCCGCGCGAAGTACGGGCACAGGAACGACAGCACCAGCGTCACGCGCCGCCCCGCGGTGACCGGCGTGACCGCGTGGAAGATGCGGCTTCCGTGCAGGAACAGCGCCGCCCCCCGCTCCCCGCACGCAGCCCGCCGGATGCGGGGATCGTCGTCCCGTACGCCCGTGAAGTCGTCCGTGCGCCCGGCGAAGTACAAGAACTGCCCGCCCTCGTAGTCCGCGCCGTCGCTCAGCTGGATCGTCAGCACATGGTCCATGCCGTCGCGGTGCCAGCGCACGATCTCCGGCCGGCCCCGCGCGGCGAAGTAGTTGATCTGCGCCGTCGGCAGGCGCAGCGGGTGCGGGATCAGCGGCACCCCGGCCAGCCGCGAGCAGGCCAGCAGGAAACCGCGGTCGCGGAGCATGTTGTTCACGAACGCCGAGAGCAGGTCGGCGCCGCGCAGCCGCCGCGTCGCGATGAACCGGCTGCGCCCCGCGTACGGCTCCAGCAGGTCGCAGACCTCGCCCAGGCGGTCCAGGCCCTCGGGGGTCAGCAGCCGCACCGGACCGGCCAGCGCGACGTCGTCCGGGCCGCCGGGGCCGCGGCCGAGCTCGTGGGGGGCGTAGCCGAACTCCTGCAGCCGCACCCGCGGCGCGCCCTGCGGCCGCACCACGAAGTCGCTGCGCCAGCGCGGCTCGCCGGGCAGGCCCGCGGTGCGCGGCGGCCTGCGGCTGCGCAGGGCGTGGCGCACCTGGTCCCACCCGGTGGCTGTCTTCGGAATGCCGATCACGGAGGATGCGCCACTGCCGCTGCGGGCCGTCGTCATGGCCTCATTGCAACGCCGCGCCCCCGGGCGGGCAAGGGGGCGTTCGCGCCACGCCCCCTTGGGCGCCCGGCAGTTCACCCGTCGCGCTGCGGCCAGCGGTAGCGCACGCGGGTGAGCCGTTCCGAGGTCTCCCACAGGTTCCGGGCCAGCTCGGCGTCGCCCGCCAGCAGGGGCAGCTCCACCGGCCCCGGCGCGCCGCGCGCCTCGAACCGGCCGGTGGGCCCGTAGAAGCCGCCGGGCTCGGCCTCCGGGGCGGTGGCCCCGTACAGCACCGGCAGCGCCGCCTGCTCCACGGGCTGGCCGATCAGCCGGTTCAGCGCGAGCCGGGCCAGCGCCCGTACGACGGCGGGCGCGTGCCGCTGCAGGCCCGTCATGCTCGTCCCCGGGTGGACGGCCACACAGGCCAGCGCCGCCCCCGCCGCGTCGGCGCGGCGCTGCAGCTCCAGGGTGAACAGCACGCCGGCGAGCTTGGACTTCGCATACGCGGCCATGGGGTGGTAGCGGTGCGTGCTCTGCGGGTCGGACAGCTCGGCCATCGGGCTGCGGGCCAGGGAGGCGGAGACCGTCACCACCCGCGGCTCCCGCGCGGCCAGCAGCAACGGCAGCAGGCGGCCGGTGAGCGCGAAGTGCCCCAAGTGGTTGGTGGCGAAGGTGAGCTCGAAGCCGTCCTTGCTGGTCTCCCGGTGCCTGATCGCCATCACCCCGGCGTTGTTGACCAGCAGGTCGACCGGACGCCCGGCGTGCTCCATGCGCTGCGCGAAGCCGGCGACCGAGGACAGGTCGGCCAGGTCCAGCAGGTCGGGGCGGACCCGCACGCCGGGCGCCTCCGCGGCCATCCGCTCCGCCGCGCGCCGCGCCCGGCCCGCGTCCCGGCCGGTCACCAGCACCTCGGCCCCCGCCCGGGCCAGCTCCCGGGCCGTGACGTAGCCGATGCCCCCGGTGGCTCCGGTGACCACGGCCAGCCGGCCCTGCCGGTCGGGCATGTCCTCGGTGCTCCAGCTGCGGTGCATGCGCCTCCTCGGCGGCCGGTCGGTGGACGGCGACCGTATTGTCCGCCGGGTCGGCCACCCGGCGGCGGAAGGCGCGCCCGGGGCGGCGCTCGCGCTGTACGCCCTGGGCGATTCCGCCGAGAGCGTGCGAGGGTTCCCCCGGACGGCGTACGCCCGGCAGGGTCACCTGCATGAAACTTCTGGTACTGGGTGGCACGGAATTCGTCGGACGAGCTGTCACGGAAGAGGCACTGGCGCGCGGTTGGGACGTCACGCTCCTGCACCGCGGGCGGCACGAGGCGCCGAAGGGGGTCCGCGCCCTGCTGGGCGACCGCACGGCCGAGGGCGGTCTCGCCGCCCTCGCGGAAGGGGAGTGGGACGCCGTCGTGGACACCTGGTCCGCGGCGCCGTCCGCCGTGCGCGACGCGGCACGGCTGCTCGCGGGGCGGGTGGGGACGTACGCGTACGTGTCCTCCTGCTCGGTCTACCGCCACCCGCGGGCGGCGGGCCTGGCCGAGGACGCACCGCTGGTCGACGGCTCGCCCGACGCCGGCGAGGTGGACTACGCGCAGGCCAAGCGCGGCGGCGAACTCGCCGCCCTGGAGCACTTCGGCGACCGCGCGTTGCTGGTACGGGCCGGGCTGATCCTCGGCCCGTACGAGAACATCGGCCGCCTGCCGTGGTGGCTGGGGCGCCTGGAGCGCGGCGGCCCGGTGCTGGCCCCCGGCCCGCGCGACGCGGCCCTGCAGTACATCGACGCCCGCGACCTGGCCGTCTGGATGCTGGACGCCGCCTCCCGCGGCCTCGGCGGCCCGTACAACCTGGTGAGCCGCTCGGGCCACACCACGATGGGCGGTTTCCTGGAGGCCTGTGCCCGCACCGTCGGCAGCACGGCCGAGCTGCACTGGACGGACCCGGAGCCGATCCTGGCCGCGGGCATCGGCCCCTGGACGGACCTGCCGGTGTGGCTGCCCCCGGGGGACCTCTACGACGGCATCCACCGCATCGGCGTCGACAAGGCCCTCGCCGCCGGCCTGCGCTGCCGGCCCGTCGAGGAGACCGTGGCCGACACCTGGTCCTGGCTGCAAGGGGTCGGCGGCGTGGCGCCGCAGCGCCCCGACCGGCCGTACGTGGGGCTGGATCCGCACAAGGAGGCCGAGGTGCTGAGGGCGACGGGCGTCACCACGGCGTCCTGACGAGGGCCGGCGCGGTCAGCGCTCGCGGCGCACCACCAGGAGGGCGGCGTCGTCGCCGAGCGCGCCGCCCGCGTAGGCGAGGAGGTCGGCCAGGAGACGGGCGGCCAGCGCGTCGGGGGACAGGTGCGGCATCGCCGCCAGGCGCTCGCGCAGCGGGTAGAACTGGCCCGAGGCGTCGCGGGCCTCGGTCACGCCGTCGGTGAAGAGCACCAGCACGTCCCCCGGCGCGAAGCCGAACCGGGTGCGGTGGCAGGGCCCTTCGACCAGGTGGCGCAGGGCCAGCGGCGGGTCCGGCACCGGCGACTCGACCTCGGTGACCTGCCCGCCGCGCCACAGCAGCGGCGGCAGGTGCCCGCAGTTGACCAGATGCGCGGGCCCGCCGCCGGTGGGCACCTCCACCAGGGCGGCCGTCACGAACTCCTCGGTCGCCCGGCGCCGTACGACGGTGGCGTCGAGCCGCTGGGCGACGGTCTCCAGACCGGGCTCGACCTGGGCCGCCTCCCGGAAGGTGCCCAGCACGTCGGTGGCCGTCTCGACGGCGCCGAGTCCTTTGCCGCGCACGTCGCCCAGGAGGATCCGCACCCCGTACGGCGTGGCCAGCACCTCGTACAGGTCGCCGCCGACGCGGGCCTCGGCGGCGGCCGCGACGTAGCGCACCGCGACCCGCAGGCCCCCGATGCGCTCGGGGACGGGGCGCAGCAGGGCGCGCTGGGCGGCCTCGGCGACCGAGCGGGTCTGCAGCAGCTGCCGTTCCCTGGTGGAGATCAGCACGACGTTGGCGGTGGAGACGCAGGTGATGGCGAGCACGGTGGCGGCGGCGGTCAGGTGGACCGGCAGCGCGACCTCGGGGTCGGCCAGGGCCAGCGGCGCGACGACCGCGAGGGCCAGCAGGCCGGTGAGCAGCGGGACGCGCGGGCGCCGGGTGCCGATGCTGGCGAGCACGGGGGCGGTGGCCAGCACGGGGGAGAAGGTGAGGTCGGGGTTGGTGGCCAGGTCCATGGCCACGGCCGCGGCCAGGAGCGCGTAGGCGGTCATGACGAGCGAGCGCGCGCTGCGGGGGAGCGGGACGGGGGCGGGATCTCGCTTCATGGTGGTTTCCCACCCTAGGGTGCCGGCCCCCCTTCGCAACCGTCTTATGCCCAAAAAAAAGGACATTACTCCATAAAGGTGATGGTTGACCCGTTCGGCCGTGGGGTCCGCGACCGTCCCGGATGATGCTGGATGTGAGCGGCAAGGCGGAGACCCGCGACGTGCTGATCGTCGTGTACGACGGAGTGCAATTGCTCAATGTGGCCGGGCCCTTGGACGTCTTCGACCGGGCCGAGTACGAGGCGGAGCCCGGCTATCGGGTGCGGCTGGCCTCGGTGGGCGGCCGCCCGGTCACCACCACGGCCCGCACCCGGCTCGGCGTCTCGGCGGACCTCGCCCGGGTGCGCAAACCACCGGACACGCTCGTCGTGGCCGGCGGCCGGGGCTACGCCGTCGCCGCCTCCGACGGCGACCTGGTCCGGCACGTCCGCCGGCTCGCCGGCGGCGCCCGGCGCACCGGCTCCGTGTGCACCGGCGCCTTCGTCCTCGCCGAGGCCGGCCTGCTCGACGGGCGCCGGGCCACCACGCACTGGGCCTCCTGCGCCGACCTGGCCGCCGCCTACCCGGCGGTCTCCGTCGAGCCCGACGCCATCTTCGTGCGCGACGGCCACGTGCTCACCTCGGCCGGCGTCACCGCCGGCATCGACCTCACCCTCGCCCTGCTGGAGGACGACTTCGGCCCCGAGGCGGCCCGTGCGGTCGCCAAGCACCTGGTGGTCTTCATGCAGCGCCCGGGCGGGCAGTCGCAGTTCAGCACCTGGACCCGCCGCGACCCGCCGCGCGGCGGCGCCCTGCGCGACCTCGTCGAGGACATCGACGCCCACCCCGACGGCGACCTGTCCGTCCCGGCGCTCGCGGCCCGGCTGGGGATGAGCCGGCGGCACTTCAGCCGGCTCTTCAGCCAGCAGATCGGCATCAGCCCCGGCGCCTACGTCGAGCGCGCCCGGGTCGCCGCGGCCCGCACCCTGCTGGAGAGTACCGCCGGCACCGTCGACACCATCGCCGGGCAGTGCGGCTTCGGCACGGTCGAGACGATGCGCCGCGCCTTCGTCCGCGAGACGGGCGTCTCCCCGGCCGCCTACCGCGAGCGCTTCCGCCGCGGCTGACGGCGGCCCCGGGCCGCTCTCGCACGGGTTGGTACAGTCTGCTTGACTGTCGAGTGCAGCAGACTGATCGAGGAGCGTTTCGTATGGCAGCCGTCACCACCGACCTCGCGACCTGGCTGGAGGCCGTCTCCGTCGATGCGGCCGTGCGCGAGCTGCGGCCCGACTACCGCGCCCTCGTCGTCGCCGCCGAGGGCCTGGTGCCCGGCCCCAGTGACGACGCGAGCGAGAAGCTGCTCGCCGCCGCCGAGGAGAACGCCGCCGCAGCCCTCGCCGGCGGCGCCCCCGAGGACCACCCGCACCTCGCCGCCTGGCGCGAGGCGTTCCGCGCCTTCGGCGCCAAGCCCCAGCGCACCCGGCCCAGCGTCGAGGCCCTGCTGCGCCGGGTGCCCGCCGGCCTGCCGCGCGTGGACCGCCTCACCGACATCTACAACGCGGTCTCCGTCGCCCACGTCGTCCCCCTCGGCGGCGAGGACCTCGACCACTACGCCGGCGCGGCCCGGCTGGTGCGCGCCACCGGCGAGGAGTCCTTCGAGACCACCGCCGGCGGCGAGAGTGCCGTCGAGCACTGCCCGCCCGGCGAGGTCGTCTGGCGCGACGACGCCGGCGTCACCTGCCGCCGCTGGAACTGGCGCCAGTGCACCCGCACCCGCCTCACCCTCACCACGACCCGGGCCTTCTTCGTCCTCGACGCCCTCGGTCCGATGGACGACGCCGCCCTCACCGCTGCCGGCGACGCCCTGACGACGGCCCTGCTGGACAGCAGCCCGGGGGCGAGGATCGTCTCCCGCCTCGTGCGCTGACGGTTGCTCAGGCGGGGCGCGGGACCGGCGGGGTCCCGAGCTCCGTCCTGATCGCCGTCGCCGCCTCGCGCAGGAGCGTGCGGTACCGGCCGCTGCCGGGGGTCTGCGCCGACGGGGTCCGGCGCGCGCCCGTCACGCACAGCCGCGGCCGCCGGTTCCGGCCCGGGGCACGGCAGCGCGGTGGCCAGGGATGCCTCGCCCGGGTCGCCGGGCTCGACGGCGTACACGTACCGCCCGTCGTGCGGCGCGGCGAGCGCCCTGGCCAGGGCCCCGCCGGGCGGGCACAGCCGACCCGTCGCCAGGTGCTGCGGGCTGTTGTCCGGGCGGAAGACGTGGTGGACGACCTGGGCCCCGGCCGGGTGCGGCACGGCCAGGCGCACGCTCATGCCGCTGTGCGCGGCCAGCCGGTCCGCCCAGTTCATGGCGCAGGAACGCAGGTCGTTGCAGTCCGCGGCGGGCGCGGCGGCGTACGCCGGGCGGGCCGGGCGGAAGGCGCCGCTGCGCGGGTCCCGCCGGATCAGCCCCTCGGCCTCCAGGCTCAGCAGGAGGTCGAGCACGGTGCGGGCGGGCAGGTTCAGGGTGCTGGTCACGAAGCGGCCGGTGACACCGTCGTCCGCGTACTGCTCCAGCAGGCGCAGCACGGCGGCGGTCCGGCCGACGAGGGCTCGGGTCCGGTACATGGCCCCCAGGCTAGGCAGCGCCCGGCCCACCGCTTCTCGGCCGAAAGGCCGATTCCGTACGGCTACGCCGTCATCGCCTCGCCCGCCGGATCCGGCACGTGGGCGCACGCCTCCGCCAGGGCGTCCAGCGACAGGCCCAGGGCGTGCGCCAGTGCCGAGATCGTGAAGAACGCCGGCGTCGGCGCCCGCCCGGTCTCGATCTTCCGCAGGGTCTCGGAGGACAGCCCGGCGCGGGCCGCCACCTCCACCATGCTGCGACCGCCGCGGGCCTCGCGCAGCAGCCGGCCCAGCTCCTCGCCGCGCTGCCGTTCCCAGGGAGTCAGAGGGGTCCTCACCATGACCGTGATACTAATGCCGTGATATTAATACCGGTATAAGAATTGGTGCGGAGGGGAGCCGGGACATGGTGGAGATCAAGACGGACGGCGAGCTGGAGGCCATGCGGGAGGCCGGGCGCGTGGTCGCCCATGCGCTCGCCGCCGTGCGCGAGGCGGCGGACGTGGGCGTCGCCCTGAACGCACTCGACGAGGCGGCTCGCGACGTGCTCAAGCGGGCCGGGGCCACCTCGCCGTTCCTCGGCTACCGCCCCTCCTTCGCCCCCGTCCCCTTCCCGGCCGTCATCTGCGCCTCCGTCAACGACGCGATCGTGCACGGCATCCCCGACGGCTACCGGCTGCGCGACGGCGACCTGGTCAGCATCGACTGCGGTGCCGTGCTCGACGGCTGGGCCGGCGACGCGGCCGTCAGCTTCGTCGTCGGCACCGCGGAGCCGGCGGACGAGGCCCTGATCGCCACCACCCGCCGGGCACTGGAGGCCGGCATAGCCGCCGCCGTCCCCGGCAACCGCATCGGCGACATCTCCCATGCCATCGGCACCGTCGCCCGCGGCGCCCGCTACGGCATGGTCACCGACTTCGGCGGCCACGGCATCGGCCGCCGCATGCACGAGGACCCCCACGTCCCCAACCAGGGCCTGCCCGGCCGGGGCCTGCGCCTGCGGCACGGCCTGGTGCTCGCCATCGAACCCATGCTCATCGCCGGCGGCAACGACGAGTGTCGCGTCGCCCCCGACGGCTGGACCCTGTGCACGGCCACCGGCGCCCGCGCGGCCCACATCGAGCACACCGTCGCCATCACCGACGACGGCCCGCGCATCCTCACGCTGCCCTGACAGCGGGCAGCGGGCGGTCGCGTCGGCGGCGGACGTGGACGACGCGGGGGAAGTCGATGCGGTACAGCAGACGACCCGGGCGGGGCTGCTGACCAGCCGGCGCGAGGGCTCCTACGTCCTGTACTCCCTCGACGGCACCCGGTTCGACCGCATCGCCGCCGCCCTCGGCGGCCTCGCCGGTCCGGGAGTGGTTTCGCCCTCCCGGCCGTTGAGGGGGCAGAGCACGACGGCTGCGGGAGGCGACTGACATGGGACGCGTACGACGACTGCTGAGCAGGCCACTGGTCCTCGGGGGGCTGGCCGTGGCCCTGGTGGTGGCGGGGCTGGGCGCCTACTGGTTCCAGCCGTGGAAGCTGTGGGTGGACGAGACGGTGCGGGAGTCCGCACCGGCCGCGGCGTCGGGCGTGCGCACGCTGGCGACGGGCCGCCTGATCAGCCACGAGCACGCGACCAGCGGCACGGTGCGGATCCTGCAGTTGCCCGACGGCAGCCGGACCCTGCGTCTGGAGGGGCTGAGCACCAGCAACGGCCCGGCCCTGAAGGTGCTGGTCAGCGACGCCCCCGTGAAGGAGGGCCGGGACGGCTGGTTCGTCTTCGACGACGGCGCCCACGTCGACCTCGGCAGTCTGAAGGGGAACAAGGGCGACCAGAACTACGCCCTGCCCGCCGGCCTGGACCTCCATCGCTACCGCAGCGTGAGCATCTGGTGCGACCGCTTCGACGTCTCCTTCGGCGCCGCCGCGCTCTCCCCGTCCTGAGCGCCCCGCCTATCCGGCCGCGGTGACCTCGGTGCTGGCGGCCACGGGGGCGGTGCCGTCGACGGCGCACTCCACGGTCACCCCGAAGACGTGGATCCTGGCGGTGCCGGGTGTGAACGTGACCGTACCGGCGGCGTCCAGCTGCACGGAGGCCGTGCCGCCGGTCAGGGTGACGCCGGAACCACTGGGGACGGCCTGGTCGTTGGTGAAGCCGGTCGCCGTCGCGGTGCCGGAGGCGGCTCCGCCCAGGGCGAGGTCGAGCTCAGCGGTCACGGCCCGGGCCGGCACGTCGATGGGCACGCTCAGGTTGGTGCTCGCCGACAGCGTGAGCTGCGCCGTGGCGCCCTGCGGGATGCTGGCCGGCGCGTTCACGGTCAGGGCGAGGGTCTGCACGTCGCCGGGTGCGCCGGGGCCGGTGCAGGTGTAGCCCACGGTGACGGTGTCGGCCGCGGCCGGCGGGGCGCCCAGCCCCAGGCCGGCGCCCGCCAGGGCGAGGGCGAGGGCGGCGCCGGCCGCGTGGCGGGCGCGGCGCGGGGTTCGGGTGGAGGGGGAGGTGTTCATCGCCGTGCTCCCTTCGAACGGGAGTGGATTGATATGAACACGTCATCAGTTCGCACGGGGCGGTGCAGAAGTCAATCACCGTCACGCAGGGCGCCCCTCCCGCAGACGCATACCGGCCATACAGTGGGGGTGTGCAGAACGACGAGAGCGCCGTACGGATCGACAGCTGGATCTGGTCCGTGCGCCTGACGAAGACCCGCTCGCTGGCCGCCACCGCCTGCCGCGCCGGCCACGTCCGGCTCAACGGCGAGCGCGCCAAGCCCGCCCAGACGGTCAAGCCCGGCGACGAGGTACGGCTGCGGCACGCCGGCCGCGAACGGATCGTGGTCGTCCGGCAACTGGTGCGCAAGCGCGTCGGCGCACCGGCCGCCGCCGAGTGCTACGTGGACAACAGCCCGCCGCCCCCGCCCCGCGAGGCCGTCGCCCCCGTCGGCGTACGCGACCGCGGCACCGGCCGCCCGACCAAGCGCGACCGGCGCGAGATGCAGCAGCTGCGCGGCCACTGACGCCACCTCAGGCGGTCAGGCGGCGCCCGCCGCCTCGTCGTAACGGCGCAGCACCAGAGCGGCCACCGCCTCGTGGGCGCCCAGCGGTTCGGTGAGCACGCACCCGCCCGCGCCGGCCGCGGCCCGCGCGAAGTGGCCCGGGCCCAGGAGGTAGCGGGCCACGCTCACCCGCGCGTGGCCCGCCGCCCGCAGCTCGGCGACCGCCCGGGCCGGGGTGGGCCCGCCGCCGGCCAGGCCGGCGGGCACCACCGGCCGCCCGATGTGCGCCGAGAGCAGTTCCGCCGTCCGGGCCACGGCGGCGTGCGCGGCCGGATCGGCCGAGCCGGCCGCGGCCAGCACGACGGGCCCGCCGCCCGCGCCGGGGCGGCGCGCCTCCGCCTCGGCCAGCCGCCCCGCGAGGGCGAGCGCCAGCAACGGATCCGGCCCGAGCGCCGGCGCCAGCCGCGCCCGTACCCAGGGGGCCTGCTCCAGGGCCCGCGGAATGTCGTGCCGCAGGTGGTGGCCGGTGCCGAGCAGCAGCGGTACGACCACCACGTCCCCCCGCAGCCGCCCCAGCGCCTCAGCCACCGAGGGGGCCGCCAGCCCGACGCACGCCAGCCGCACGTCCACCTCGGGCCGCAGGTCGGCGACGCGCCCCACCAGCTCCCGCATCACGGCCATCCCGCGCTCGTCGCGCGTCCCGTGCGCGACGGCCAGCAACTGCAGCCGGCCTGCGGGCAGATCCCGCGCCGGGGCGCACCGGGTGGGTACGGCCGTCACGGTGCCGCTCATGGCGCCACCGCCAACCGGTACCCCCGCTTCGTCACCGTCTGCACCACCGCCCCGTGCGCCCCCAGCGCCCCGCGCAGCCGCCCCACCGCCGCCTCCACGGCGTGCTCGTCGGGCACCCGCGGGCGTGCACCTGCCCCGGGGCCGGGCGAGCCGCCGCCCCATACCGCGCGCAGCAGTTCGCCGCGGCTGAGCACCGTCCCCGGCCGTTCGGCCAGCGCCCGCAGGACCGCCGCCGGCACCGGTGGCAGCCGCAGCGCCGTGCCGCCGGCCAGGACCGCCGCCCCCTGCAGGACCAGCGGGCCGGCCGCGGTGGGGATCTCGCGCCGGCCGCGCGCGGTCAGTTCCGCAACGAGCGTGCGCACCAGCGAGCCGAGCCGCCCCCGGTCGGGCCACACGCATGGTACGCCCGCCGCCAACAGCGGCCGGGCGCACACCGGACCGATGCACACGGACAGCACCTCCCCGCGCAGCGCGTCCAGCACCTCCGCCCGCCGCCCGCTCTCCCGCGCCGCCGCGAGGAACGCCTCGATGGCCGGCGCGCTGGTGAACGGCAGCGCGTGCACCTCCCGTCGTGCGGTCTGCTCCACGAGCCGGCGCAGCGCACCGGGGTCCTCCGGCGGGCCCCAGCGGTAGACCGGCACCGCCACCACGTGCGCCCCGCGATCCCGCAGCGCCGCGGTGAACTCCGGCAGGGCGCCGCCGTGTTCCTGCACGGCGATCCGGCGGCCGCGCAGATCCTTGGCGAGCAGCCAGGCCAGGACGTCGTCGAGGGCCTCCGACTCCGGCGCGTACGTCTCGCGCAGCCCGCTGGCGCGCAGCGCACCCGCCGCCTTGGGGCCGCGGCTGACCAGCTCGGCCTGCCGGCAGGCGGCGACCAGCGGGCCGCCCAGGCCCCAGCCCTCCGCCGCACTCATCCAGCCCCGCCAGCCGACCCCGGTGGTGGCGATCACGTAGTCCAGGCCGGCCAGGCACTCCTCGGTGGCGCGGCGCAGCAGCGCGTCGTCGGACAGCGTGACGATGCGCAGGGCCGGAACGGCCACGACGGTGGCGCCGCGGCGGCCGAGGAGGGCGGTGAGTTCCTCGCGCCGCCGGTCCGCGGTGACGCCCACCGTGAAGCCGGTCAGCGGCCCCGGGGGCGGCGGGGCCGCGGATGTCGCTGTGCTCATGCGACGAGCCTCGCGGAGAGGCATTAAGAGTTCATTGCACGGACATCACAGGCACGTTAGTGCGACGCCCGTTTCCCTACGGGCGTGTGTCGTGCTGCGCACAACGCCAGCCCGCGGGGGTGCGCGGCATGTGCGGCGCGCGAAACACGGCCGTCGTCCGGCGGAAACGGCGGCGGGCGAGCCTCGTGGCATGACCGAACCCCCACTCCCCACCGACACCCACTGCCCGTACTGCGCCCTGCAGTGCGGCATGCGCCTGCGCCGCGTGGCCGCGGCAGGGCCCACCGCGCCCGGCGTGGCGGTGGAGGAGCGGCCCGGCTTCCCCGTCAACCTGGGCGCCCTGTGCGGCAAGGGCAGCAACGCCGCGGACACCCTCGCCGGTTCCGTACGGCTCACCACGCCGCTGGTGCGCGACCGGCGCAGCGACCCGCTGCGCCCGGCGACGTGGGAGGAGGCCCTCGACCGGGCCGCGCAGGGGCTGGCGCAGGCGGCGCGGCAGCACGGCCGGGAGGCGGCCGGGGTCTTCGGGGGAGGCGGCCTGACGAACGAGAAGGCCTACCTGCTGGGCAAGTTCGCCCGGGTCGTGCTGCGCACGCCGCACATCGACTACAACGGCCGGTTCTGCATGTCGTCGGCCGCGGCCGCCCAGCGCGCGGCGTTCGGCGTGGACCGGGGACTGCCGTTCCCGCTCGCCGACGTCGCGCGCACCGGCTGCCTCGTGCTCGTCGGGGCGAACCCCGCCGACACCATGCCGCCCGCCCTGCGCCACCTGCGCGAGATGCGCGAGGCCGGCGGCACCCTGATCGTCGTCGATCCGCGCCGCACCCGCACCGCTGACCTCGCCGACCTGCACCTGCGGCCCGCGCCCGGTACGGACCTCGCCCTCGCGCTGGGCCTGCTGCACCTAGTGATCGCCCGCGGCCGGGTGGACGAGGACTTCGTCGCCCGGCGCACGGCGGGCTTCGCGCACGCCCGGGCCGCCGCCATGGCCCACTGGCCCGAACGCGTGGAGTCCCTCACCGGGATACCCGTGGCGCGGATGAGGCGAGCGGTCGACCTGTTCTGCGACGCGCCCACCGCCATGGTGCTCACCGCGCGCGGCGGCGAACAGCACAGCAAGGGCGTCGACACCGTCGGGGCGTGGATCAACCTGTGCCTGGCCACCGGCCGTGCCGGCCGGCCCGGCAGCGGGTACGGCTGCCTGACCGGACAGGGCAACGGCCAGGGCGGCCGCGAACACGGCCAGAAGGCCGACCAGCTGCCCGGCTACCGCTCGCTGGCCGACCCCGCCGCCCGCGCCCACGTCGCCGGCGTCTGGGGCGTCGACCCCGACGACCTGCCCGGCCCGGGCCGCTCGGCGTACGAACTGCTGGCCGGCCTCGGCACCCCCGGCGGCGTGCGCGCCCTGCTCCTCATGGGATCCAACCCCGTCGTCTCCGCCCCGGACGCCACCCGCATCACCGAACGCCTGCGCGCCCTGGACCACTTGGTGGTGTGCGACGTCGTGCGCTCCGAGACCGCCGAACTCGCCGACGTCGTCCTGCCCTCGGCCCAATGGGCCGAGGAGACCGGCACGATGACCAACCTCGAAGGCCGGGTCGTTCTGCGCCGGGCCGCCGTGCCGCCGCCCGCGGGTGTACGCACCGACCTCGACGTCCTGCACGGCCTCGCCGCCCGGCTCGGCCACCCCGACGGCTTCCCCACCGACGCGCGCGAGGCCTTCGCCGAGCTGCGCCGGGCCTCGGCCGGCGGCGCCGCCGACTACGCGGGCATCACCTACGAGCGCATCGAGCGGGAGGACGGCGTCTTCTGGCCCTGCCCGCGCGAGGACCACCCCGGCACGCCCCGACTGTTCCTCGACCGCTTCGCCACCCCCGACGGCCGGGCCCGGTTCGCCGACGTCTCCCACCGGCCCGCCGCCGAGGAACCGGACGACGCCTACCCGCTGCTGCTGACCACCGGGCGGGTCCTCGCCCAGTACCAGAGCGGCGCCCAGACCCGGCGCAGCCCCGCCCTCAACCGGGCCGCCCCCGGACCCTTCGTCGAACTGCACCCCCGCCTCGCGGCCCGCCTGGGCGTGACCGACGGCGACCGGCTCACCGTGACCAGTCGGCGCGGCACCGCCACGGCCCCCGCCCGTGTCACCGACGCCATCCGGCCCGACACCGTCTTCATGCCCTTCCACTGGTCCGGTGAGGGCAGTGCCAACAACCTCACCAACCCCGCCCTCGACCCCATCTCGCACATGCCCGAGTTCAAGGTCTGCGCGGTCCGCGTGACGAAGGCGGAGACCGCAAAGGCGGAGACCGTCAAGACGGACACCGTGAAGGCGGACACCGCTCGCGCCGGGGCCGGGGAGGCGGCATGACACCGCGCCGCATCGCCGTCGTGGGCGCGGGCATGGCCGCCGCCCGGTTCGCCCGGCGCCTGCACGAGCTGGCCGCCCCCGGCACGGTGGACGTCGTCCTGCACGGCGCCGAACCCGACCGGCCCTACCACCGCGGCCTGCTGCCCGCCCTGCTGGCCGGCGGCTACGCCGACGCCTGCCTCGCCCTGCCCACCGGCGCCGCCACCGTGCACACCGCCACCCCGGTCCTGGCCCTCGACCCGGTCGCCCGCGTGCTGCGCACGACCGCCGGGGCAACGCCCGCGTACGACGCCGTGGTCCTGGCCACCGGTGCCGAACCGATTCTGCCGCCCCTGCACGACCTGTACCGCCCCCCGCCCCGCCCCGTCCCGGCGATGGCCACCGCCTCCGCCTCCCTCGCCGCCCGCAACGGCGCCGGCACCGGCACCCTCGTGGCCCCCGCCGCCCGCCACGACGCACCCCCCGCTCTCAAGGCCGGCGTGCACCTGCTGCGCACCCTCGCCGACTGCCGGCACCTGGCCGCCGAGGCCCTCCCCGGGCGCACCGCCGTCGTCGTCGGCGGGGGAGCGCTGGGCACCGGCACCGCCCACGCATTGGGGGCCCGCGGACTGCGCGTCCAGCTGGTGCAGCGTGCCCCCCACCTGATCCCCCGTCACCTCGACGCGCCGGGTGCCGCCACCGTGCGCCGGCACCTGGAGGCCGGCGGGGTCCGCGTGCACACCGGGCGGACGGCCACCGCCCTGACCGGCCCCGACCACGTCACCGGGGTACGGCTGGACGACGGTCAGGTGCTCCCCGCCGAGCTCGTCCTCCTCGCCTGCGGCGCCCGCCCCCGCACCGCCCTCGCCCGCGCCGCCGGGCTCGCCGTGCGCACCGGCGTCGTCGTCGACGATCGCCTGGCCACCTCCGCGCCCGGCGTGTACGCCCTCGGCGACTGCGCCGAGCACCGCGGCACCACCGACGCCGGCGCCGAGACCGCCTTCGCCCAGGCCGACGTCCTGGCCGCCCGCCTGAGCGGCCACGACCCGGCCGCCCGCCTGACCGCAGTGCCCACCGCCCGGTTCCGGCTGAGTACGGCCGGCGGCGAACTGGACGTCGCCTCCTTCGGCGACCCGCACGGCGACGCCCCGCACACCGACACCGTCCGGCTCACCGACGCCACCCGCGGCACCTACCGCAAGCTCGTGCTGCGCGGCGACGCCCTCGTCGGCGCCGTCCTCGTCGGCGACCTCGGCGCCGTCGGCGAACTCGCCGGCGCCTTCGAGCGCGGCGAGAGCGCCCCGCCGGACCCCCTGCAGTTGCTCATCACGGAAGGAGCCCCCTCGTGACGGACACCCGACGGCGCCTGGTGCTCGTCGGCCACGGCATGGCCGGCCAGCGCTTCCTGGAGGCGCTGACCGAACGCGCCCCCGGCAAGTGGCGGATCACCGTCCTGGCCGAGGAACCCCGCCCCGCCTACGACCGGGTGCACCTGACCTCCTGGTTCTCCGGCACCACCGCCGAGGAACTGTCGCTGTGGCCGGCCGGCTTCGCCGAGGAGCACGACATCGACCTGCGCCTGGCCGACCCCGCCGTCGCGCTCGACCGCGCGGCCCGCACGGTCACCACCGCCTCCGGGCACGTCCTGCCGTACGACGAACTGGTCCTCGCCACCGGCTCCCAGCCGTTCGTCCCACCCGTCCCCGGCCGCGACCTGCCCGGCTGCTTCGTCTACCGCACCCTGGAGGACGTCCACGCCATCCGCGAACGGGCAGCCCACGCCCGCGCCGGCGTCGTCGTCGGCGGCGGACTGCTCGGCCTGGAGGCGGCCGGGGCGCTCAAGGCCCTCGGACTGGACACCCACGTCGTGGAGTTCGCCCCCCGCCTGATGGCCGTCCAGATCGACGACGGCGGCGGCACCGCCCTGCGCCGCAGGATCGAGGAACTCGGCGTCACCGTCCACACCGGCGCCGCAGCCGGCGCCGTCGAGGCCGGTGACGACGGCGAGGTGACGGCCCTCACCCTCTCCGACGGCCGCACCCTCGCCGCCGACCTCGTCGTCTTCTCCGCCGGCATCCGCCCCCGCGACCACCTGGCCCGCGTAAGCGCCCTGCCCGTCGGCGAACGCGGCGGCATCGTCGTCGACGCCCGCTGCCGCACCGCCGATGCGCACGTGTGGGCCGTCGGCGAATGCGCCCTGGCCGCCGACGGCCGCGTCTACGGCCTGGTCGGCCCCGGCTACGCCATGGCCGAGACCGCCGCGGCCGCCCTCGCCGGCGACGCCCGCGAGTTCACCGGCGCCGACACCTCCACCAAGCTCAAGCTCCTGGGCGTCGACGTGGCCAGCTTCGGCGACGCCCACGGCACGACCGAGGGCGCCCTCGACGTCCTGTATGCCGACAGCCGCGCCGGCGTCTACCGCAAGCTCGTCGTCGCCCCCGACGGCGCCCTCCTCGGCGGCGTCCTCGTCGGCGACACCACGGCGTACGACACCCTGCGGCCCCTGGCCGCCGCCCGCACCGTCCTGACCGCACCCCCCGAACGGCTGGTGCTGCCCGCCTCCGCGGCCGGCGCCGGTGGGACCGGCCCGGTCACGCTGCCCGACGAGGCGGTGATCTGCTCCTGCCACAACGTCACCAAGGCCGCCGTGCGCGCCGCCGTCACCACCTCCGGCTGCACCGACGTGGCCGCCGTCAGGAAATGCACCCGCGCCGGAACCGGCTGCGGATCGTGCGTGGGGGCGCTCGGCACCGTCGTCGCCGAGGAGCTCACCGCCCTGGGCACCGAGGTCGCCCGCGGCCTGTGCGAGCACTTCACCCACACCCGCGCCGAGCTGTACGAGATCGTCCGCGCCAAGGGCATCACCACCTTCAGCCGGCTCGTCGACGAGCACGGCACCGGCGAGGGCTGCGAGGTGTGCAAGCCCGTCGTCGCCTCGATCCTCGCCTCCCTCGCCCCGGCCATCGGCGCCCCCGTGCACATCCTCGACGGCGAACAGGCCGCCCTGCAGGACACCAACGACCACTTCCTCGCCAACCTCCAGCGCAACGGCTCCTACTCCGTCGTCCCCCGCGTCCCCGGCGGCGAGATCACCCCCGAGGGACTGATCACCATCGGTGAGATCGCCCGCGACTTCGGCCTCTACACGAAGATCACCGGCGGCCAGCGCATCGACATGTTCGGCGCCACCGTCGACCAGCTGCCCCTCATCTGGCGCCGCCTGGTCGACGCCGGCTTCGAATCCGGGCACGCCTACGGCAAGGCCCTGCGCACCGTGAAGTCCTGCGTCGGGCAGACCTGGTGCCGCTACGGCGTCCAGGACTCCGTCGCCCTCGCCATCGAGCTCGAACTGCGCTACCGCGGCCTGCGCTCCCCGCACAAGATCAAGGCCGCCGTCAGCGGTTGCGCCCGCGAATGCGCCGAGGCCCGCGGCAAGGACTTCGGCGTCATCGCCACCTCCGCCGGCTGGAACCTCTACGTCGGCGGCAACGGCGGCACCACCCCCCGCCACGCCGACCTGCTGCTGACCGACGTCGACCACGACACCCTCGTACGCACCGTCGACCGCTTCCTGATGTTCTACATCCGCACCGCCGACCGCCTGGAGCGCACCTCCGCCTGGATCGAGCGCATGGACGGCGGCCTGGAGCACCTGCGGGCCGTCGTCGTCGACGACAGCCTCGGCATCTGCGCCGACCTCGACGCCCTCATGGCCGCCCACGTGCGCACCTACGAGGACGAATGGCGCGCCACCCTCGCCGACCCCGAAAGGCTGCGCCGCTTCGTGTCCTTCGCCAACGCCCCCGGCACCCCCGACCCCGCCATTCGCTTCACGCCCGAGCGCGGCCAGATCCGCCCGGTGCCCGCCCCCGAGGCGGTGGGCGCGTGACGAGCGGCGTCGTGGAGATCCGCACCGGTGAGCAGTGGCTGCCGGCCTGCCCGTACGAGGTGCTCGAGACCGGCCGCGGCGTCGCCGTCCTGGTCGCCGGCCGCCAGGTGGCGCTCTTCCGCGACCGCGGCGGGGCCGTGTACGCGGTCGGCAACCGCGACCCGTTCAGCGGCGCCCACGTCATCTCCCGCGGACTGCTCGGCAGTCGTGACGGCGCACCCGTGGTGATCTCGCCGATGTACAAGCAGGCCTTCGACCTGCGCTCGGGCGCCTGCCTGGACGAGCCGGGCGCGGCTCTGCCCGTGTGGCCGGTCCGCCTCACACCACCGGCAGGAGCCCGTGCGCAAGACGTAGCACGGGCGAGCGCCACAGCACATTCGCGGGAAACCACCCCTTCCTAGCGTGGGGGAATGACCGCGAACCCCCCTCTCCCCACCGTCGGGCACACCCGCCCGGCCGCCCCCACCGGCCCCACGCGCCCCCTCGCCGACTGGCGTCCCGAGGACCCCGCCTTCTGGGACGCCACCGGCGCCCGCGTCGCCCGCCGCAACCTCGTCCACTCGGTCCTGTGCGAACACATCGGCTTCTCGGTGTGGAGCATGTGGTCCGTCCTCGTGCTCTTCCTCGGGCCCGAGTACGGCATCGACCCCGCCGGCAAGTTCCTGCTCACCGCCGTGCCCACCCTCGTCGGCGCCCTGCTGCGCCTGCCCTACACCGTCGCCGTGTCCCTCTTCGGCGGACGCCGCTGGACCGTCGTCAGCGCCCTGGCCCTCCTGGTGCCCACCGTGCTGACCGGCTGGCTCCTGCGGCCCGGCGTCTCCCCGACCACCCTGCTCCTGCTCGCGGCCGCCGCCGGCGTCGGCGGCGGCAACTTCGCCTCCTCCATGGCCAACATCAACGCCTTCTACCCGCAACGCCTCAAGGGCCGGGCCCTGGGCATCAACGCCGGCGGCGGCAACCTGGGCGTCCCCGTCGTCCAGCTCGCCGGACTGCTGGTCCTGACCACCGCCGGCGCCTCCCACCCCCGCCTGGTGCCCCTGCTCTACGTCCCCCTGGTCGTCCTGGCCGCCCTCGCCGCCGCCCTGCGCATGGACGACCTGCCCCGCTCCCGGCCCCCCGGGAACCCGCTGCGCGAGGTGGCCCGCGACCCCCACGCCTGGGCGATCTCCACGCTCTACATCGGCACCTTCGGCTCGTTCATCGGCTTCGGCTTCGCCTTCGGACAGGTGCTGCTCGTGCAGTTCCCCCACGACTTCCCCACCCCCCTGCGCGCCGCCTGCCTGACCTTCCTCGGACCGCTGCTCGGTTCCCTGGCCAGGCCCGTCGGCGGCGCGCTGGCCGACCGGCTCGGCGGCGCCCGGGTCACCTTCTGCGCCTTCCTCGCCATGGCCGCGAGCACCTGCCTGGTCCTGCTCGCCTCCCGCGAAGGCTCGCTGCCGCTCTTCCTCACCGGCTTCGTGCTGCTCTTCGTCCTCAGCGGCGCCGGCAACGGATCGACGTACAAGATGATCCCCGGCATCTACCGGGACCGGCCCGCACCGCTCGCCCACCTGCACGCCAACGCCCTCATGGGCATCGCCGGCGCCGTCGGCGCCCTCGGCGGCGTCCTGATCAACCTCGCCTTCCGCCAGGCCTTCCTCGCCCACGGCACCGGCGAGCAGGCCTACACGGCGTTCCTCGTCCTGTACGTGCTCTGCCTGGCACTCACGTGGGCGGTTTATCTCCGCGGGGCCCGAGCAGTGCGCGGGAACTGAGACCGATTCCGTTCCGCTTGGGGAACCATCGGGTGGGGAAGGCCCTCTGACAGGCCGGAGGCGCACGCACGTGCGCCCGCACAGACAACCCACCACGCGGGGGCGGTACATGACGCGGACAATGCCACGACAGCCCGCACAGCGGCACGGCGCACCGGCAGGACGCCGGGCCATGACCAGAGGCGCGGCGGCGCTCGCGGCCGGGCTGGCGCTCGCCGTGGGCGCCATCGCACCCGACCAGGCGGCCGCCGCCCCGGCGGGCCCCACCTGCGGCGGCGACAGCGCGAGCGCCCGGCGCGCCGCCGCCGAGGCGGCCACCGCGCCCCTCGTCGACGAGACGCCCGCCCTCGCAGCGACCGGCACCGCCACCGACAAGATCTCCTCCAGCCTGCCCGGCCGGCTCCCCATCGGCCTGTGGTCCTCCTCCGGTGTCACCCTGCGCACCCCCGTCGCCAAGGGCGGCACCGTGCGCCTGGACGTCGACAGCAAGGGCTTCAGCACCGACTCCCTGACGGTGCAGCGCTACGACACGGCCACCCGCCGCTGGGTCGACCTCGACACCAGGTCCGGCGGCGGCAGCCGGCCCACCCACGGCGTCTTCACCTTCCCCGTGACGGCCCCCGCGGCCGGCCCCCGGCAGCCCCACACCGTCGCCCTGCGCCTGCAGGACCTCGACCGGCCCGGCACCGTGACCGTCGCCGCCTCCGTCTCCGACGGCCGCGGCCACACCTACCGCGCCCCGGCCCGCACCGCCACCGCCACCCGGCCCCAGGTCGCCCTGACCGGCTGGCAGCGCGGCGCCACGCTGCAGCGCGGCGGGACGGGCCGCGAGGTGACCGTGACGGTGAAGAACACCACGGACCGCACCTACCCGGCCCTGGCCGCCTCCTACTTCGCCTTCGGGGTCGGCACCGGGCACGCCCTGACCCCCAAGGACATGACCCTGCGTCAGTACCGGGCGGGACGGGGCTGGGAGACGGTGCCGCTCGTCGCGACGGGCTGCGACCCGGGCATGAGCGCGGGCCTGCGGCCCGAGAGCGGCACGAAGGCGCTGGCGCCGGGGGCGACGGCGACGTACCGCCTGAAGATCGCCGTCAACCGGGGCGCGCCGCGGGACGTGAAGTCGGCGGACGCGGGCGTCTCGGTGGGCACGACGCAGACGTCGTTCTTCTCCCAGGAGCTGCCGTTCACGCTCCGCTGACGCAGGGGACCGGGGTCCGGGGGCGGAGCGCCCGGGAGACGAACCGTCACAGTTCGGGGAACACCGGTGCGGCCCACATCGGCGGCGCCCGCACCGGCTCCGGTGCCTCCGGCGCCACCGGCTTGGCGGGCGGCGCGCCGCCCGCCCGCCGTAGCGCCGTCACGAAGCGCAGGCAGCTGTCGAAGCGGTCGTCCGGCGATTTCGCCAGGGCCTGCGCCAGGACGTCGTCGACCCCCGCCGGCAGCTCCGGCACGTACTCCGTCAGCCGCGGCGGCGGCTCGTTCTGGTGGGCCCACAGCAGTGCCATGTCGTCCTCGCGGCGGAACGGCGGCGCCCCGGTGAGCGTTTCGAAGACGACGCAGGCCAGGCTGTAGACGTCGCACCGCCCGTCGACCGGTTTGCCGGAGATCTGCTCGGGCGCGACGTAGTCCAGCGTCCCGACGAACTGCCCGACGCGCGTGTAGCCGGTCAGGGACAGCGACTTCTTCGTCAGGCCGAAGTCGGTGAGGTAGACGTGCTCGGGGTGGTCGCTGTCGGTGCCCTCGGCGACGAGGATGTTGCCGGGCTTGACGTCCCGGTGCACGAGGTCGTGGGCGTGGGCGGCGTCGAGGGCGGAGGCGACCTGTCCGGCGATGCGCGAGGCGGTGGTCAGGGGCAGCGGGCCCTCGCGGTCGAGGAGGGCGCGCAGGTCCTGGCCGGGCACGTAGCGCATGGCGATGTACAGGACGCCCTCGACCTCCCCGGCCTCGAAGACCGGCACGATGTGCGGGTGGTCGATGGCGGCGGCGACCCGGGACTCGTGGGCGAAGCGCTGGCGGAAGGTGTCGTTGCGGGCGAGTTCGGGGGCGAGGAGTTTGAGGGCGACGGTGCGCCCGAGGCGCAGGTCGCAGGCGCGGTAGACCACGGCCATGCCGCCGCGCCCGATCTCGCTCTCCACGCGGTAGCCGGCGATCTGCCGGCCGATGAGCCCGCCGGGCCCGGCGCCCAGCGAGGCGTCCGGCCGCGGCAGGCGGTCGCCGTCGCGGTCGTCCGGGGCGCCCATCAGCGCTCACCGCCGGGTCCGTGCGGCGGTCGCCCGGTGCCGTCGTCGAGCCGGGTGGGCGGCGGGGCGCCGGGCGGCCCGGTGTCCAGGCGGGTGGCCTCGGGCGGTACGGAGGGCGCGGGCGGCATGGAGGAGGGCTTGGGGGAGCGTTCCCGGCCGGCGATGCCGGTCAGCGAGGTGCCGTCGCAGTAGCCCCAGTTGTCGCGATCGGCGTCGTACAGCCACATGGAGTCGCCGTCGACGACGACGCCGATGCGCAGGCCCTGGGTCGTCCTGCCGAACGTCTCGCCGTCCGTGCGCCCGGTGGCCAGGTCCTCCACGGCCCGCCGGTAGTGCTCCAGCGTCTCCTGCACCTGCTGCAGCAGCCGCCGGGCGTCGGCGGTGCGGGTGAGGGCGCCGCCCGCCGGGGGCGGGTCCTGCGGCAGGGTGACCAGCAGCCGGGCGTCGACCCAGGCCGACCAGCCGTTGGAGCACAGCACCTGCCCCCAGTCGCCGCGCCGGTCGAGCAGCTGTACGGGCAGCAGGGGGTCGAGGGGGTCGGTGGGGACGACGGCGTCGGGTGCGGACCAGGTGGACAGCCCGCCGGGGGGCACCACGTGGGTGGGCAGGAAGCCGGGGACCTCCTGGCCCTGGGCGCCCGCCGAGCCGTACGGGAACGCGGCCGCGCTCACGGTCGGTCTCCTTGCCCGGTCACGTGCGGCCCGGTCACTTGCGCATGACCTCCGGCTCGTGGCGGCGCAGCAGGCGCGCGACCAGGAAGGCCATGAGGAGGGAGAGGACCACCAGCATCCCCATGTCGAGCGCCCAGGTGCCCATGTCGTGGCTGAGGAGGGGGTCGGCCTTCTCCCCGCCGGGCGGCGGCAGCTGCCCCGTGGCGGGCGGGATGTGGGAGAAGTCGACGGTCGCGCTCATGGCGGCCAGCGCCCATCGCGAGGGCACGAACCAGGCCAGCTGCTCGAACACCAGGCGGCCGTTGACGTCGATCATGCCGCCGCAGAAGACGACCTGCACGAGGGTGATGAGCACCAGCAGCGGCATGGTGACCTCCTCGCGGCGCACCAGCGCCGAGACCACCAGGCCCAGCAGCATGGAGGTGAAGGACAGCAGCGCCACGGCGAGGGTGATCTCCACCAGCGGCGGGGCGAAGACGCCCTGGCCGCCGGGTGCGCGGGTGTCCACCCCGCCCAGGCCCACCACCGACAGCACGATCGCCTGCGCGACGGTGATCAGGCCCAGGACCACGATCTTGGACATGACGTACGCGGATCTGGACAGGCCGACGGCTCTCTCGCGCTGGTAGATCACCCGTTCCTTGACCAGCTCGCGCACCGAGTTGGCAGCTCCCGTCAGCACGCCGCCCACGCACAGGATGAGCAGCACGGTGTTGGCCTTGTCGGCGGAGGCGAAGCGCACGCCGGCGGACAGCCGGGCCATCGCGCCGGTCAGGACCGGCAGGGCGATCATGATGGCGAGGAAGGTGCGGTCGGAGCTCAGCGCCCTCACGTAGCGGCGCATCAGCGTCCACAGCTGGGCGCCCCAGCTCTGGGCCTTGACCGGCTGCAGGGGCTCGGCGGCGGCCGTGCCGCCGACGAGCGGCCGGGGCCGTTCGGTGGCGCTCGCGATGTACTGGCGGTGCAGCGGCGAGGCGCGGAACTCCCCGGCCCAGTCGCGCTCCCGCTGGTTCTCGAACGCCTCGAAGGCCTGCGGCCACTGGGTGAAGCCGAAGAAGCCGAGGGTGTCGCCGGGCGGTCCGTAGAAGGCCGTGCGCCCGCCGGGGGCGAGCACCAGCAGCCGGTCGCAGACGTCCAGGCTCAGCACGCTGTGGGTGACGACGATGACGGTGCGCCCGTCGTCGGCGAGCTCGCGCAGCATGGTCATCACCGAGCGGTCCATGCCCGGGTCGAGGCCGGAGGTGGGCTCGTCGAGGAAGAGCAGCGAGGGCTTGGTGAGCAGCTCCAGGGCGACGCTGACGCGTTTGCGCTGGCCGCCGGAGAGGCTGTGGATGGCCTGGTCGGCGCGCTGTTCGAGGCCGAGTTCGCCGATGACCTCCTCGACGCGCGCGTTGCGCTCGCTGCGGGCGGTGTCGCCGGGGAAGCGCAGTTCGGCGGCGTAGCGCAGGGCGCGGCGCACGGTCAGCTGGGCGTGCAGGATGTCGTCCTGCGGCACCAGGCCGATGCGCGAGCGCAGCTCGGCGTAGTCGCGGTACAGGTCGCGGCCGTCGTACAGGACGGTGCCGCGGTCGGCCGGGCGCAGCCCGGTGAGCGCGTTGAGCAGGGTGGACTTGCCGGCGCCGCTGGGGCCGACCACGGCGAGCAGGGACTTGGCCCCCACGGGGAAGGAGACGTCGTCCAGCAGGGTCTTGCGGCCCTCGTCGACGCTGACGGACAGCTGCTGGACGTCCAAGGAGACCTCGCCGGTGTCGACGAACTCCTGCAGCTCGTCGCCGACCAGGCAGAACGCCGAGTGGCCGATGCCGATGATGTCGCCGGGCAGGACGGGGCCGTGCTGGACGCGCGTGCCGTTGAGGTAGGTGCCGTTGTGGCTGCCGACGTCCACGATCTCGTGCTCGCCGCCGGGCAGGGCGCGCAGCTGCGCGTGGTAGCGGGAGACGGTCAGGTCGTCGACGACGAAGTCGTTGTCCGCGGCCCGGCCGATGCGTACGGTGCGCGTGGGCAGGGGGCGTACGGACGTGGGCCGGCGGAAGGTGCCGGTGCTCTGCGGCTGGGAGACGGCCGAGGGCCGGTCGCTGGCGCGCGGCCGCACGGCGGTGACGACGGCGGCGGGGCCGTCGGCCGGGTTGCCGAAGCGCACGACGCTGCCCGGGCCGAGGTCGAAGGTGGCGATGCGGCGGCCCTCGGTGTAGGTGCCGTTGGTGCTGCCGCAGTCCTCCAGCGTCCAGTGGTCGCCCACCGGGCGCAGGACCGCGTGGTGCCAGGAGACGCGGGCGTCCCGCAGCACGACGTCGCTGGACGGGTCGCGCCCCACGTGGTAGCTCCGGCTCGGGCTCATCACCTGGGAGCCGCCATCGGCCTCGAGGATGAGCTCCGGGGCGGAGGAGGCCGAGGGCACGACCGGCCGCTCTGCCATACCTATAGGTTACGGCCGACGGCCGCGGACCGCCTTTTGGCGGCGCGGGCGGGACCGGGACGCCAGGACGCGAGGGGGAGACGCCGGTGACGGCACGGGAGGCGGCCGGCCGGCTGCCGGTGTTCGTGTACGGGACGCTGCGGCCGGGCCGGCGCAACCACGCCCTGCTGCTGCGCGGCCGTACGGTCGCGCAGGTGCCCGCGTACCTGCCGGGCGCGGTGCTGTACGAAGGACCGGGCTACCCGTACGCGGTCGCCGAGGAGGGTGCCGCCGAGGTGCGCGGCGAGCTGATCACGCTCGCGCCGGAGGCGTACCCGCGGGTGCTGGCCGCGCTCGACGCGCTGGAGGAGTACCGGCCGGGCGATCCGCACAGCCTGTACGTGCGCGTGGTGCGGGAGGTGCGTGTGGCCGGCGGCGGGCCGGTGCCCTGCTGGGTGTACCTGGCGGCGGAGCAGGTGGCGCGGCGGTTGCGCGCGACGGGCCGGCGGCTGCCGGGCGGTGAGTGGACGGGCTGAGAGCCGCGGCCGCCGGGGCGGCGTCCGGCGGCCCGCGTCCCAGCCGGCCGTCTCACATAGTGATCAGTTGTCCAACCCGGGCAACCTCGCGGGGGTTTGACCCGTCCTCACCGGCAGCATCACGGGACGTTTCCGTCCCGTAACGGGGGGTTGGGGCTGTGTAAAGACTGGATCAACTGTTCGGTCATTTGCGCCCCTCGCTCTTTTCATGGGCATGCCAATGCCTGCAAGGTCATCCACGGGACCCACAGGTTCCCGTGGTGCTGCAGTGCCGGCACCGCGTGCATACGGGCGGTCCGGCACACCCGGCCGCCCCCATGACAAAGGGCGCTGACTTGCGTACAACCCCCACGAACTCCATATCCACCGCCCGCAGACGGGCCGTCGCGATCGCCGTCGCCGTGGCGGCGGCCGCGACCACGGCCGGCACGGCGACCGCCCAGGCGACGCCGGCCACGTCGGGCTCCCCGGCGCGGGCCGCGGCCGCCGCGGCGGCCGCCGTCGCCCCGGCGACGTTCGACCCGCGGATCGTCAAGGCGGCCCGGGCGGCCGTCCAGGCCAACGCCCAGGCCGCCGGCCTCGGCGCCGGCGAGGACCTGAAGGTCAAGGACGTCCTGACCGACCCCGAGGGCAAGCAGCACGTCCGCTTCGAGCGGACCTACCGCGGCGTCACCGTCGTCGGCGGCGACCTCGTCGTCCACCTCGACCCCGCGCAGCGCTACCTGGGCGTGACCCGTGCCAAGGCCCGCAAGGCCGCCGTCCCCACCGTCACCCCGAAGCTGACCGCCGAGCAGGCCGCCGCCAAGGCCGCCAAGAGCGCCGCCGGCACCGCCGCGCACACCGAACTCGTCGTGGACGCCCGCGGCGAGAAGGCCGTCCTGGCCTACCGGGTGACCGTCGCCGCCCCCGCGGCCGCCGACGCCGGCACCTCCCACTCCGTGCTCGTCGACGCCGCCGACGGCAAGGTCCTCGGCAAGACCCCGCTCAGCGACGGGTTCATCTCGCCGGCCCTGAAGGCCACGCTGCGCGCCCAGGGCACCCAGGCCGCGCCGAAGACCGCCGCCCCCGCCGCGCCCGGTGCCGCCCGGCCCGCCGCGGGCGCCTTCCCCGCGCCGGCCACCGGCAGCGGCGCCGCCATCTTCGCCGGCACCGTTCCGCTGCTGACCACCCAGACCGCGCAGACCTCCTTCACCCTGAAGGACCCCAGCCGCGGCAACGCCGAGACCCGCAACGCCGGCCGCCGTCAGCTGTCGTCGTTCTCCACCGGCAAGGCGTTCACCGACGCCGACAACAAGTGGGGCAACGGCACCTCGTCCGACGCCGCCAGCGCCGCCGTCGACGCCCAGTACGGCATCACCAGCACCTTCGACTACTACAAGAAGACGTTCGGCCGCAACGGCATCAAGAACGACGGTGCCGGCCCGCACGCCCTGGTGCACTTCGGCAGCGGCGTCGGCAACGCCTTCTGGTCCCCCGACTGCGCCTGCATGCTCTACGGCGACGGCGACGGCGTGACGTTCAAGCAGCCGCTGGTCGCCCTCGACGTCACCGGCCACGAGCTGACCCACGGCGTGGTCGAGGCCACCGCCGACTTCCAGCCCACGCGCGTCGACGAGCAGAACAACCAGTACGGCGAGGCCGGCTCGCTCAACGAGTCCTTCGCCGACATCTTCGGCAGTGGCATGGAGTTCGCCACCAACAACCCGGCCAACCCGCCGAACTACCTCATGGGCGAGAAGCTGGGCCTGCAGCAGACCTTCCTGCGCCGCCTGGACAAGCCCTCCCTCGACAAGCTCGAGGGCACCGTCGACTACTGGGACGAGGGCTCCTACGACCGCGAGGTCCACGCCGGCTCCGGCGTCTCCTCGCACGCCTTCTACCTCCTGGCCGAGGGCAGCGGCGCCAAGACGATCGGCGGCTTCAGCTACGACTCGCCGACCTACGACGGCTCGTCGGTCACCGGCATCGGCCGCGCCAAGGCCGAGCAGATCTTCTACCGCGCCCTGAGCCGCTACATGGTCTCCACGACCGACTTCCACGGCGCGCGCGAGGCCACCCTGCAGGCCGCCGCCGACATCTACGGCCAGGACAGCACCGAGTACACGACGGTCGACCGGGCCTGGGCCGCGGTCAACGTCACCGCCGCGAACGCCCCTTCGTAAGGAGCGAGCGCACGGCGAGGTCCCGCCCGGACGCCATGACCGGGCGGGACCGAGGGGCGGGGCGGGGCCCTGCGGCGCTACGCCAGCAGCTGCAGGGCCTGCTGCGCCGCCCGCCTGCCCGACTCGACGGCGCCCTCGATGTACGCGCCGTGCCAGCCCTGGGCGATGTCCGCACCGGCGAACAGGATCCGGCCGTGCGGCTGCTCGATCTGCGGGAAGAGCCCCAGCAGCTGACCGGGGCGGCGGAAGCCCCACGAGCCGGCGGAGAAGGGGTCCTTGCCCCACTCCATGGCCCGGGAGGCGAGCACCTGGGCGCCGGGGATCCACTGCCGTACGGCCTGCTGGACCTGCACCGGATCGGCCACGTTCAGCTGCGGGCTCGGGAAGGCCACCACGAGGCGGCCGTCCGCCAGCTGCTTCTGCGGCACCATCATCAGGATCGGCGACCCCTCGCTCGCCGTACCGCCGACAGCCTCCACCTCGCCCTTGACGTGCAGCAACATCTTGGTGCCGCTGGGCAGGCCGATGCCCTGGGCCGCGGCCCGGGCGTGCGCGGGGGGCAGGCCGGGGGCGAAGGTGATGTTCCGCCAGACGTTCGCCGGCGTCGCCACGACCACCGTACGGGCCGCGTACCGCCGGCCGTCCCTGGTCTCCACGACCACCCGGCTGCCGCTCTGGGTGACCTTGGCGACCGGCGAGTTCAGCCGCACCCGGGCGCCGGAGTCCTGCAGCATGGCCTGCAGCAGTGCGGTCATGCCGCCGGCCGGCCGGCTGCCGATGGTGGTGGAGTAGCTGTCGTACGTGCCGCCGGAGAGCTGGTACCACTGGGCCATGCCGGTCAGCGAGCCGTTCTGCAGGGAGCCGCCGCAGTAGGCCGCGGTGTCGCCGCTGATGAGGTCCCGCTCGGCGGGGGAGAGGTTCATCTGCCGCAGCCGGTCCGCCACCGACAGCGGGTCCACCGCCGCCAGCAGGTCCTTGCGGTACAGGGGCTCGGCCGGGCGCTCGAAGTACTGCTCGGAGCCCTTGTAGAACTCCTTCCACAGCGGCTCCAGCAGCGCCGCGGCCTCGGCGGGCGCGACGTGCTCCAGCCGGCCGCCGCGGGCGACGGCGATGCGCTCGGGGTCGGGATCGCGCACGATGCCGATCCCGTAGCGGGCCAGCTCGGCGTTGACCAGGCGGTGGCTGGGGGAGACCCACTGGCCGCCCAGCTCGATCTGCTCACCGGCCATCGTGGTCGTCCAGATCCGCCCGCCGATGCGGTCGCGGGCCTCCAGGACGATCGACGTCAGGCCCTTGGCGCCCAGCTCCCGGGCGACCGTGCCGCCCGCGTAGCCGGCGCCGATGACGACGACATCGGTGAACTGCTCCTCGTCGGCGCGGGCCGTGCCCGCGCCCATGGCACCGAAGGAGACGGCCGCGGCGCCCGCGCCGATCGCCTTCAGCACGCGGCGCCGGCCGGGCCGCCCGGCGGGCCCGGCGTGGAGCGGGGAGTCGTCTGCGGGCACGGCGCCCGGGCCATCGGCATGCATGGAAGTCCTCGATCCGTCGGGTGTCCATCGGGTGACAGCGACGGCGAATGTACGCAGCGGCCCGTCATCCCCCGGTCACCCGGCGGTCATCGCCGCCAGGTCCGTCGGCCTCCCCCCGGCGGAGGGTGCGCCGGCCCACCAGGAGGCCGCCCAGGCACCCCGCGACGAACCCCCACAGCAACCCCAGCCCCACCAGCAGCGGCAGGCGCGCCCGCAGCGAGACCTCCCCGCCGAAGTCCCCCAGGTCGCCCACGCCGATCACCGACAGCCCGTAACGCGCCGAGACGTGCGTGAGCAGGCCCACGACCAGCAGCGTCAGGGCCAGCGCCACGGCGAGACGGACGCCGTGCCGCCAGGCCGGCGCGCGCTCGTGGGTCCGGGCGGCCGTGACCAGGCCCGCCGCGATCAGGGCGACCGCGGCCACCACGACCAGCAGCCAGGCGCGGCCGTCGTGCCGGGCCAGGGAGGCGACGTCCACCGTCGCCGGGGCGCCGTCCCCGCCCTCGCGCAGCACGGCCGCCAGCGCCTGCGGCATCGGCAGGCCGATCGCATCCGGCACATGGCCCTCCCACTGGCCGCCCAGCCCCACGCCCAGCGCCATCCACGCGAGGTTGGGCAGGCCCAGCAGCAGGACCGCGAACGTCTCGGCGACGTGCCCGTGCGTGAAGGCGACGACGACACCGATGAGCAGCCCCAGCGCGACGTACGCCAGCAGCACCGCCACCATCGCGAACGCCGCCGGGCGGACGGACTCCTGCAGCCGCACCAGCCGCGTGGGCAGCGGCGTGCCGCGCGAGACCGCCACCGCCACGGCCAGCAGCACCAGCAGCCACAGCAGGCCGTACCCCAGCGTCGGGCCGATGGCCGCGCGGAAGCCGACCGTGGGCGTCACGCCCAGCAGGTCGCCCAGCTCGTCGAGGAACTCCTCGCCGATGCTGATGCGGAAGCTGTGCCGCGCGGCCAGGGCCACGCCCAGCAGGCCCAGCAGCCACAGCACCGCCGTGCGGGCGACCCGCGCGAGCAGCTCGCCGCCCCCGGCCACCGCCCGGTGCCGCAGCGGGCGCAGGAAGAGCCGGGCGACGGTGAGGGCCCCGGCCAGGGTCACCGACAGCGGTACGGCGGCCAGTCCGGCACCCGTACGGCCCAGCACGCCCGCCGCGCCCGACAGTTCCACGGTGCCGCCGACCGCGGCGACCACCGCGGCCGCCACCACGGACGGGAACGCGCCGTCGGGCAGCACGGTCGCGCCCGCGGCCCACAGGCCGAGCGCGGCCACCACGACCATGACGGCCAGTCCGGCGACCACCGTCACCAGGGCGTCCCGCCAGGCCCGCAGCTCGTTCATGTCCGCCAACCTAAACCGGCCGCCGCCCGGCCACCCGTCCGCGCGGGCGGCCGGGGGACCGGTGGCCTGTGCGCCGTACGTCCGCTTGCGGGGCGTACCGGTCAGGAGCACACAATGTGCGCAGGGGCGGTGCATTGCGTACAGACCATCGACAGGAGCAGGGACCGTGTCGTCCGAACCGCCGTCAGGAAACCGTCCCAGCGGCCCGCCGTCCGGCCCCCTGTCCGGGCGGGGCTCCCAGCCACCGGCCTCCTCCGGGGCCGGCGAACCGACCCGGGCCGGCGGCCCCGCGGAGCCCCCCGGCCCGTCCGGACCCTCCGGACCCTCTGGACCCTCCGGCCCGTCCGAGCCGCCGCGGCCCCCGTCCGGGGAGGGCCCCGTCCCGGGCGGCGGCGCACCCACCCGCCCGCCCCGCTGGCGCTCGAAGGCCGTACTGATCACCGCCGGCGTGCTCGTCGCCGCCGCGCTCGCCGTCTTCTTCCTGCGCCAGTCCGGCTCCTCCGGCGGCGAGGTCCTGCTGCAGGCCGCGGGCTCCAACGGCCGCGACCCGTTCACCCAGTCGACGGCCAAGGAGTACGGCAGCTCGGCCAGCGCCCACCCCGCGATCCCCGCGGGCGGCGGCAGCGGCCCCCACAACATCGCCGGCAACACCGCCGGCCTGTACGGCGGCTCCCGCAACCACGCCAACTGCGACGTCGAGCGCCAGATCGGCTACCTGACCCAGGACCAGAACAAGAGCCGGGCCTTCGCCGGCGTGGTCGGCATCGACCCGGGCGGCCTGACCGGCTACCTGCGCGGCCTGACGCCGCTGCAGCTGCGCTCGGACACCCGCGTGACCAACCACGGCTACAAGGACGGCTCCGTCACGAGCTTCCAGTCCGTGCTGCAGGCCGGCACCGCCGTGCTCGTCGACGACCGCGGCCTGCCCCGCGTCCGCTGCACCTGCGGCAACCCCCTCACCCCGCCCGTCGCGGTCCAGGGCACGCCCAAGGCCACCGGCGACACCTGGCCCGCCTACAAGTACGCCGACGTCGTGGTGGTCACACCGGCCGACTCCGTCATGGACGTCATCACCGTCTACGACCCCGACACCGGCGAATGGTTCGAACGCCCGGTCGGCACCGACGGCGACCAGGACCGCTCCGTGTCACCGCCCAAGGGCGGCATGAGCTCCAGCGCACCGGGCAGGAGCAGCGCACCGCCGCCCCCCGGCAGCAGCCGGGCGCCGCAGCCCCCGCCGCCGCCCGCCCCGCCGCACAGCCCGCCGCCGACCTCGCCCCGCACGACCCCGCCCACCACCCCGCCGTCGAACCCCTCACCGCCGCCGGCGTACGGGCCGCCCCCCGTCCGCGCGAACTGAAGGCTCCCGCCGATGCCCGACCCGCCCTCCGCCCTGCGCCCCTCCGCCGCCGGTACCGGCCGACCGGACGGAGGGCGCCCGGCGGCCCGGCCCCCGGCCGGCCCGGGCGTGGCGGCCCCCGTGCTGCTGACCGCGGCGGCCGTGGTCTACAACGACTGGCTGCTGGCCTTCGTCCTGCCCACCGGCCTGGATCCGCGGCACTCCTACGTCAGCGAGCTCTACGCCGTCGACCAGCCCTTCCACCACTTCTTCAGCGCCATCGAGATTTTCGCCGCCGTCCTGGTCACGGCCGGTGCCCTCCTCGCCCTGCGCGGCGCGCGGGGCCGCTGGGCGCAGGCCGGCTGGTGGTCCCTGGTCGCCTTCGGCGCGGCCTCCGTCGCCGACGTCGTCATCCCCATGCGCTGCGCCCCCTCGGTGGAGGCCGGCTGCGAGGCCGTCAACCCCTGGCACACCTCCACCAGCGCCCTGGTCCACGCCGCGCTGTTCGCCTCCATGGCCCTGCTCGTCGTCGCGGCCGCCACCTCCCCGCCCGGTTCCGGCTGCCCGCTGGTGCGGCGCCTGGGGCCCTGGGTGCTCGGCAGCGCGCTCACCACGGCCCTGGCCACGGTCGGACCGCTGTTCGGGCGGCCCGGCTGGCACGGCGTGCCGCAACGGGCCCATCTGGCGCTCGTGGGCGTGTGGTTCCTGCTGCTGGCCCGCTCCCTGGACCGGGCGGCGGCCGCCGCCGGTCGGTAGGGGAGCGGGGCGCCCGTCGGCCGGGCGCCCCGCTGCATGTCGTACGTCGGTACGTCGGTACGTCAGACGGAGTCGACGCGCCACCACTGCTGGGACTGGAAGTTCTTGTCCCACAGCTGAGCCTGGGCGCCGTCACCGGGCACATTGGTGTCCCGGTCCAGCACGGTGTTGCGGTTGTTGTAGAACAGGCCGTTGTAGACGGCGAGGTCGCCCGAGTAGGTGTACCAGCGCTGCTGGGCGGAGCCGTTGCACTGCCACAGCTGCACCCGGGTGCCGTTGCGGCCGCCGCCGTTGGTGTCGGCGTCCAGGCACATGCCCCGGAAGCGGACGCTCTCCAGCGATCCGTCGCCCCAGGAGATCCACGCCTGCTGGGCCGACTTGTTGCACTGCCACACCTGCACCTTGGTGCCGTTGCCGCCGGCGTTGGCGTCCGCGTCCAGGCACTGCCCGGGCGTCGGCTGGTAGAGGCTGGCGATCCGGACGACGCCCGGCCAGGCCTGCGGCCCCAGGGCGCGGGCGCCGTCGGGGAGCCGGTGGGTGGAGGCCGCGGCGGCCGCGGCGCCGTCGGCCGGGTGCGCAGCCCGGGGCGTGGCGGTGGCCGTGGCGATCTGCGTCCCGGTGAGCGCTGCCGTGGCCAGCGCGATGCCGAGCACGACTCGTCTTCGAGGCATGGACGATCCCTTCCTGGGGCCGTTGCCGTGCGTGCGTGATGACGTGGTCATGCCTACTTGGCCGGGTGTCCGCCGTCCATACGCGCAACCGGCCACGCGCCGCCGGTGCCCCGCAGGGCTCAGGGCAGCAGGCCGTAGACGTGCAGCGCCCCGGAGAAGGTGGCCAGGTGGACGCGGCCGTCCGCGATCGTCGGCGGGGTGAACTTCGCGAACAGCCCGACGTCGTCACGGGCGGCGTTCATCGTGCTGTTCCACACCTCCTGCGTCAGGTCGGTGGCCCGGTAGGCCCGCAGGACGCCCCCGACGACCGCTTGATTGGCGTCCGCACGGTAGGGGTGCGAGGCCCACACCAGACCCGAGGCCGGATCCCTGCCGTCGGCGGAGACCGACAGGAAGCCGCCCGGCATGCCCGGCGACCCGCCGGGCACCCCCACCGGATCCACCGTGGTGCTGGTGGAGACCGGTGCCGGGTCCAGCAGGGCGCCGCGGAAGCGGTACGCGCGCAGGTACGCGTTCTCCGGCCAGACGTACACCCACGGGCCGCTGCCCGCGAAGTCGCCGTACACCGCCCCGCCGTGGATGTGGTGACGGGCCCCGTCCGGCGGCACGACAAAGAAACTCTGCGGGATCTGGCTGTCCGAGCCGGCGTGGAAGTGCCCCAGGCCGTCCATGTCGAGCAGGTAGAACTTCCCCTCCTTGCCGCCCCCCAGCAGCCGCCTGGTTCCCGGGATCAGCAGCGGGCCCGACGAGCCCAGGTCCGTGTCGCCGGCGTCCAGAGCGGCGTTGTCGAACGGCGAGAACCAGTCGGCCACGGCGAGGCCGGGACGGAGCTTGACGACGCAGTCGCCCAGGTCCGAGCCATCGGAGTGAAACCCTCCGTTGCCCGTCATGAAATACAGGCAGCCCTCCTCGTCCACCCCCAGGCCGCGCCCCGCCTGCCAGATCCCGCCCAGGCCCGTGTGCGGTGTGCTGACGAACGCGCCCGCCGGCCGCAGCGTCGCCGCGTCGAAGGCGATCACCCAGCCGTGGTACGGACGTCGGTCGCCGTACGCGGCGAACGCCGCGTACACCCGGCCATTGGCCAGCGTCAGCGCCGCCCGCTGGATCTGCCGGCTGCTGGTGAAGGCGATCCGGCCGCCCACGCTGCCCTCGCCGTCCCCCGGCACCTCGGCGGCGATCCGCACCGGACCGCCCAGCACCTCCCGGCCGGTGGCCACGTCGAGCGCGTGGAGGGCGTGGTGGTACTCCCCGCCCTCCTTCGTGAACGCGACCGCGTACAGCACCCCCCGCTCCCGGTCGATCACCGGCGTGCCGACCACCCCCACCTCGACCTCGATGTCCCGGTAGCCCCGGGGGCCGATCTGCGGATCGGGCAGCGGGCAGGACGGCCCCAGCGAGGCCCGCCACAGGGGCGCGGACGCGGCGGGGTCGGCGGCGTCGAAGGCGTACACGCTGTTGTGCATCGTCGCCACGAACACCACCGGGCGCCGTCCCGCGCCCGGCACCTCCACGCACGGCAGGTGGAGCGGCTGTGCGTAGACGTGGCCGTCGACCGCACGGCTGAAGAGCTTGCCGAAGGTGGCCGGGCGCACCGTCTCCGGGCGCAGCAGTACCTCCCGGGCGTTCAGGCCCGTGCGCCGATTGTCGTTGTGCTGCGTCGTGACCGCCACCGGCATGGTGCCCCCGTTCCCCGGTCCTGGCGCCCCCGGTCCAAGGGTCCGTGGCGCGCACCCGGGCCGACAATCACCGGAACGGATGAACGCACCGCGCCGCCGTCCCCGTTTACACCCCCGGCCCCCGGGTACCCGGCGCCGGTGACGAGGAGAGATGCGCATGAGGAGTGACCAGCCGTGAGGGCCCGCCGCCGCAGGAACCGGCCGTCCGTCGTCGTGGTGACCGGCGCCAGCGGCGGCGTGGGCCGGGCCACCGCCCGTGCCTTCGCCGCCCGCGGCGCCGACCTGGCGCTGCTGGCCCGCGGCCACAAGGGCCTGGAGGCCGCCGCCGCCGAGGTGCGCCGCGCCGGGGGAGCGGCCCTGCCGCTGACCGTCGACGTCGCCGACCACCGGGCCGTCACCGCCGCCGCCGACCGCATCGAGGAGGTCTTCGGAGCCGTCGACGTCTGGGTCAACAACGCCTTCACCGGCCTCTTCGCGCCCTTCGTCGAGATCGAGCCCGAGGAGTTCCGGCGCGTCACCGAGGTCACCTACCTGGGCTACGTCTACGCCACGCATGCCGCCCTGTCCCGCATGCTGCCGCGCGACCACGGCACGATCGTCCAGGTCGGCTCCGCCCTGGCCTACCGCGGCATCCCCCTGCAGTCCGCGTACTGCGGCGCCAAGCACGCCATCCAGGGCTGGAACGAGTCGCTGCGCTGCGAACTGCTGCACCAGGGCAGCAAGGTGCGCACCACCATGGTGCAGCTGCCGGCCCTGAACACCCCCCAGTTCGGCTGGGTCCTCAACCGGATGTCCCGCAGGCCGCGCCCCGTCGCGCCCATCTACGAACCCGAACTGGCCGCCCGCGCCATCGTCCACGCCGCCGAACACCCGCGCCGCCGCGAGTACTGGGTCGGCGGCAGCACCGTCGCCACCCTCCTCGCCAACGCCGTCGCCCCCGGCCTGCTGGATCGCTACCTCGCCCGGACGGGCTACGACGCCCAGCTGACCGACGACCCCTCCGCACCCCTGGACCCCGTCAACCTCTGGCACCCCGTCGACGACGACAGCGGGCGCGACTACGGCGCCCACGGCCGCTTCGGCCCCGGCGCCCACGTCCACGGGCCCCAGCTGTGGCTCTCCGAACACCGCACCACCACCGTCGCCGCCGGCGCGGCGGTCGCCGCGGCAGCGGTCGCCGCGTTGCGCACCCGCATGGACCACGGACGGCAGGGCCGGTGACGACGCCATGACCGGTGACGGGGAGCTGACCGACTCCAGGCGCCGCACCCTCCTCGCCCGCCACGGCGAGGCCCTCGACCTGTTCGCGGACCGGGTGCACACCATCCGCCCCCGGCAGTGGCACGACCCCACGCCCTGCACCGACTGGACCGTACGCGATCTGGTCAACCACCTGGTCGTCGAGCAGCTGTGGGTGCCGCCGCTGCTGGACGGCGCCTCGATCGCGGACGTCGGCGACGCGTACGACGGCGACCGGCTGGGCGACCACCCCACGGCCGCCTGGGACCGGGCCGCCGCGGCGGCCCGCGAGGCGTTCACCGCCCCCGGCGCCCTGCACCGCACGGTCGAGCTGTCGTACGGGCGCACCGCCGCGCACGCCTACTGCGCCCAGATGACCGCCGACCTCGTCGTCCACGCCTGGGACCTGTCACGGGCGATCGGCGCCGACGAACACCCCTCCAAGGCCCTGGCCGACTTCACCCGCCGCGAGTTCGGCCCCTACGCGGGCAGCGGCGTCCCCGGCATCTTCGACGCCGCCGTCGACCCGCCGCCGGGCGCCGACTCCTGGCAACGGCTGCTGGCCCAGCTGGGACGCCGGGTCTGACCGGGAATGCACCCGGGAAACCGCACGCCTAGCATAAAAACATGGGAGTAGAGGACACCTTTTATGTCGTCGTAGCGGGTGACACGCTCTCCAAAATAGCTGCGCGGTTCCACACGACCGTCCAGCAGCTCCAGGCGTGGAACCACATCCCCGACCCGGACCACATCGAGGTCGGGCAACGCTTGCTCGTCGCCGAGGCATCCTCCGGGTTCATCCCGTTCCCGGGCGCCGACTGGTTCCGGCTTAAACCGAACAGTCCCCTCATCGGCATGATGGGCATACGGCTGGTGGAGGAGGACTGCTCCGCCTACGGGCCGGACGGCCCCCAGACGCAGTGGAACCAGGAACACCGCAATTCCTATGCGTTGTGGCAGGAGAAGCTCGGCTTCACCGGAGCGGACGCGGACGGCTGGCCCGGGCAGAAGTCCTGGGACAAACTGCGCGTTCCCTATCCCGGTCCCCTCTAGGAGGTGAACCATGGCCACGGAGATCTGCACCCACACCAATCTCAGGCCCACGCTGAAGGTCGGGTCGGAAGGGCCGGCCGTCAAACAGGCACAGTGCTATCTGAACAACAGCCTCTCCCAGACCGAACTCACCGTCGACGGCAAGTTCGGTCCGCTCACCGAGACCGCCACACGGCGCTTCCAGGAATGCGCCCGGATCACCGTCGACGGAGTCATCGGCGCCCAGACCTGGTCCCACCTGACCTTCTTCGCCAACAGCCCGGAGTTCGCCTGCTGAGACCGGCGGCACGAGGCCGCCGGTACGCTCACCCCATGTCCAAGATCGAAATAGATGAGTTGACCGCCGAGTTCTTCGGTGCCTTCGACAACAGGGACGGCCGGACCGCCGACGTGGAGCGGATCCGCCGGCTGTTCCTCCCGGGCGGGATCATCGTCATGACCGGGCCGCAGTTCACGGCGTACACCGTGGAGGAGTTCATCGAGCCCCGCGAGCGGCTGCTGAGTGACGGGCGACTGGTCGAGTTCTCGGAGTGGGAGACGTCCGAACGCACCGAGATCGTCGGCGACATCGCCTCGCGCTTCAGCGAGTACCGCAAGTCCGGCATCCGCGACGGCGAGCCCTTCGAGGGCAGCGGCACGAAGACGACCCAGTTCGTCCGCACCCCCGAGGGCTGGCGCATCGCCGCACTCTCCTGGCACGACCACGGCTGAGGCCGTGCGACCCGTCGTCACTGCATGTGCGTGACGGCGCCGTGCCCGGCCGATGCGGTGCACCGGTAGACCTGCAGGGTGTAGCCGCGGCCGATGCTGATGTGCGTCGGCCCGTTGAGGGAGGGGTACGGTGGCCGCCCGGGAACATCGGTGTCCTCCACGGGACGCCAACTGCCCGAGCCGCCGTCCCACTCGGCGCCGTCGAGCGTCAGCAGCGGTTCGACGGGCGCGCCGCACGGACAGGACAGCGGGAAGGGCCAGGGATCGGTGAACGTCCACCAGGCCGCCCAGCCGCCCGCCTTCCACCCGGGCGCCACCGAAAGGTCGTACTGGTAGTGCCTGCCCTCGCCCTGGTCCTCCCAGGCGTGGATCCGCTCGCACAGCCCCTCCGGAAGGTCGTCGCCCGCCGGGTACTCGACGACCTGCTCCGGATGCAGCACGCACGGCGCGGGCACGTAGTACTGCGAGCCCACCACCTCGGGCCGCGGCGGCTCCGTGAGCACCGCCTCCACGTCCGCGGCCCGCCGCCAGCGCAGGTGCACGGCGGGTACGTAGGCGTCGCCGTGGTCGAACGGACACCACAGAACCTGCAACAGGTCCGTCCCTTCCGGGCAGAAGAGGTCGGGAACGTCCCGTGCGTACAACTGGGCGACAGGTATCAGCGGCACGGGCCCGGCGGGAAGCGCACTCGCCGGCAGCCCCGCATTGATGCGCTGGACGGTCTCGCGCTCCTCGGGCGTCAGGAAGTCCTCCCCGGCCGCACACGACCGCGCCCAGCCGGCGGTCAGGATCCGCCGCAGCGTCCCCACGTCCTCCAGCCGCACCGGCCGGTGCACCTCATGCCCCTCCTCACACACCGGCCACGCCTCCCCGACCGGCCACAACAGCGGCCCACCCACGGAACTCTCCCCCACAGTGGGAGCCCCCGGCCGCGGGTGCAGCCGGGTGGTGGTACGGGCCAGAGCAGTCAGCTCCGGGAAGACGGCGGCGATCTCGAGCGGCCGCGGCGGTGTCGTACGGGTCATGAGGAGCATGCAAACATACGCAGCAGGAACCATGCATGGGTGAAGGGACACGCTGGTGAGCCACCCGGCACAGCGCGAAGTGACGGCCGTGGCCGCCTCGGTGGCGAAGCAGCTGAGCGGCACCGACCACGCGGTCGACGTCACGCTGTCGGCGGTGGCCCCCCTGGAAGAGGGCTTCCCACCCCGCTCGCCACTCCTCCACCTCGCCCGCACCGTCGCCCACCCTGCCACGGTCACGACGGTACGCCCCCTCAAACCCCCGCACCGCTGGCCCAGCCACCTCCAGCAAACCCTCGAATCCATTGCCGCCCACCCCGGCAAGGCAGAGGCCACCCCTGGGGCACCGTCCATCGCCGCCACAGTGGAACACCACCTGGGCACCGTACGCATGGCCGCCGAGGCCGTCGTCACGGAGCCCGGCGACTACGCGTCGACCTGGCGAAGGGACTTCGTACTCGTCACCGCCACGCACATCGCCCTGCTCACCGTGACGATCGACGACTGAGACGGCCGGGCTCAGGAACCGCCCGCCGCCTTGCGGAATTCCTCCGTGAACGCCTCGCAGAACGCCTTCAGGTCGTCCGGCTTGCGGCTGGTGATCAGGGTGTTCGCGCCGCCCGTGCAGACCTTCACCTGCTCGTCGACCCAGGAGCCGCCCGCGTTCTGGATGTCCGTGCGCAGGCTCGGCCAGGACGTGAGGGTGCGTCCGCGCAGGACGTCCGCCTCGACCAGGGTCCACGGGCCGTGACAGATGGCGGCCACCGGCTTGCCGGCGTTGAAGAAGTCGCGGATGAAGGCCACCGCCTTCTCGTCCATGCGCAGGAAGTCGGGGTTGGCGACCCCGCCGGGGAGGACGAGCGCGTCGTAGTCCGCCACGCCCACCTCGCCCACGGTCTTGTCGACGGGGAAGGTGTCGGCCTTGTCCAGGTGGTGGAACGCCTGGATCCGGCCCGGCTTGGTGGAGACGAGGTGCGGTGTGCCGCCCGCGTCCTCGACCGCCTTCCAGGGGCTGGTCAGTTCGACCTGTTCGACGCCCTCGGGCGCCATGAGGAACGCAACCTTCATGATGTCTTTCCTTTCGTGAACTCTTCGGTCCGGCGGGCCTCGCGCCTGCGCGCCTTCCTGCGCCTGCGCCCCGCGCGGGCGCACCGCAGCAGCTCCTCCGCGTACGGCAGGGCCACGAACGCCGCGACGCCCGCGGCGATCCCGGCGAGGTAGCCGGGCGGCAGCGGGGTGCGGCGCGGCACCAGGCGCCAGGCGTGCGGGTCGCCCCGGCCGCCGCGCAGCAGTGAGCGCACCTGGTCGGGGTGCAGGCACATCAGCGAGGCCAGCGCGGCGAAGGGCAGTGTCTCCAGGAAGCTGTGGATGTGCTGTTCAACGGGTGTGACCTCACGCTCGCCCCGTACGGCCGTACGCACGTCCCACAGGGCGGTCGCCTCGTGCGCCGCCGTCGCGCCCAGTTGCACGCTCAGCAGCAGCGGGTTGACCTCGCACAGCAGGGTCAGGGCGATGGGCAGCCCGACCTCGGTCATCATCATCGAGTGGATCACCGACTCCTTGGTGCCGGAGGTCTCCTCGATGGCGGTGCGCCGGTGCATGACCCAGTCGGCGAGGCCGGGGACGAACCATCCCGGCAGCACCCCGTACATCAGGTAGCGGGTCGTGGCGTCCTGGACGTCATCGCTCATGCAAAGGGCTCCTCGAAGACGATGGGACGGAAAGGGCGTTCTCATGCCACCCGGTGGGCCTCGGCCTCGGCGCTGCGGAAGCGCAGCCCGTGCCCGGGCCGGCCGTCCGCGCCCGGGCGCACCGCGCCGCCCGTCGGGTCGAGGGCGCCGGTGAAGTACGCGGACTCGATGCGCACGTGGTCGTGGAACCACTCGATGTGCCGCAGGTTCGGCACGCAGGCGGCCACGTGCGCGTGGACGTGCGGGGCGCAGTGCCCCGAGATCTCCAGGCCGTGCGCCTCCGCGACGGCGGCGGCCCGCAGCCAGGCCGTCAGTCCGCCGCAGCGGGTGGCGTCGGCCTGCAGGCAGTCCACGGCGGGGGCCATGCGCGCGAAGTACGGCAGGTCGTAGCCGTACTCGCCGGCGGCCACGTCGCAGGCGCACGCCTCGCGCACCAGGCGCAGGCCCTCGAGGTCGTCGGAGGAGACGGGCTCCTCGAACCAGCCGACCTCCAGCTCGGCCAGCGTCTTGCCGACCCGCACCGCCTGCTTGCGCGTGTAGGCGCCGTTGGCGTCCACGTACAGCGCCACGTCCGGGCCGACGGTCCGCCGGGCGTGGCGGACCCGGTCCAGGTCGCGCGGCACGGCCCGGCCCCACGACTCCCCGATCTTGATCTTGACGCGGCCGATGCCGTGCCCCTGCACCCAACCGGTCAGCTGCGCCGCCATGTGCGTGTCGTGGTACGTGGTGAAGCCGCCCGAACCGTAGACCGGCACCTCCCGCGCCACCCGGCCGATCAGGCCCGTGAGCGGCACGTCCAGCAGCCGGGCCTTCAGGTCCCACAGGGCGATGTCCACGGCCGACAGCGCGCACGCCACCAGCCCCTGCCGGCCGGCGTTGCGCACCGCTCGTCCCATGGCCTCGTTGGCGCCCGCCACGTCCAGCGCGTCGCGCCCCACGACCTGTTCGCGCAGCAGCGCGGTGACGGCCTGGGCGGCCGTGGCCGGTGCGTACGTCCAGCCGAGCCCGGTGGTGGTGCCGCTGCGCGCCTCCACCACGACGAGCGTGGTCGCGTCCCAGGCCAGCGTGCCGTCGGCCTCGGGGGAGTCGGTGGGGAAGGTGTAGGCGCAGGCCTCGACGGCCTCGATGGTGGCGCCCGTCGCATCCGCGCTCATCGCCGGCCTCCTGCGCTTTCGATCAGCCGGGTCGCCGCCCGGTCGGCCAGGGCCATGATGGTCAGGGCCGGGTTGGCGCTGCCCTGTGTCGGCAGCACGCTGCCGTCCGTGATGAAGAGGTTGGGCAGCGCGAACGTCCTCAAGTCCCCGTCGACCACGCCCTCCTGCGGCGTGCGGCCCATCCGGCAGCCGCCCACCAGGTGGGCGTAGCGCTCCATGGTCATCAGTTCCGTCGCACCGGCCGCGGTGAGGATGCGCTCCATCGTCTTGCGTGCCGCCTCCAGCAGCAGGTCGTCGTTCTCGCAGTGGCTGTGGTCGAAACGGGCCACCGGCAGGCCGTGCCGGTCCTTCTCGTCGGCGAGCGTGACGCGGTTGTCCGCCTGCGGCAGGAACTCGCACAGCGCCCCCATGACCGCCCAGTGCACGTAGTCGGCCATGCGTTCGCGCAGGTCCCGCCCGTAGTGGCCCTGCGCCGCAACGTGCTCCGCCCAGGTGATGGGCAGCGGCGAGACGGTCTGCAGGGAGAACCCGCGCCGGTACGGGCGCGTGGGATCGGTCTCGTAGAACTCCTCCGAACACACCTCCGGCGGCGGCGCCTTGTACATGCGGATCTCTTCGGCGAAACGGCCCGCGGTCTGCGGCGCGCCCTGCACCATCACGTAGCGCCCCACCAGGTCGTGGTCGTTGCACAGGCCCTCGGGGAAGCGGGGCGTGGCCGAGTTCAGCAGCAGACGGGGCGTTTCGATGGAGTAGCCGGCGATCGCCACCGCCGCGGCCCGCTGGAAGCGCTCCCTGCCGCCGCGCACGTACCGCACGCCCGTCACCCGCCGGCCCTCCCGGTCGGTCTCCACCCGGGTGACCATGGCGTCCGCGCGGATCTCCGCGCCCCGGTCGATCGCGTCGGGCACGTGCGTGATCAGCGGGGACGCCTTGGCGTCCACCTTGCAGCCCTGCAGGCAGAAGCCCCGGTAGATGCAGTGCGGACGGTTGCCGAAGCGGCCGTTGGCGATGGCGACCGGTCCCACGCGCGCTTCGATGCCCAGCGCCGCGCACCCGGCCAGCACCACTTCGCCGTTGCCGCCGACCGGGTGCGGGGGATGGGGGTGGGGGTGCGGATCGCCCCAGGGCCAGAACTGCCCGGCCACCGGCAGCTCCCGCTCGATGCGCTCGTAGTACGGCTTGAGGTCCTCGTACGCGATCGGCCAGTCGGCGCCCACGCCGTCGAGGGTGCGCGTACGGAAGTCCGAGGGGTGCAGGCGCGGCACGTAGCCCGCGAAGTGGACCATCGAACCACCCACGCCCCGTCCGGAGTTGTTCGACCCGAGCGGCACGGGGTGACTGCCGCCGACCACCCGCGGCTCGTTCCAGTACAGGTGGTGCGAGCCCCACTCGTCGCTGACCCAGTCGCGCTGCGGGTCCCAGAACGGGCCCGCCTCCAGGCACACCACGCGCCACCCGGCGTGCGCCAGCCGCTGGGTGAACGTCGCCCCGCCCGCCCCGCAGCCGACGACGGCCATGTCGACCTCGTCATCGTCGTCGAAGCTGCGCATCGTCTCGCGCAGCCGGCCGACGTGCGGCAGCCAGGCGGAGGCGTTGCGCCGCCGCACGTCGCCCTGCGGCCGCGCGGTCTCCCGCAGGGTCCGCCACCAGGCGCCGTCACTCACCGCTTCTCCTCCCACGGCTCGCGCAGCCCCCGGCCCAGCCGCAGGTAGCCGCGCGGATAGGCCGGTCCGCCGAAGCCGATCTCGTCCCAGGCGTACGGGTGCGCGTAGTACGCCTCGCAGGCGTAGCGCGTCCAGAGCGACCACACGTGGGAGGCCTTCATGCCGTACCACTGGCCGCCGCTGAGCTGCAGGATGTGCCGCAGCAACCGGTCGCGGTCGCCGTAGCCGAGCTCGGCGAACGTACGGCCGTCGTGCCGCAGCCGGGCGTCCTCGTCGAGGCCCGCCAGCGAGCGCCGCCACGCCTCGTCGTCCTCCGGCACGTCCGCGTACCGCCAGCCGTCGCGTTCCGCTGTCGCCAGGCGCGCGTCGATCACGCTCAGCACCGGGACGGGCGGGTCCTCCGGCGTACGGGCCAGGAGGTGGTCGAGCAGCGCCTCGGCCGCCGCCTCCTCGGCCGGCGTGAAGAACCGCAGCGGCGGCTGCGGCGGGGCCGCCAGCCGGGCGAGCACCACGCCCGCCGTCACCGCGTCCCAGGTGCCCGCCCGCCCCACGACGTCGCGCCCCCGCCGCCCCGGCCGCCGGGTGCCGGCGTGCTGATCCGGCATGCTCACTTCTCCCGCCGCAGGGCACTCGCCAGCAGGCCCATGCCGCCGACCATGCTCATCAGCAGCGGGGCGAACAGGGGAGGCCCCAGCTCGATGTTGTAGCGGGCCATCCGCCAGCCGCCGGGCTTCGCGGCGATGCCGCGTACGTGCAGGTACGTGCCCTGCAGGCCGTTGGCGACGATCGCCGCCGACGCCAGGGGCAGCGCCGTGCGCGCGGCCCGTTCGCTGGAACAGCCGGCGATGCCCGCCGCCAGGCCCACCGGCCCCAGCAGCACCGGCCACCACATGACGCGATTGCCGAAGCCGGCCCGGTCGTGCTCCAGGAAGATCTCCGCGGCCGTCACCGCCGAACCGGCGGCCGTCAGCAGCGACAGCGACCGCTGCAGCCGCCCGTGCCGGATGTCGTACGCCGCACGCCGCGGGCGGCCACGGGTGCGCACCTGCGGCCGCCTCACGACTCCCGCTTCCCTTGCGCGTCGGACCCGCTGGACGATTCGGACCTGTGGCCGCCCGGCAGGAACTCCTGGATCTTCGCCTTGATGCCCTGCCGCAGCACGTTCTTGCGGTCCGAGTCGCCCTTGAGGATGGCCGCCGCGGTCGACTCGATCTGATCCCAGTCCGCGTGCGGCGGGATCGGCGGCACGGCCGGGTCGGTCACGAACTCCACGACCGCCGGGCCCTTCGCCGCCAGCGCCTGCTGCCAGGCGTCCGTCACCTGGTCCGGGTCCTCCACGCGGATGCCGGTCAGCCCCAGCTGCCGCCCGAACTCGGCGTACGAGACGTCGGGCAGCTCCTGCGAGGGCAGGAACTGCGGCGAGCCGCCCATCGCCCGCAGCTCCCAGGTGACCTGGTTCAGGTCGCGGTTGTTCCACACCGCCACCACCAGCCGCGGGTCCTCCCACTGGTGCCGGTACTTGGCCACCGTGATCAGCTCGGCCATGCCGTTCATCTGCATCGCCCCGTCGCCGACCAGCGCCACCACCGGCCGGTTGGGGTGCGCGAACTTCGCGCCGATCGCGTACGGCACCCCGCAGCCCATCGTGGCGAGCGTGCCCGACAGCGAACCGCGCATCGAACCGCGCATGGTGATGTGGCGCGCGTACCAGTTGGCGACCGACCCCGAGTCGGAGGTCAGGATCACGTCGTCGGGCAGCAGCGGCGACAGCGCCCGCGCCACGTGCTCGGGATTGACCGGCTGCGCGGAGACCGCCGCCCGCCGGTCCATCACCTCGTGCCAGCGCTGCACATTGGAGATGACCTGGCTCTGCCAGCCGCGCTTGTCCTTGCGCTTGAGCAGCGGCATTAGCCGCAGCAGCGTCGCCCGCGCGTCACCGATCAGGTTGACCTCGTACGGGTAGCGCAGGCCCGCCATGTGCGGGTCGAGCTCGATCTGCACCGCCCGCGCCTTGTCGAACTCCGGCAGGAACTGCGAGTACGGGAAGTTGGAGCCGATCGTCAGCAGCGTGTCGCAGTCGCGCATCATCTCGTACGACGGGCGGGTGCCCAGCAGCCCGATCGCGCCCGTGACGTACGGCAGCTCGTCGCTGAGCACGTCCCTGCCCAGCAGCGCCTTCGCCACGCCGGCGCCCAGCAGCTCGGCGACCTGCTCCACCTCGCCGCGCGCCCCGCGCGCGCCCTGGCCGACCAGGATCGCCACCTTCTCGCCCGCGTTGAGGACGTCCGCCGCCCGCTGCAGCGCGTCGTCCGAGGGCACCGCCTGCCAGCCGCTGCGGTCCAGGCTGGAGGGAATCATCTTGAACGAGTGCGTGGGCGGCGAGTACTCCAGCTCCTGCACGTCACCGTGGATGATCACCGCCGTGGGGGCCCGGCGCGCGTACGCCGTGCGCACCGCCCGGTCCAGCACGTTCGGCAGCTGCTCGGGGACGGTCACCGTCTCCACGAAGTCGGAGGCGACGTCCTTGAACAGCGTGTGCAGGTCCACCTCCTGCTGGAACGCCCCGCCCATCGCCGAGCGCGCCGTCTGGCCCACGATCGCCAGGACGGGCACGTGGTCGAGCTTGGCGTCGTAAAGCCCGTTGAGCAGATGGATCGCACCCGGCCCGGACGTCGCCACGCACACCCCCAGCCGGCCGCTGAACTTGGCGTAGCCCACCGCCTCGAAGGCGGCCATCTCCTCGTGCCGGGCCTGGATGAAGCGCGGCTGGTCGTCGGCGCGGCCCCAGGCCGCCAGCAGACCGTTGATGCCGTCGCCGGGATAACCGAAGACCCGCTCCACGCCCCACTCGCGCAGCCGCTCCAGGATGTAGTCGGAAACCTGCTCGCTCATGCCTGTCCTTCTCCACCTGTCGCTGATCGTTGCCTGGTCGTCGCCTGGTCGTTGCTCGTCCGTTCGTCCGTTCGGGGTGGTTCGGGCGTGCGTTCCGTCCGCACGGGTAACCCCGGGCCGCGGTGCCGAAACCTCCCGCTCCCGCATGGCCCAGCGCCTCCCGGCGCACCGACCCGGCGCCGCCCCGACACGCCGCACCCGCCCGGTGGCCGGGGCGCGCCCGGCCGATGGCCGATACTCGGGGCATTCCGGGCCCCGCCGCGCGGGCGGGGCCCGGTACGCGCACGGGCAGGCGCAGGGCGGAGGAGGAGCGACGATGCTGGCCGCGGCGGCGGAGATCCTCGGCTGGTGGGCCGGGCTCACCGCACTGTGGGCCGTGCTGATCAGCTCCCTCGACCCCCTCGACCTGGCCATCGGCGCCGCCGCCTCCCTCCTGGCAGCGGCCGCCGCCCGCGGCGCCCGCCGCGCGGCACGGGGCGCGCGGTGAGGCGCACGGCGCGGAGCGCCATGCGGCGGGCGGCAGGGCGAGCGGGGAGCGCGCGCGGCGCAATGCGCCGCTGTGCCGGCGCATACGGCGTGCGCTGCGCCGGCGCGTACGGCGGGCTCATGCCGTGGGCGCGCGGGGTGCGTTGCTCCGGCGGCTACGGTGGCCTTGCCCCGTGCCCGTGCGAGGAGCGTAGCCTCGGCGCATACGCTGGGCTGGGCGTACGTACGCGCGGGGTGCGCCCCGCCGGCGGGTGCGGCGGCGCGCCGCGCCCCGGCACGTACCGCGTGCGCCACCGCGCCCCGTACCGCGTCCCCGCCGCGCGCCCCGCACCGCAGGGCGCGCCGTGAACTGGTGGCTCGCGGCCGCCGCCGCCCTCGTGCTGGCCGGTCTCGGGCCGTGTCTGTGGGCCGCCGCGCGCGGCGGCGCCGGGCGGCGCGTCGTCGCCCAGAACATGGCCACCCTGCTGCTGTGCCTGGTCTTCCTCCTGCTCGCCCAGGGTTACGGCCGCCCCTCCTACGTCGACCTCGCCCTCGTCGTCTCCGTCCTCGGACCGACCGGGACCCTCGTCTACGCCCGTCTGCTCGCCGAGGAGATCGAGCCCGACCCGCCCGGTGCCCGTCTGCTCACTCCTGCCGTCGCCGTCGGCACCCCCGCCACCGTCGTGCCCCTGTGCGTGGCCACCGGCCCCGGCCGGGCGATGGTCAAACTCCTGGTCATCGGCGCCCTGCTGGTCGCCGGCGGGGCCGTCACCAGCAAGGCGGTGCGCCGTGCCTGAGGTGCTGGCCGCGGCCCGCGCGGCGGACGCCCGCCAGGCCCTCGACGACACCCTCCTCGTCCTGACCCTGCTCCTGGTCGCGGTCGCGGCCACCGCCGTCGTCCTCAACCGCGACCCCGCCCGGCAGGCCGTGGTCCTCTCCCTCCTCGGCCTGAGCCTGGCCCTGCTGTTCACCGTCGTCCAGGCGCCCGACGTGGCCCTGTCCCAGCTGGGCGTCGGCTCTGCCGTGACCCCTCTGATGGTGCTGCTGACGGTGCGCAGGGTGCGCCGGAAGCGGCGCGAGTGACGCGCCGGGCGCGGCTGTGCGTCCTGGCCGCCGGACTCCTGGTCATCGCGGTCCTGCTGACGGTCGCGTGCCTGCGGCTGCCGCCCTTCGGCGCGTCGTGGCACCCGTACGGCGACCGGGCCGTGGCCACCGCCCTGCAGCAGCGCACCGCCAACACCGTCTCCTCCGTCAACTTCGACCAGCGCGCCTTCGACACCTTGGGCGAGGAGAGCATCCTGTTCGCCTCCGTCCTCGGCACGCTCGTCCTGCTGCGGCAGACCCGTGACGAGCACCGCGTCGCCCCGCAGCCGACCGCCGTGCCCGTGGCGCTGCGCCGCTACGGCGTCGTCATGCTGCCGCTCGCCCTGCTCGCCGGCCTGTACGTCATCGCCCACGGCCAGCTCAGCCCGGGCGGCGGCTTCCAGGGCGGCGTGGTCGTCGCCACCGCCCTGCACCTGCTCTACGTCGCCGTCGACTACCCAGCCCTCGAACGCCTGCGCCCCGTCGACCTGTACGAGCTCGCCGACGGTGTCGGCGAGGCCGCGTACGTCGTCCTCGGCGGCGCGGGACTGCTCGCCGGCGCGGCCTACCTGGCCAACACCCTCCCGCACGGCACGTTCAACACCATGGCCTCCGGCGGCACCGTCCCGCTGCTGAACGCGGCCGTCGGCATGGAGGTCACCTCCGGCATCGTCGTGCTGCTCGCCCACTTCCTCGCCCAGGCGCTGGAGATCACCGACGAAGGGAGCCGGTCGTGACCGTCCTGCCCTACCTGGTGGCCGCCTATATCTTCCTTGTCGGCGCCGCGGGCATGGCCACCAGCCGCAACCTCGTGCACGCCGTCGGCTGCCTGGCCGTCGCCCAGTCCTCCACGTACGTCCTGCTGCTGGCCGTCGGCTACCGGCGCGGCGGCACCGCGCCCGTCTTCTCCGACGTCGCCCCCGGCATCCGCGTCGTCGACCCCGTCGTCCAGGCGCTCGCCCTCACCGACGTCGTCGTCGGCGCCACCGTGACCGCGCTGCTGCTCGCCCTCGTCCTCCAGGTGCACAAGCGGCACGGCACGGTCGACCCCGACGAACTGACTGAACTGCGCGGCTGAGAGGCGGCCAAGGACGATGGACCGGCTCCTGCCGCTGATCGTGGCGCTGCCGCTGCTCGGCGCCGCCGTCCTCGTCGCCGCGGGCCGGCACCTGCCGCGACCCGTCGCCGAGGTGCTCGGCCTCGCCGGCGCCGCCGTCCCCGCGGCCCTCGCCGTGGCCGCGCTCGTCCCCTGGCACGGCTCCCGCATCGTCTGGCTCGGCGACTGGCGCCCCCACCACGGCGCCGGCGTGGGCATCGTCCTGGTGGGCGACCGTACGGGCCTGGGCCTCGCCGCCCTGACGTCCCTGCTGGTCGTGGCCGTCCTCGCGTACTCCTGGCACTACTTCGACGAGCCCCCGCACGGGCGCGCCGGTGCCTTCCCCGCGCTGATCCTGCTCTTCCAGGCGGGCATGTGCGGATTCCAGCTCACCGGCGACCTCTTCGACGCCTTCGTCTTCTTCGAGCTGATGGGCGTCGTCGGCTACGCCCTGACCGGCTACCGCGTCGAGGAGCCCCGGCCCGTCCAGGGCGCCCTCACCTTCGGCTTCGTCAACTCCCTCGGCGGCTACGCCAGCCTGCTCGGCATCGGCCTGATCTACGCGCGCACCGGCGAGCTCGGCATGGCCCAGGCCGGCCGACAACTGGACGCCGCGCCCCGCCACGACGCCCTGCTCCTGGCCGCGTTCGTCCTCGTCATGACGGGACTGCTGGTCAAGTCCGCGGCCGTCCCCCTGCACTTCTGGCTGCCCGACGCCCACGCCGTGGCACCCACCCCCGTGTGCATGCTGCTGTCCGGCGTCATGGTCGAGACCGGCGTCTACGGCGTCGCCCGCATCCACACCACCGTCTTCGGCGGCCCCGGCGGCATCCCCGGCGATCACATCCAGCGCGCCCTGCTCGTCCTCGGCGTCCTCACCGCCGCCGTGGGCGCCGCCATGTGCTGGCAGCAGCGCCACATCAAACGCCTGCTGGCCTTCTCCACGGTCGCCCACGTCGGCCTCTTCCTCACAGGGATCGCCCTGCTCACCCCCGAGGGCGTCGCCGGCACCGAGCTGTACGTCCTCGGCCACGCCGGCACCAAGGCCGCACTGTTCGCCTGCACTGGCATCCTCCTCGACCGCCACGGCAACGTCGACGAACACGAACTGCACGGCCGCGGCCGCGACACCCCCGGCCTCGGCCTCCTCTTCACCACCGGCGCCCTGGCCCTCGCCGGACTGCCCCCCTTCGGCACGGCCCTGGGCAAGGCAATCGTCGAGGAACAACGCCCCTGGCTGCCCGTCCTGTTCGTCCTCGTCTCGGCGGTGACGGGCGGTGCGGCCCTGCGCGTCGCGGCACGGGTCTTCCTCGGGGCGGGCCCGAGCCAACGCTCCGACGCGGGCCCGGAAACCCCCGGCGACGAGGAACACCCCGAAACCGGCCGCCGAGTACGCCTCCTGCCCCGCCCCATGGTCACCGTGACCACGCTGCTCCTGGCCGGCGCACTTGCCGTGGGCGTCTTCCGCGGCCTGACCGACGCCGTCACGGCCGCGGCGCAGGCGTTCACGGACCACGCCGGCTACGCGGCGGAGGTCCTCGACGCCAAGCCGGGGCACGCTACTCGCGCCACCGAGTGGTGGACCCCGCCGGGCGTGGCCCTGGGCCTCCTCTCCACGGCCCTGGCCACCACCCTCGCCCTCTGGGCCACCCACCACCCCGACACCCTCCACCGCCCGGGCACCCCCCTCCGCCGCCTCCAGCGCCTCCAGTCCGGCCACGTGGGCGACTACGTGGCCTGGACCATGGCGGGGGTGGGGTTGTTGGCGGTGCTGGTGTGGTGGTGAGCGTTTCGACCCAGAAATCATTGCTTGTTACAGTCGATCCAACGAGAGTTCCCAAGACGGGTGATTTGTGATGTAAGACACGTCAAGTTGTGGGGCTTCTGGGGTGCTTGATGTCGAAGTGCCTGATATTTCAGATGTAGACCCCATGCTTCGGAACCCCCTACCTTCTCGTTCCACGACCTTTATGTGGTCTTCATTTACAGCCTTGGGGAGGGCTGGGGGGATGTTTCGTCATACGCGCATGCGCGCGTTCAGATGTTTTCTCGCCGGCGGTACGGGCTTGGCCCTGGCCGCCGGGATGTTAGGAACCGCCGCGATTGCGGAGGCCGGGGCCGTTGGCCCGGGCCGGGCGCTGCACCGGAACACCGGTTCCGAAGGGCCGGAAACGTCGGCGCCCACCGAGCGCGAGGCGCTCGATGAAGCGAAACGATCCGGCAAGAAGGTGGAAGTCGTCGCCCTGCGCGGCGAGACGAGGGACGTGTTCGCCACGCCGAAGGGCACGCTGGAGGCCCGGGAGTACTTACGGCCGGTCCGTACTCGCTCCAACGGCGAGTGGAAGCCCGTCGACACGACTCTGACGAAGGCGACCGACGGAAGGGTCGCACCTCGTACGGCAACGATCGGCATCAGGTTCTCCGGCGGCGGTGACACCGCGCTCGTCGAACTGGACCGGGCGGGCAGGAAAGTCGCGCTCTCCTGGCCCACGAAATTGCCGGAACCGCGATTGGACGGCGACACGGCCACATACCCCGATGTCCTGCCGGACGTCGACCTACGGGTGGCCGCCCAGGCGGACGGCTTCACGCAGCTTCTCGTCGTGAAGTCGGCCAAGGCCGCGGCGAGCAAGGAACTCGCGCAGTTGCGTTTGAAGATGCAGGGCACAGGGGTGACCGTCCAGCAGACGCCGCAAGGCGGACTCAAGGCGGAGGACCAGGGCGCGGGAGGCGTCGTCTTCGAAGCCCCCACCCCGATGATGTGGGATTCGAGCAGTGGCCCGAGCCCTTTACCCAAGACCGGCGACAAGAACGCGAAGCGCGGCGCGGTGTCGCGCCCACGCAGTGAGCAGGAACCGACCGCCGGGGAGTCCGGCAAGCTCGCCAAGGTCGGTGTGGACGTCCCCTCCGGCGGACGGGAACTGGTCCTGACCCCGGACAGGAAGGTACTCGCCTCCGCCGACACCGTGTACCCGGTCTTCATCGACCCCCAGTGGTACTCACCCAGGTCCTCGACCTGGACCATGGTGTCGAAGTACTGGGCCGACACGCCGCAGTGGAAGTTCAACGGCAACAAGGACGCCGGACTGGGCTACTGCGACTGGAACCACTGCAATCCTGGGGACACCAAGCGTCTCTTCTACGAGATCCCGACGAGCCAGTTCGCGGGCAAGAGCATCCTGTCCGCCGAGTTCGTCGTACCCGAGACCTGGTCGGCGTCGTGCGAGAAGAAGGGCGTGCAGCTGTGGCTGACGCGCGGCATCTCGTCGTCGACCACGTGGAACTCCCAGACCGGATCCGACTTCTGGGCGAAGAAGCTGGACGAGCAGTCGTTCGCCCACGGATACGAGGGCTGCGCCTCCGACGACGCGGAGTTCAACGTCCGCGACATCGTGCAGAACGCGGCCAATCGCTCCTGGAACGACATCACCTTCGGACTGAAGGCGTCCGACGAGAGCGACACCTACGCCTGGAAGCGGTTCGCCGACCGCGCGTACCTGCGGGTTCAGTACAACCAGCCGCCCCAGCAGGTCGCCATGTCGCAGTTGTCGATGGAGTACGGCGGTGCCTGCAAGGAGCCCGAGCAGGCGGCCCACGTCCGCACCCTCGGCCAGGTGTACGCCAATGACGTCACCGACCCGGACGGCGACGACATCGCCGTGGAGTTCCAGGCCGAATGGGACAACGGCGACGGCAAGGGAACCGTCGCACGCTGGACACCGGGACTGACCGGCTTCAAGAAGTCCGGCTCGGACTTCTCCATGGCCCTGCCGGCCGACCTTCCTGTCAACACCACGATCAGCTGGTACGTCCGCGCGTACGACCGTCTGGGGTACTCGCCGTGGTCCGCGGCAGGCCCGCCGACCGGCTGCTACTTCGTCCGGGACCCCAGGACGCTGCCCGCGCCCAAGGTCTCGTCCATCGACTACCCGGAGTCGAAGCCGGGCGCTGCTGGTGACGGGGGCGATCCGTGGATCGACGGCGTCGGCAAGTACGGCAGTTTTACCTTGGGGCCTGCCACCAAGGACATCACGAAGTACATCTACGGCGTCAACGGTGACGCGTCCGCCAAGAACACCGTGGCCACCACGGAGGGCGCGGCCAGGACGATCAAAGCGCTGCCGAGCGAGCCGGGGCTGAACTTCGTCACGGTGCAGGCGCTCGACGCGGCAGGCAATACGAGCGAGCCCTACACGTACCGGTACAAGGTGCGGGCGGGCCAGCCCGAGCGGGCGGCCTGGCAGATGGACGACGGCCCGGATGCCCAGCAGGCGCAGGGAACGAGCCCGGCGCGGACGGCACAGCTTCATGGTGGCGCGGTGACGGGAGGCGAAGGGATCCAAGGAAAGTCCCTTTCCTTGAACGGCACCGATGCCTACGCGGGTGCGGACGCCTCCGCGGTCGACACCTCGACCGGATTCACCGTCTCGGCCTGGGCCAGGCTCTCGAAGGCTCCGGCGGGCGATGCGGTCGTCGTCGCTCAGGCGGGTAACAACGTGCCGGCCTTCCAGCTGGGATATTCCCGGAACGACGACCGATGGACGTTCGACCGGTACGCCTCCGACACCGCCGGCACCCAGGCTGTGCGGGCAAAGCAGCAGAACGCCGGCGGTGCGAAGGCCGGTGAGTGGAATCACCTCGTGGGCGTGTACGACAACGTGGCGGGGGAACTACGCCTGTTCGTCAACGGCAAGCAGGAGGCCGGCGCCCCGTTCAAGACTCCGTGGGATGCCCACCGAGGTCTGCAGATCGGTGCGGGGACGGTGGCCGGCAAGGCGACGGCCTTCTTCCCCGGCGACATCGACGAATTGCAGGTCTTCGACCGCGCCGTTCCGGCGAGCGAAGTGGCACGTCTGTACGCCAAGGAACACCTCGGCGGACCCGGTGGTCCCGCTCGGGCGAGTTTCCCCTTCGACGAGGCCGAGGGAGCCAAGGAGGTGACCGGGCGGGCGGAGGTCCTGCCCGCGGTGTTCCATGGCGGGCCGAAGGCCGCAACGCCGGGAGTCGCCGGCAAGGCGCTCGCACTCGATGGTGTCGACGACTACGCCACCGTCGATGCACCGCACTTCAACAGCACAGGAAGCTTTGCTGTCTCGGTGTGGGCACGGCTGGCGAAGGACAAGCTCAACCGAAGTGGGGTGGTTTTCACTCAAGCCGGGGTGAATGCCAGTGGTGGCGAGTTGTTCTACTCGACCTCCCGCGGCGGATGGGTCTTCAACCAGCACACAGCCGATGTCATCGACCCCACCGACAACAAGGTCGTCCAGAATGCCGGCACTCCGGCCAAGAACGGGGAGTGGGCCCACCTGGTCGCCATACGCGACACCACGGCAGGCACGCTGACGTTGTACGTCAATGGGATACTCGCCGGCAGTACGCCCATCAGCAGCACCCCGTGGTACGCGGGCAAGCAGTTCCAGATCGGGGCCGGATCCTACGCGGGCAAGCCCGGCAACTACTTCCCCGGCGAGATCGACGATCTACGGATCTACGACCGCCCGCTGGCTCCGGGTGAGGTGCAGCAACTGTTCAAGCAGCGCCCGCTGGTCAAGGGGCGGTGGCAGTTCGATGCCGCTTCGGGCACGCCGGCGGTGTCGCCGGACGCAGTGACCGATCCGGGCGCTGTCCACCACGACATGCTGCTCGCGGGGAAGGCCGAGATCGGCGCGGGCCATGTGGACGCTGGTGGTCTGAAGCTCAACGGTGTCGATGCTTCCGCTTCCACGAATGGGGTGCCGGTCGACACGAGCGGCAGCTTCACGGTGACCGCTTGGGCCCAGCGTGTGGCGGACAGGCCGGGACGCGCTATGACGCTGCTGAGCGCCGAGGGCAATTCCCAGAACGCCTTTGCCGTGCGCTATGTGCCGGGGGCCGCGCCGGCCGAAGGCGGCAGGGCCGAAGGGCGCGGACGCTGGCAGGTCACGTTGCCGAGCAAGGACGCCGACAAGGACGTCACCGTCACGACGGTGGACAACGGCGCCTTCGAGGACGCCGGGGCATGGAACCACATTGCCGTGGTGTACGACGGTTTTGCTCACGAGCTGCGGCTCTACGTCAACGGAAACCTGGAGCAGCTGGCTTGTGGCGCTGCGGGTGACGGGACACAGAGCGATCCGATGCCGTGCACCGACCGATTCTCCCGTGCAGGCAATGCTCTGGCCTTCGCAGCCACCAAGTCCTTCCAGGCGGGGCGCTCCTTGGTGAAGGGGACGGCCGGCGAGTACTGGTCCGGGCAGGTCGACGACGTCTGGGCGTTCCAGGGTGCTCTGACTGGTCAGCAGGTGCAGCTGCTTGCCAAGGCCACGGACGGACGATCCACCGAAGTCCCGCAGACCTGAGCGCACCAGGCAGCTTTCATCGTCATTTTTCCGATGGTCCGGGCAGGGCGCAGGAGTCGCCCTGCCCGGACCCGGCCGAGGACACGAGGTATGAACAGCAAAGGCAGATTACGCAAGTCCAGACGTCAGAGACGTATAGGCGTGGTGCTGTCCACCGTGCTGGTGGGAGCCCTCCTGCAAGGCGCCGGATTCTCCGCGGCCGCGGGTCGTGCGGGGAACCTCCCGGGCGCACCCGACGCGGGTGACCCGGTGGCCGGCCATGTGACGGCAGGCAAGCCGCGCAAGGTCGACAACGCTCCGAGAGCACCGCAAGTTCGCCCCGACGCCACATGGCCGCAAAGCGGCAGCATGCTCGGTGAGCCGGCAAATGTGTCCGGAGCCGACGGCCCGGCGGCCGGTAGGTCGCTCACGGGCAATGCCTGGCCGGTGAGCCTGTTCTTGGACCAGCCGTCGAAGACCCGGAGCGTGGCCCCTGTCGCCGGGACGGGCGCCGACATCCGCATTCTCGACCGCAAGGCGAGTGAGCGGGCCGGAGTGAACGGTCTGGTGTTCTCCGTTACGCCTGCCGCCGAAAAGAACAACGTGACGGCCCCGGCACCCGAGAGCCTGGGCCTGCGGGTGAACTACTCCACCTTCTCCCAGCTGTACGGAGGCGGCTACGCCTCCCGCCTGCACCTGGTCGAGCTGCCGGCCTGTGCACTGACCACTCCCGAGAAGGCCGCCTGCAAGCAGGCCAAGCCGGTCGCGGCGACGAATGACACCGAGAAGAAGACGCTGACCGCCACCAAGCTGGGGTGGAAGGCCGGGGTCGCCAAGGTCCTGGCCGCCGCCCCGGACGCCGCCGGCGAAAAGGGCGACTACAAGGCGACGTCGCTGTCCCCGTCCTCGACGTGGAAGACGGATCTGAACACCGGCGCGTTCAGCTGGTCGTACCCCATGTCCGTCCCCGAGGTTCCGGGTGGGCTCAAGCCGAACGTCAGCATCGGCTACTCGTCCTCCTCGATCGACGGGCGCACGGGGAACACCAACAACCAGGCGTCCTGGGTCGGCGACGGGTTCGAGATGTGGCCCGGGTTCATCGAGCGCCGGTACAAGCCCTGCGCCGACGACGGCGAGGAGCACTCCGACGGCAACAAGCCGGGCGATCTGTGCTGGGCGTACGACAACGCCACGATCTCCTTCAACGGCAAGGCCGGCGAACTCGTCCCGTCCGGTGACAACCAGTGGCGACTGAAGAACGACGACGGCACGAAGATCGCTCGCCTCACGGACGCTGCGCGCGACAACGGCGACAACGACAACGAGTACTGGCGCGTGACCGTGCCGAGCGGCACCCAGTACTACTTCGGCTATCACAAGCTCAACGGATGGGCGAGCGGCAAGGGCACCACCGATTCGGTGTGGACCGTCCCCGTCTACGGCAACAACGCCGACGAGCCCTGCCACAAGAGTGCCTTCAAGGACTCCTGGTGCCAGCAGGCCTGGCGCTGGAACCTGGACTACGCCGTCGACCGGCACGGCAACGCGGTCACGTACTACTACAACAAGGAAAACAACTCCTACGGCCGCAATCTCGAAGCCAAGGACAACACGTCGTACGTGCGAGGCGGATACCTCAAGCGCATCGAGTACGGCCTGCGGACCGGCGACCTCTTCGCCAAGCCCCTGGCCATGGTCGCCTTTACTAATGCCGAACGGTGCCTGCCGCAGGACCTGGACAAGGTGACCTGTGCCGAGGACACCATCGACGACAAGAAGCAGTACTGGTACGACACCCCGTGGGACCTGAACTGCAAGTCCGGCGCGGAATGCGACAAGGGCCGGCTTTCGCCGTCGTTCTGGACGCGCAAGCGACTGACCGAAGTCTCCACCAGCGTCCTCAAGAGCGACGGCACGTACGCGCCCGTCGACTCCTGGAAGCTGGATCACCGATGGGGCATGGCCGACACGGATTACCAGCTGTTGCTGAGTGCCATCGAGCACACTGGAAAGTCGGTCACCCCGGCCATCACTCTGCCGAAGACGACCCTCGCCTACACGCAGCGGCCGAACCGCCTGGACAAGACCGGTGACGGGAAAGCGCCCTTTATCAAGGAGCGCCTCTCGACCGTCGCTGACGAGCACGGCGGCCAGACGGACGTCACGTACTCGCAGCCGGTGTGCGACTGGAACGGCCTGCCCACGCCGGAGACGAATACGAGCCGGTGCTTCCCCCAGTACATCGGCGGCACCAGCACCACGGATCCGACGCAGCAGTGGTTCAACAAGTACGTCGTCGACAGCGTGACCGCTACCGACCGCACCGGCGGATCGCCCGACCAGGTCACGAAGTACGACTACCTCGACGGCGCGGCGTGGCATTTCGATGATGACGACGGTCTGACGAAGGAGAAGTTCAAGACCTGGTCGCAGTGGCGCGGCTATGGGCACGTGCGCGTGCAGACCGGGAGCCAGGGCGTCGGCGGCATGAAGTCGCAGGAGGACACCTACTTCCTGCGCGGCATGGACGGCGACAGGAAGTCGGCCGGCGGCGGCACGAAGTCCGTGAGCGTACCGCTCGGCGCGGGCGAGGGTGACGCACTGGCCGACCACGAATCCGCTGCCGGCTTCGCCTACAAGAAGGAGACGTACTCCGGCCCGGGCGGAAAGGTACTGGGGAAGACCGTCAGCCGGCCCTGGCACCACGAAACGGCGAAGAAGGTCCGCTCCTGGGGCACGGTGACCGCCAATTTCACGGGCACCGAGGCCAACCGCACGTTCACGTCGATGGACGAAGGAGCCGGTGAGAAGTGGCGGCAGACCGCCACAGCCACGGTCTACGACGATGCGACGGGCCGGGCCACGCAGGTGTCCGACTCCGGAGACGTCGCTACGTCGACTGACGATCGCTGCACCCGCACCACGTACGCCGACAATACGGACGCCAATATCCTCAGCCTCCCTTCGAGGGTGGAGACGGTGGCGGCCGCCTGTGACAGCGCGAATGTCGACCGGAGCAAGGCTGTCATCTCCGATGTGCGCACCGCCTATGACGGCGGAGCGTACGGCGGGGTGCCGGACAAGGGCGATGCCACCAGCGTGGCGACCCTGAAGAAGCACGACGGCACGCTGGCCACCTACCTCGAGTCGGGGAAGACCGTCGACGCCTACGGGCGCGACCTGACCACGACGGACATCACGGCGGAGGTCGTCTTCGACGCCGGCGGCAAGCTCGTCTCCTCCAGCAAGCGGAACGACGGCCGTACGAGCACGACGACGTACACCCCGGCTGCCGGATTCCCGACGAAGGTCACCACAACGGGGCCGCCGGCGAAGGCGGGGGATGCGACCACGGCACAGACCAGCACGACGTCGGTCGACCCGGTCCGGGGCCAGCCCCTCAACGTCACGGACGCCAACAACAGGGTGACGTCCATTGAATACGACGCCCTGGGCCGCACGAGGAAGGTGTGGTTGGCGGACCGGTGGAAGCCCCGTGCGCCCAGCTACGAATTCACCTACAGGATTGCCGACGGCAAGCCCGTGGCCGTGGGTACCCGGACCGTCAACAACAGCGATGGTCAGATCACGTCGTACACGCTGTACGACGGCTTCCTCCGCCCTCGTCAGACGCAGAGCCCCGGCCCGGACAAGGGCCGTCTGATCGCCGACACCTTCTACGACGACCGTGGCCTGACGGCCAAGTCGTTCGCCCCTTACTACGCCACCGACGCTCCCGGCACCACCCTGTTCACCCCGGACAACGCCCTGAAGGTCGAGTCCCAGACCTGGAACGCCTATGACGGCCAGGGCCGGGTCACGGAGAGCAAGCAGATCGCGGGCAACGGCGAAGCCGGCAAGGTCCTGGCGACGACGCGCACCATCTACGGTGGCGACCGCACGACGGTTATTCCTCCGGTGGGGTCCACCGCCACTACGACAGTGGTCGACGCCCGGGGCCAGACGACCGAGCTGCAGCAGCTGCACGAGCGCACGGTAGGCGCCGAGGCCGACATCACGCGCTACGCCTACGCCCCGACCGGGAAGCTGGCTCGTGTCACCGACCCGGCAGGCAACGCGTGGACGTACGAGTACGACCAGCTCGGCCGTCAGATCTCGACCACTGACCCCGACAAGGGCACGACCACCAGCACGTACGACGATCGCGGGCAGCTGATCTCCACGACGAACTCGCGGAAGTCCAAGAACACGCTCTTCTACGCGTACGACGACCTCGGCCGCAAGACCGAGCTCCGCGAGGGGTCGGCGACCGGAGCGAAGCTCGCCGAGTGGACGTACGACACGGTCACCAATGGGAAGGGAAAGCCGGCTTCCTCGACGCGATACGTGGACGGCAACGCCTACACGAGCCGCATCGACGAATACGACACCCGGTACCGGGCCAAGCAGACAAGCGTTGTCATTCCTCCGAGTGAGGGCGCACTGGCCGGCACGTACAAGAGTCGGACCAATTACACCCTGTCCGGTTCGGTCATGGGCATGAGCTTCCCGCAGGTCGGCTCCCGACCCGGCCAGGGTCTCATCTACGACTACGACGAGATCCTGCGTCCCACTGCGGTGATCACGGACGAAGGAATCAAGTCCGAGATCACCAGCTACAGCCTCACCGGAAAGCCGCTCCAGGCCAAGCTGCGGCAGAAGGACGGCCGCTTCACCCAGGTCACCAACGGCTACGAGTGGGGAACGCAGCGCCTGGCCACCACCCGTGTCGACCGGGAGAACGCTCCCGCCGCCGACAAGGCCGCCACGTACACCTACGACGAGACCGGCAACATTCGCGCGATCTCCGATGCCGCAGGCGACGGCACGGACATTCAGTGCTTCACCTACGACTACCTCCGTCGAGTCACGGACGAATGGACCCAGCCGGCCGGGGCCTGCGCGGGTGCACCGTCGGGCAACCTGATCGGCGGCCCTGCGCCGTACTGGAACTCCTACACCTACGACAAGACGGGCAACCGCCTCACCGAAACCCAGCACGACCTCACCGGCAACGCCGCCAAGGACACCAAGCGCACCTACTCCTACCCCGGTGCCGGCAAGCCCCAGCCGCACGCCCTGGCGGCGGTCGACACGGCGGGACCGACAGGCACGGCTCGTGATTCCTACACCTACGACCCGACGGGCAACACGGCCACCCGAACCATCCGCGGTGACACGCAGACGATGGACTGGGACGCCGAAGGCCACCTGGCCAAGGTGACCGAACCGGCGGGCGACAAGGGCACGAAGACCACGTCGTACCTGTACGACGCGGACGGCCAGCGCCTCATCGGCCGCACCGACACGGAGACGACGCTCTACCTCGGCCCCCTGGAGATCACCCTCCCGAAGGGCTCGACGACACCGAAGGGCACCTACTACTTCGACCTCGGCAACGGCATCCAGGCCGTCCAGACGGACGACGGCTCAGCCTCCTTCGTCCTGGGCGACCACGTCGGCACGGGCCAACTCGCCATCGACACGGCCGCAAAGACGGCAACCCACCGCCGCACCACACCCTTCGGCGCCCCGCGCGGGCAACAGCCGAAGAACTGGCCGGGCACAAAGGGCTTCGTGGGCGGCACGAATGACACGTCGACCAACCTGACCCACTTGGGCGCCCGCGAATACGACCCGTCGACGGGCCGCTTCATCAGCGTCGACCCACTGATGGATCTGGGGGACCCTCAGCAGAACCACGGCTACAGCTACGCGAACAACAATCCGATCACACTCTCGGATCCATCCGGACTGCGTCCTGAGGGCGCTTGTGGCGGAAACGGTACCTGCATCCTCGGCTATTCCGACGGCAATCCGGTTTACGAGACTTGGGATTACTCGACGGATGAGTGGGAGTGGGGGTGGTCCAGTAGTACGAGCTCGTCCTGGGTCGAAGAGGAGGACGGAGAGGATTACACCTATACGGAAACGGCCTACGTCTCCTACACCAACGGAGACGACAGATACGACTACCGCACAGTAGTGGATAAGCAGCCTGGCGCGCCGAAAGAGGCCGCCGAGCCTTATGCGATGGGGACGAATCCGAAGTATTGGGCTCAGCATGATCGAACCATCGCGTCCTCCAAAAATGCAATGCCCGACCTCGTCGATTGCTCGTCCGGCGACACATTGTGCAAGGTGCGCAATTCCTGGTATAAGACCGGACTGATGCTGGGGTATATGACCCCTGCGATGACTGGCGCTCGCCTGGGAGGGAGGGAATACTCGCCTTGCCATAGTTTTACCGAAGAAGCCGAGGTCGAGCTTGCGGGGGGTGAACGGAAGGGTATTGGCGAAGTTAAGATTGGCGATCGCGTGGTCGCAACGGACCCTGAAAGCGGGATAGTGGAATCGCGGCCTGTAGTGGCTGTGATTGTTACCGACAGCGATAAAGATTTCAGCGACCTCACAATAAAGACAGCCAGTGGTAACGCATCGATCGTCGCAACTGACACTCACCCCTTCTGGTCCCCCGTGGAGCATCGATGGGTCGAAGCTGGTGCGCTCGCCCCTGGCTCCGAGCTCCGCACTGATAAAGGAGATCAGGTCACCGTTGTAGCGGTCCGTCATTTCAAGAAGAGGCAACGGACCTACGACCTCACCGTGGACGGTATTCATACGTATTACGTATTGGCTGGTGCCGCTCCGGTTCTGGTCCACAACTGTAGTGAAGCTGATCCGTATACTCTCAAGCGAACCGAAGCACTGACGGGCAATGCGTCGAAGCGGAACGTCGATAATCTGACTGCTTCGATGAAGGAAAATGGTTGGCAGGGTGCCCCGATCAAAGTCGCAAAGGGCGATAATGATCTGTTCATTCTTGACGGTCATCATCGTGTTGCTGCAGCCAAGCGGGCCGAGATCAACGTCCCGTACCAGATGGTGTCCGAGGAGGAGCTCTTGGCTCGATACCCTGGGGGTATAAGCGAGGTAGTCAACGCCTGGGCTGAGGTCGGTCCGGATAGGCTTGTGAACCGCTATAAGAAGCCGGGGTACAGATGACGGTTGGACCGTTGGGGGAAGTTGAGGAGTACCTGCGGGCCGTGTCCCGGGTGCGTGACGCAGTGCAGCACCGCTACTCAGGCAGTCAGGGGCTGACTGACCTCCTCAGGCTCTATCGCTCGCGTGCTATAGGAAAGACGGGCAGCATCTGCGATGGTCTTGAGTATAACTTCCATGGTTTTGGCTGTCTCTTCGTAGGGGTCGATGGGGTCGAAGTCGACATCGAATTCCTAGAGGGAGAGTTGGAGGCATTTGACCCGTGGCGGGTGAGACGCTTTTCGATGAGCGTAGAGATTGAGCCGTCGGGGGGTCTTGAGGAGATTGCTGCAGTGTGCCGTTCCTTGGTTGCCGAAGGCCGGTTGGAAGAGCCTCGCAGCGGATGGTTCTCGACAGTCGCGTAGCGCTGCGCTGAATCGCGTCAGGAAGACGACTGGTAACCCGGCATCGTAAACGCCGTCGAGGCGCCCTTTCTTTAGTTGGAGAGGGCGCCTCTTGGAATTTTTTTGGGGGATGTCAGTGACCGTAACTTTTGCGAATCAGTCGTGCTCAACGCGCGGGCGAAACTCGTGGAGCACCTCGATGCGGCCCACGATGTGCGCGTTGAACTCCTCCAGCTCCTCCGCCGGCACCCACAGTTCCAGGATCGTGCTGCCGCCCGCCTGTTGGATCGGGTAGCGGCTCACGAATTCCGTTTCCACCTCGAAGCGCGTGACGTAGCCCGCGCCGTCGTGCTTGACGTTCCAGTCGCGTGCGATGCGGATCGCGTAGTCCTCGTTCAGGACGGGGTAGAAGATGGGCTGCTCCGGCAGGCGCGGTGGCCAGGCTCGCCAGTCGAGGGCGCGGACCAGGTCCAGCTCCACCGGGCCGGTGGGGCGCCACAGGGTTGTTGTCGGGGGGCGGGTGGGCATGGTGTGCTCTCCGGGGCCAGTGGTGGGGGTGGGAAACCGTAGCCGGGCAGAGCGCCGTGCGGCGAGCTGTTTTTCGCGCAACCAACGCCGCTCCCCAGTAGTCGTACTGCACATGGTGAACTCAGCGAGCAGCAGAGCGAGATGTCGCGCGGCCGCGCGCGCCGCCGGGGTGGTGGCGGGTGCCGTCGCGTTGGCCGTGCCGGTCGGGGTCGTGGCGGGCACAGGGACGGCTCAGGCAGCGAGTAGTGCGTGCACCGCGAGTGCCGGGCCGTACCAGAAGCAGGCGGAACGGTTCCTCGGGCGGCCCGTCGACGGGCGGCAGTCGCAGGCCGACTGCCGGGCCATCCGTGACTTCCAGCTCGACCACGGCATCAGCCCCGCCGCCGGCTACGCCGGCCCCGTCACGTGGGACGTGATGCAGGTCGTCGACCGGCAGCGCGCCGCCGGCAGTAATCCGAACGCCGCCGGCAAGTGCCCGACCAACAAGGGGCGCATAGCGTGCGTCGACCTCACCCGGCAGTTGAGCTGGGTGCAGGACGGCGGGAAGCTGAAGTTCGGGCCGGTGCCGATACGGTCCGGGCGTGACGGGTACGAGACCCGCACCGGGCTCAAGAGGATCTACTGGCGCAGCATCGACCACTGGTCGACGATCTACAAGGTGCGCATGCCCTACAGCCAGTTCTTCGACGGCGGGCAGGCGTTCCACTCCATCGACGGCAGCGTGTGGTCGGCGCCCGGCTCGCACGGGTGCGTCAACATGCGGCGCGCGGACGCCAAGACGTACTGGTCGTTGCTCAAGAACGGCGACGACGTGTACGTGTACGGGCGCAAGCCCGGGACGTGATCCCTGCGGGCCGGCGGACGTTCCGTGCCGGCCCGCACCCGCGCCCCCTCCCGCCTGCGGATACGGTGTTCTCCGCAAGGGCACAGGGCGAGGAGGAGCGGTAGCGGTGGTGCGGTTACCCCAGCTGAGGCTGGACGAGCTGCTGGAGGAGCTGCAGGCGCGGATCGACGCCGCGCGCGGGACCCGTGACCGGGTGCACCACCTGCTGGAGGCCGTGCTGTCGGTCGGGCGCGGGTTGCAGCTGGAACAGGTGCTGCGCCGGATCGTCGAGGCCGCCGCGGCCCTGGTCGACGCCCGGTACGGGGCGCTGGGGGTGATCGGGCCGGACGGGCGGACGCTCTCGCAGTTCCTGACGGTCGGCGTGAGCGAGGCGGAGATCGAGGCCATCGGGCCCTATCCGTCCGGTCACGGCATCCTCGGCGAGCTGATCCACCGCCCGGAGCCGCTGCGGCTGTCGCGGATCTCCGCGCACCCCGCCTCGTACGGCTTCCCGCCCGGGCATCCGCCGATGAACACCTTCGTGGGCGTGCCCATCCGCGTCCGCGACCAGGTCTTCGGCAACCTCTACCTCGCCGAGAAGCGCGACGGGGCGGACTTCGGTGACGAGGACGAGGCCGTGCTCGCCACGCTCGCCGTCGCGGCCGGGGTGGCGATCGACAATGCGCGGCTGTACGAGGAGTCCACGCGCCGCGAGCGGTGGCTGGCGGCCGGCGCGGAGGTGACGACCCGTCTGATGTCGGGCGGGCGGCCGGAGGAGGCCGTCGGACTGATCGCCGAGCGGGCGAAGGAGATCACCGGTGCGGAGCTGGCCGTCGTCGCCGTGCCGCTGCCCGGCGGGGAGTCCCTCGCGGTGGAGGCGGTGGTGGGGGAGCGGGGCGCGCAGCTGCGCGGCACCGCGCTGCCCGAGGACGGCCCGGCGCTTCGGGCCCTGGCCGGTGGCGGCGGCCCGGTCCGGGCCGAGGGGCCCGGTGGCCCGGCCGTGGCGGTGCCGCTGACGTCGGGGGACGCCGTACGGGCCGTGCTGCAGCTGGAACGGGCGCGGGGCGGGCCGGCGTTCCGGGACGAGGAGCTGGGGCCGCTGGTCGCCTTCGCCGGACAGGTGGCCGTCGCCATGGAGCTGGCCGAGCGGCGTGCGGACGCCGAGCAGCTCGCGGTGCTGGAGGACCGCGACCGCATCGCCCGCGACCTGCACGACCTGGCGATCCAGCGGCTGTTCGCCACGGGCATGACGCTGCAGAGCGCGGAGCGGTTCATCGACCACGGGGAGGCCGGGGAGCGGGTGCGGCGCGCGGTGGACGACCTGGACGAGACCATCAAGATCATCCGGTCGACGATCTTCGGGCTGCGCTCGCGCGAGACCGCGTCCCGCCAGGGCCTGCGCACCCGCCTCGTCCGGACGGTGGGGGAGGCCGGAACGCTGCTCGGCTTCACCCCGGGCCTGCGCATGGAAGGGCTGCTGGACACCCAGGTGCCGCGCGAGGCCGCCGACGACGTGCTGGCGGTGCTCGGCGAGGCGCTGGCCAACGTCGCCCGGCACGCCCGTGCCTCGTCCGTGGACGTCGCGGTGGTCAACGACGGCCGGCACCTGGAGCTGACCGTCACCGACGACGGCGTCGGCATGCCTGCGGACGGCGACCGCCGCAGCGGCCTGCGCAACCTCGCCGAGCGGGCGGCCCGGCACGGCGGCCGGCTCTCGCTCGACCCGGTCGGCGACAGAGGTACGAGGCTTACCTGGCGGATTCCCCTGGCGATGTGACGGCGATGTGACGGCGATGTGACGCAGCTCTCCGGCAAACGGTGACAGAGCGCTGTCGCGGACGGCTGCGATCGTCGGCGGCATGGTGATCACCGACGGGGACTGCCTCGCCGAGACCCTGGCCGTCAACAAGGAATGCGAAGCCGCGGCCGCGGGCCGCCCGGCGCGCGAAGGGGTGCCGGACGCCGCCACCTTGGCCACCCTTCACCGCAATCGCCTCGGTGGCGACACACCACCCGTGCGCCTGCCGCAGGGCCGGGACCGCGTCGTTCCCGGCGGCGTGGGGGTACGGGTGTTCCCCTCATCGCCTGGTGCCGCACGCGCCGGACGGGCCGGGGCTTCCGGCCGGACCGCATCGCGGCAGCGGCTCCGACGACGGAGCACGCACCACCCCGCGACCTGGCCGCACTTCTGCGCGACCTGGCCGCACTTCTGCGCGGCCCGGCCGCGGCCGACGCGGCGCAGCCCACCGCACTGGCGTCACTGACACCCCGCACCTGAACGCTGTGCGGTCATCGCGCCCCGGGCCCCCGCGAGGCCGGGCGCCGGCTCCTCCTCGTACGCCTCGGGCAGGTCGCGGCGCCTGCGCAGGGGGCCCAGGGCCAGGATCAGCCAGCAGGGCGCGAGCAGCCCCGCCATCACCCACAGGGCGACCCGCGGCCCGAGCAGGCCGCCGAGCCAGCCGCCCAGCACCGAACCCACCGGAATGGTGCTGTGGTTGAGGACCATCGTCGTCGCGACGACCCGGCCCAGCAGGTGCGGCGGGCAGTAGCGCTGGCGGAAGCCGCCCAGGACGACGTTGCAGGCCACGACGCCCGCCGAGACCATGAAGGCGCCCACCGCGAAGAACAGCAGGCCGGCACCCGGCGTGGTGAGCGGCAGCAGCAGCGCGAACGGGCCGGTGCACAGCTGCAGCAGGAGCGTGCCGCGCGCGGTTCCCAGGCGCCTGCCGACCGCGGTGGCGAGGAACGCGCCGAGCACGCCGCCCAGGCTGCCGGCCATCACCAGCGCGCCCACCGTCGCGGAGTCCACCCCGACCGCACGGACCAGGAAGACGATCTGCACCGCCTGATAGCCCATCAGGGCCAGGTTGAGCACGGCACCGTAGGTCACCATCGGGCGCAGGTAGGGGTCACGGGCGACGAAGCGCAGGCCTTCGGAGATCTGCCGGCGCAGGGTGAGGCCGTCGGCGGGGTGCGCCGGTGCCGGTTCGCGTACCCGCAGCCGCAGCAGGCACACGGTGGAGACCACGAATGTCAGCGCGTCGACCAGCAGTCCGGTGACCGCGCCGACGACGTCGGCGATCAGGCCCGCCGCGCCGCGCCCCAGGACGAGAGTGGCGGCCTCGCTGCCCTGCAGCTTGGCGTTCCCCTCCAGCAGGTCGCGCTCGTCGAGGACGGCGGGCAGGTATGCGTGGTACGCCGTGCTGAAGAACACCGCCGAGGCGCCGCACAGCAGCGCCACCACCAGCAGGTGGGCGAAGGTGAGCACGTCGAACCAGGCGGCGAGCGGGACCGAGGCGTACCCGGCGGCGGAGACCAGGTTGCACGTGATCATCACCGGCCGCCGGCGGAGCTGGTCCACCCAGGCACCGGCGGGCAGTCCCACGACCAGCCACGGCAGCCAGACGGCGGCCGCCAGCACGCCCACCGCGAGGCTGCCCGCGTGGAGCACCACCACGGCTGTCAGGGGCAGCGCGATCGTGGTGATGCTGCTGCCCAGGCCACTGGCCGACTCGCCGGCCCACAGCAGGCGGAAGTCCCGCTGCCGGAGCACCCCGAAGCGGCGGCCGGCCCCGGAGGAGGTGTCGTACGTCGTGTTCATGGCGGGATCGTCGCGGCAGCGCCCCGCCCCTGTCACAGCGTTTTCCGCCGCGCGGACCGCTCAGGCGGAGGACGGGCGGTTCGTGGCGATGACGGCCGCCTGGATGCGGCGTTCGACACCGAGCTTGGCGAGCATGCGGGAGATGTGGTTCTTCACGGTCTTCTCCGACAGGAAGAGCCGCTGGGCGATCCGACGGTTCGTCAGACCCTCCCCGATCAGGTCGAGGATCTCCCGCTCGCGCGGCGACAGCGCCGCCAGGCGCTCGTCCTCCGGCTCGGCCCCCGTCGTCCCGTTCTCCCCGCGCAGGCTGTTCATCAGCCGCGTCGTCGTGGCCGGGTCCAGCATCGACTGGCCGGAGGCGACCGTACGGATCGCCGCGACGAGGTCCGAGCCCTTGATCTGCTTGAGCACATAGCCCGCCGCCCCCGCGAAGATGGCGTCCAGCAGGGCATCGTCGTCGTCGAACGAGGTCAGCATCAAACACGCCAGCTGCGGCATGCGCGAGCGCAGTTCGCGGCAGACCGAGATGCCGTCGCCGTCCGGCAGCCGGACGTCCAGCACCGCCACGTCGGGACGCACCGCCGGGCCGCGCGCCAGGGCCTGCTCGATCGTGCCGGCCTCGCCGGCCACCACGATGTCCTCCTCGGCCTCCAGCAGGTCACGGATGCCGCGCCGGACGACCTCGTGGTCGTCCAGCAGGAACACCCGGACCGGCTCCTCGCCGGAGAACACCCTCGAACGATCGGGCTGCTCCACTGTCCTGCTCCTCGTCCGTACGGTCCGTCCGCTCGCCATCCTGCCCCACCATGATCATCCACTGTCGCCCGGCGGCGCCATGGGCCGAACGGCCCAGGGGGCCGCCTCCGGGCCGTCCCGCCCCGTCGGGGATGATCGGGGCCCGGCCAGGAGGGGAGAGGAAGAAGGACATGGTGGAGAGCCTGCAGAGCCTGCGCTCCTGCTGGTGGGCCGCGGCGGTCACGCTGGCCACCGAAACCATGCTCGCCGGCGCGGGCCTCGGGGTGGCCGACGGGGCGCGCCGGGCCCACGACACCGCCGGCAGGCTCACCGAGAGCGCCGCCGGGGCGGTCCTCGGCACCGTCGGCGCCGTTCCCTTCGTCCTGGTCCTGTGCGCCGTGGGAGCCCCCGGCGCCGTGCTGACCGTGCTCGCCGCCCGCTGGAGCGCCGCCCGGCGCCGCCGCCCGGACACCTGGCAGTGGTGTCTGGCCGTCCACGGCGCGCTCAGCGTCCTCGCCGCACTGTGCTTCGGCGGGCCGTACGCGATCGCCGACCCGGCCGCCGGCCCGTCCGTGTTCGCCTGGTGGGCGGCCGTCCACGCCGCCGTCCTCGCACCCGCCGTGCTCGTCGCCCGCACCGCCGAGGCCCGGCGCATGCACGGCCGCAGCTACCGCCGGCTCCTGGGCCGCGTCACCGCTGCCGCCGCCCTCGCCCTGGCCGCGGAGACGGTCGCCTTCCTCGCGTACGCCCTCGCCCGTACGTGAACACGTCCCCCCGTATCACTCCTCGGCCACCAGCACCGCCGCCCCCGTGACCCGGTCGGCCGCAAGATCCGCCAGGGCCTCGTCGGCCCGGCCCATCCGGTAACGCTGCACGTGCACCACCGGCCGGTGGCGGGCCACCTCCGAGAGGTACGCCCGCCCGTCGGCCCGGGTGTTCGCGGTGACACTGCGCAGCGTGCGCTCCTGGAACAGGTGCTTGTCGTACGTCAGTGACGGGATGTCGCTCAGGTGGATGCCGGCGACGGCGAGCGTCCCGCCACGGTCCAGGGCCGACAGCGCGGCCGGCACCAGCTCGCCCACGGGAGCGAAGAGGATCGCCGCGTCCAGTGGCACCGGCGGGCTGTCGTACGCGCCGCCCGCGGAGGCCGCGCCCAGCTCCAGGGCCAGGCGCCGTGCGTCCTCCGACCGGGTCAGCACGTGCACCGTCGCCCCCCGTGCGATCGCCAGCTGGGCCGTCAGATGCGCCGACGCGCCGAAGCCGTAGATGCCCAGCGCACCCCCGTGCGGCAGATCCGCGCGCTGCAACGCCCGGTAGCCGATGATGCCCGCGCACAGCAGCGGCGCCAGCTCCTCGTCCGGCGGACCCTCCGGCAGCCGGTACGTGAAACGGGCATCGACGACCACATGCTCGGCGTACCCGCCGTGCACGTCCCAGCCGGTGTAGCGCGACCGCGGACACAGGTTCTCGCGCCCCGCCGTGCAGTAGCCGCACGTCCCGCACGTGCTCGCCAGCCACGCCGCGCCCACCCGGTCACCGGCGGCGAACCCCTCCGCCTCCGGACCCGCCGCCAGCACCCGGCCCACCACCTCGTGCCCCGGCGTGCAGCACGGCGTACGCGGTGGCAGGTCACCCTCCGCCAGATGCAGATCCGTACGGCACACCCCGCACGCCCGCACCTTCACCAGCAGATCCGCCGGCCCCAGCCCCGGCAGCGCCCGGCGCACCCGCCGCAGCGGACCACGCCCGACCGCAGCCGGACGGTCGACCACCCAGGCCCACGTGTCGGCCGGGCCGCCGGTGCCGGCCGCCTGCGGCTCGGTCATCACGCTCACCTCCGCCCATCCCCTCCACGGTGCGCCGGGCCGGCCACCGGGGCAAGGCGCGCGCAGGCCCCGCCCACGCCGGGGGCGGGCCGCGGGCGCCGCCGCCCGCTCGTGCCGCCGCCCCGTGCGGGCCGACACTGGAAGGGAAGCCCCGGACGCCGGACACGACGGAGGTGCCCGCCATGGAACCCGCACCGGTCACCGTCGGACTCGACGGAACCCCCGAGAGCCTGGCCGCAGCGCACTGGGCGGCCACCGAAGCCGACCGGCGCGCCCTGCCGCTGCACCTGCTGCACGCGTGGATCCTGCACGTGCCCGAGCCGGCCGGCCTCCCCGCCGAGCGGGACCGCGACCACTGGGCCAAACGCATCCTCGGCGCCGCCCGCACGGAGATCACCGAGCGCTTTCCCGGACTGCCTGTTGTCGAAGAACTCGTCTCCGACGAACCCGCCGCCGCGCTCCTCGACGCGGCCGGCCGCTCCGAGATGGTCGTGCTCGGCTCCCGCGGCCTGGCCCGCATGCAGAGCTTCTTCCTCGGCGACGTCGCCCTGCACGTCGCCGGGCGCGCCGAACGGCCCGTGGTCCTCGTACGCGCCGGCATGGGCGAGCAGCACCCGCACGGCGGCGTCGTGGCCGGCATCAGCCTGCGCGGCCGCTGCGACGAACTGCTCGGCTTCGCCTTCTGTGCCGCCGCGGCACGGGGCGTGCCGCTGCGCGTCGTCCACGGACGCACGCTGCCCGTCCAGGCGTACGCCCCCTGGGGCGTCGACCCCGACATCGCCCAGGACATCGGTCGCGACGCGGAACGCGAACTCACGGCGGCACTGCGGCCCTGGTGCGAGACGTACCCGGACGTCACCGTCGTCGACACCGTCCGCCTGGAGAGCCCGGCACAGGCCGTCGTCAACGCGGCCGACGGCGCCGACCTGCTGATCGTCGGCCGCCGGCGGCAGCGGGCGGCGCTGCGGCCGCGGCTGGACGCGGTGGTGCAGGCTTGCGCCCACCATGCGAGGTGCCCGGTGGCGGTGGTCCCCCACGACTGACCCCTGCGGGGTGAAGCGGTGCGGCGGGCCTCTTTCACGGCGCCCCGTAGGGGTGCAGGGGCCGAGGCCCCCGAGCTCAGCCCTCCTCGCCGCCCGCGGCGGGCTCCTCCTCCGCCGGCGGCGGCGCCGCTGCACCCTCCGCGGCCTCGGCCGCTTCGACTTCCTCCTCCTCCGGGACTTCCTCCGCCTGGGCCAGGACCACTTGCAGCAGGGCCGTGCTGCCGTCCACCGCCAGGGAGCAGCCGCGGGGCAGGTCGATGTCCTCGGCGCGGACCGTGTGACCGGCCTCCAGGCCCTCGATGGAGACGGTGAAGGACTCCGGGATGTGGGTGGCCTCCGCCTCCACCGGGAGCTTGTCGAGCATGTGCTCCAGCAGGTTGCCGCCCGGCGCCAGCTCCCCTTCCGTGAGGACCGGTACCTCGACGGTGACCTTCTCGCCCTTGCGCACGGCCAGCAGGTCGACGTGGACGAGGAAGCCCTTGAGGGGGTCGCGCTGGACGTCCTTGGGGATGACGAGTTCGCCCTTGCCCTCGATGTCGAGGCGGATCAGGACGTTCGGCGTCTTCAGGGCCATCCACAGCGCATGGCCGTCCAGGGAGATGTGCTTGGGGGCGGCGCCGTGGCCGTAGATGACACAGGGGACCTTGTCCGCGCGGCGGATGCGGCGCGCGGCGCCCTTGCCGAAATCGGTGCGTCGTTCGGCGGCAAGCTTTACCTCGGCCATGGCGGGACTCCTCGCGTTCGGACTCCGGGGAGTTGTAACCGGCGACGGCGCCCGGATATCCCGCTGCTGCGCCATTCGGCCGACCCGCGTCCCCGAATGGGCCCCGTACGCCGGAGTGCGGGCGCCGTGACGTGCTCCCGGTGCGCCCCACGGCGCCGGTGACGTCGGGAAATCCGGGTGAAACGATCGAAATGACATCGGAATGCCAACGGAACACCGCCGGAACGCCGCAGCATTCGGCCACGCGAAGGGCTCGGTCCATGCCAGAACAGCCGCCGCAGATCCGCCTGGGGCCGCCGCCGGACCGGCCCGGCCTCCCCGAGTTCCCCGCCGTCGTCGAGCCGGCGATCGAGGACATCCCCGCACCGCCGCCCGCGCCCGCGCCCGCCGAGCCGGTCGCCTGGCAGCGCCTCGCCGTCCCGTCCGCCGAGGACCTGCTGGACCGGGCCGTCCCCGCGATCCTCGCCGATCAGGGGGCCCGTTCGGCGCTCGACGGGCACCGCTACGTCTTCCTGGGCGCCGCCCGCCTCGCCGACGCCAAGGCGCCCGCCCTGCCCGGTCTGTTCGTCCTGGCCTACGACTACACCGACGAGCGTGCCCTGGAGTTCACCCTCGCCGACGGCGACCCGCCGCTGCTGCTGGCCATGGCCGAGAGCGCCGTGCAGCCGGCACTGTCCCCGGCGGAGGCCGACCGGGCCGTGGCGATCGCCCGCGCCCACAGCGAGGCGGCGCGCCGCGCCCCGCAGGGCTCGGTGCCGATGGTGCTGCTGACCAGCGATGTGCGCGAGGGCGACGAGCACCACGGCCGGCGCCGCGCGTACGTCGGGTTCGGTTCGCCGGCCCGGCGCATGCCGGACGTACGGCTGGTGGTCGATCTCGGCGAGGAGCGGGTACTGGGGACGGGCGGAGGCGGCGATGAGTGAGTCCGGCCGGGTCAGCTGGCCCCCCGAGGCCCCGCTGTGGACCTTCGACTGGCGGCTGGCGGACGCCCCCGACGAGGAGGGCATCGTCGTCCTCGGCGCCGCCTACCGGGGCCACGAGGTCTTCCACAAGGCCAGCCTGCCCTCGCTGCGGGTGCAGTACTCCGGCCCCTGCGGCCCGTACAAGGACCCGCTCAACTACGACAACTCCCACCCCACCTCCCGCTGCCCGGGCAGCAGGGTGTGCGTCTACTCCTACACCGCCGGCGGCCTGCGGGCGCTGAGCGTGGAGTCGTACCACACGATCGGCGCCTACCGGCTCACCCACCGCTGGGTGTTCTGGGAGAACGGGGTGGTCATGCCCCGGCTCTACAGCGCGGGCCTGCAGTGCCCCTTCGACCACCGCCACCACGTCTACTGGCGGCTGGACTTCGACATCGACGGCGCCGCGCGCGACCTGCTGCTGGAGTACAACACCTACACCCCCGACGAGGGCTGGGGGCCGGGCTGGCACCCCTTCCGCACCGAGACCAGCCGGGTGAAGAACGCCGGCTCCCGGCGCAGCTGGGCCGTGCTCGACCTCGACAGCGGCCGCGGCTACCACCTGCTGCCCGGCGCGGCCGACGGCACCGCCGACGCCTTCTCCACCGCCGATCTGTGGCTGCTGCGCTACCGGGCGGCCGAGGACCGCTACGGGCGCCAGGGCAGCGCCGCCGACGACGGCCTGGCCGCGTACGTCTCGGGGGAGTCCACCGACGGCCAGGACATCGTCGTCTGGTACGCGGGCCACCTGCTGCACCGCGTCAGCGAGGGCGGCGACGACTGGCACGCCACCGGGCCCGACCTGGTGCCCTTCGGCCCCTGGTCCTGACGCCGCGCCGGCGCGCCGGGCCTCACCGGCGGGTCGGCGGGGACAGCCGGGCGTGCAGCCCGGCCGCTTCGCCGGGCAGCGCGGGCAGCGATGCGGCGCGCCAGGTGCGCGCGTACGGCGGTGGGTGCGTGCCGTCGGAGGTCACCACCGCCACCGGCTGCCGTGCCGCGTCGGCCACCAGCCGCGCGACGGTGGTGTTCGCGTCGTGCCCGTCCGTCTGCCGCGAGGCGCACCCGGCGCGGAAGGCGATCCGCACCGCCTCCGTGCCCGTGACCGTACACGGCGGCCGCAGCCCCTGGCGACGCAGCTCGGTGACGATGCGTCCGAGGGCCCGGTCGGTGGCGGCGCTGCGCGCCACGGCCCGGCCCAGCACCACGTACTGCACCGCCAGGTGCGCCAGCAGCGCCATCACCAGGGCCGCCGCCGCGACCGGCCGCAGCCGCGGCGGGCCGCCCTCGACGGTGGTCACCAGCCGCAACAGGCACAGCGTCACCGGCAATGCCAGCAGCCCGTACGCGGGCAGCAGGAACCGGGGCGCCGCGTAGTCGAGGAACTGGTACGGCACCGCCATCGACAGCGCCACCACCACCGGCAGGGCGTACACCGCCGGCCGGCGCACCCGGGAGGCCACCAGCAGGCCGCCCGCGGTCAGCGGCGGCACCGCGAACCACCACACCGCCGTCACCGGATGCCGCCAGGGAATCGTGCACGGCCGGCACAGCGCCCGGCCCTCCAGCGCCCGCATGTGGTCGTCCAGGGCCAGCGGGGCACCCCAGCCGCCCTGGATCTGCGAGGCCCGCGCCAGCCGCGCCGCCAGCCCGCCGTAGTGCAGGTACGCCTCGACCACCCACTCGGCGCCGCCGGCGAGCGCGCCGCCCACCACGGCGAGCAGGACCACGGGCCGGCGCCAGGACCGTACGCACACCGCCGCGCCCGCCAGCGGCAGCAGCAGTGACAGGCCGTCACCCGGGCGCATCAGCGCGGTGAACGCCACCGACGCGGCGAGGGCCACGAGCGCCCGCCGGTCCGCACCCGGACCGCGCACGGCGCACAGGAACCAGCCCGTGGCGGCCAGCGCGCCGAAGGCCACCCACAGGTTCGGCATGGCCTGCGGACCGTAGAACAAGGTCATCCACAGCCCGCAGAACAGCAGGCCCGCAAGCGCCGCCAGCGGCACGGGCACCAGCCGCCGCCACGGCCACAGCGCCAGCAGCAGGCCGCACCCCGAGACCACTGCCAGCCACAGGCGCAGCACATCGGTGGAGTCCGTCAGCGCCACCACGGGAGCGACCAGCAGGCTCACCCCGCGGGCCCGCGGCGCGCTGAAGAACGCGGCCGGGGTGTGCGGGGCGACCTGGCTGACGTACACCGTCTCGTCCCAGCCGAGCCCGGTGTCCGGCACCACGAGCAGCAGCTGGGCCACGGTGTAGGCGGTGGCCACGCCCGCGAACCACGGCAGGGCCGCGGGCGCCGGGACGTCGGACGCCGGGGGGCGGGCCTGCCGCCCGGGCCGGGCCGGAGCGGGGGCCGCCGGATGCACAGCTGCCGCCTCAGCCGCCGGCCATCAAGGCCCTCACCAGGCCGATGACCATGTTGCTGACGCCGCCGACGACACCGTTCATGGTGGAGGCAAGTCCCACGACCAGCCCCTGCACCGTGCCGATCAGGCCGCCGGGGCCCTCCCGGCCCTGCCGGCCGTGCCCCCAGCCGTCGTCGCTGCGGGCGCGCTCCTTGGCCAGCTGCACGGTGGCCGCCACCGCGTCCAGGGTCGAGGCGGTGATGGCCCCGAGGTCGGGCCGGCCGGTGTTCGCCTGGCGCTCCAGGCCCGCCCGGGCCCGGCCCAGCCGGTCGAGCTGCTCCCGGACGGCGGCGCAGCTCCCGGCCTTCGGCCCCTGCGCCTGGTGGGCGGCCGCGCATCCCGCGGCGACGTCGGCCGCCTCCTTGCCGATGGCGTTCTCCTCGATGGCGCGCACCCCCTGGCCCGCGGCCCTGCGCAGGGCGTCGGGGGCCGGGGCGGCCTGCGCGGGGGCGGCGGCGTCGGCGGGCGAGCGCGTGGTGTCGGCCGTGGCGGTCCAGTCGGCGGTGCCCAGGGCCAGGGCACCGCACAGGGTGCCGGACAGCAGGAGACCGGTTCTTCGGGAGAGGGCCATGGAGTACTCCTCCGGGCAGAAGGGATCGTCACGACGACCCTGCGTCGCCCCTCGGCCGCCCGCAAACGGAGCGACTTCTGACGACCCGCCACCCGGGGCGTGCGCACCTGACGGCGCACCAGATCCGCGGGCCGACGGGCCGTCAGGTGAGCGCCCTCTCAAGTCCTCCGTTCAGGCCATCCCGAATGGCCCAGCACGCCTTGACCACGCCTGGACATCCGGCGCCCGGACCTCCAGTGCCCGGACCTCCAGCGCCCGGACCTCCAGCGCCTAGACCTCCAGCTCCGCCTCGATCCGCCGGAGCTGGTGGCGGGCCATCGCCAGGTTGGCGCGCTTGGCGTCCAGGACGAGGTAGAGGAACAGCCCGTTGCCGCCGCGGCCGGTGAGCAGGCGGATCAGGTGGTACTGCGTGCCGAGGGTGATGAGGATGTCCTCGATGCTGTCCTGAATGTTCAGCATCTCCATGGCCCGCAGCTTGGCCCGTACGACGTCGGTGTTGCCCGCGGCCGCGACGTTGAGGTCGAAGGAGGAGCTGCCGCCCAGGGTGCCGAGCGCCATGCCGCTGCCGTAGTCGACGAGTGCCACGCCGATGGCCCCGTCGATCGAGCTCATCGCGTCCTTCAGGGCCGTTTCGGTGTTCGCCATCGTCAGTCTTCCGTTCCGTCGGTGTCGATTTGTCGGGTTGGTGATGAAGGTTGGTGATGCGGGTCGGTGGCGCGGGTCGGTGATGCGTCGTGCGGGCGGCCGGTGGCCGCCCTCGTCACGGCTGGCGCCGGCTCGCCGGCGAGGTGGCGGCGAGCGCGGCGATGCGGGCGCCCGATCTGCGGGCCTCCAGGTTCAGCCGGCCCACGTTGGCGTCGGCCGTGGCCAGCAGGGTCAGTACGCACGAGGCGCCGGCGGCGTAGGTGGCGACGTAGCCGTGCTCGCCGCTGACGACGAGTTCGCGGAAGCCCCCGTGGCCCACGGCCTCCGTCAGCCGGGCTCCCACGCCCAGCGCCGCGGCGGTCAGCGCGGCCACCCCGTCCGGTTCCATGCCGGTGACGAGGTGCGCGATCACCAGCCCGTCGGTGCTGGCCACCATGGCACCGGTCAGGTGCGGTACCCGCACGCGGAGCCCCTCCAGCTCGTCGAGCACCTCGGGTGCGGCGGTCATCGGCTGCCTCCTCACGGCGAATTGCCTCAACGCGCGCCTCATCATGAGAGCGCGGGTGCCCGGCCCGCCCACGACGCGGCCCGGTGGCGTCGCGGGAACTCGGGGTGCGGCACGGGAACGGGCCGGGGCTCGGTCACAGGGCCTCCAAGGCGTCGCGGATCCGGTGGAGCAGGAAGACGTCCGGGGCGTCGGGGCGGGCACCGGCCTGCGGGGCGCGCGGCGCCGGTGCGCCCGCCCGCGGCGTACGGACCAGGCCCGCCGCCGCAAGGCGCCGCACGTCCAGGACGGTGGCGAAGGCGCACCGGCCCAGCGCCCTGGCGATCTGGGTGGGCGTGCGCACCCCGTCCGCCGCCTCCAGCACCGCGCGGCGCCCGCCGGCGGGAGCGCCGCCCCGGCCGGCGCGGGGCAGGGCGCCGGCCACGGGCACGACCGGTGCCGCGTCGATCTCCGGGCGCGGCCAGGCCCTCTCCAGCAACCCGCGCCGGCGCCGCACCTCGCGCTGCAACAGGCCCACGGGCACCGGGCGTACGGGGCCGAACCAGTGCCGTGCCTCGTACAGGAACCGGTCCGGGGGCCGCTGCGAGCCGTCGAGCGGGAAGAGCACGAAGTAGGCCGCGTCGAACAGGGCGCTCAGATGGCACAGTTCGAGCTCGGCGCGGCCGAGCCGGCCGTGCTCGACGAGGAAGGCGCCGGCGCGGTGCTCGGCGCCGCCGCGCACCACCGCCTCCTGCCAGGCCTCCGGCGACACCCGGCCGCCGGCGGTCAGCCGCCACCCCACGTCCGGCACCGCCGGGCTCTCCGCGTGCACCACCGCGCCGTCGGCCAGGTACAGCGCCCCGCCGCGGCCGTGGAGGGCGCCCGTGGCGCGCCGCGCGGCCAGGTCCTCCAGCGTCGCCTCGCGCAGTGCCGGGCTCATGCGGCCACCAGCCGGGCGGTGAGGTCCTTGATGCGGAAGAGGGCCACGGCCAGGTTCGCCTCCGTGCGGTCCAGCCACAGGTGCAGGAAGACGCTGCTGTCGAAGGCCGTCTCCACGAAACGGATCAGGTGGTAGCTGCCGCGGGCGGTGACGATCAGCTCCTCCACGGGACCCGCGGCCGCGGGTCCGCTGCGGAAGGCCCCGCTCTCGAAGACGAGCCGGGCCACCTCGGCCGCCTCGGCGGCCGCGGCCTCGTCGTCCCCGTGCTCCCCGTGCCCGGCCGTCGGCCCGTCGCCCGCCGTCCCCAGGGTGAGCCCGGTGGTCCACTCCACCAGGCTCGCCCCCCGTGCCCCGGGGATGGTCATGGCCTCGGCCAGGCACCCGTCTATGCCGGTCACACGATCCTCTCCGGGGGTGATCACACATGGCGTGTCCGATGCGACGGAAGGTAATCGATAACACCCGTGGGTGGTGAGAGTTTTGGCACTTTCCTTCGGCACATGTGCGCGCGCTGATAAAGGTTCGGCCGCCCTGTTGGCCCCTACATCGAAGGATGTAGCGCCGTTTCATCACCACCTACGAGGCCTCCGGCGATCTCCCCGCAGAGGATGGAGGAAACGCCGAGTTGGGGGTCACATGACGGAAACCGTACGGTCCACCGTGTCCTGGTCCGGACCACAGGAGGACGAAACGGAAGGGGCGCCGGACTCCGGCACGCCGCAACGACTGCCGCTGCTGGACGTGTTGCGGGGCACGGCGATCCTCGGAACGCTGATGACGAATGTCTGGATCTTTACCGGTCCCGGCGCGGAATGGGGCGTTCTCGAAGCCGACGGAGGAGCCACCCTGGGTGGACTGCTCAGGGACCCGACCCCCGCGCTCGCGGTGGAGAGCGTCTTCCGCTTCCTCGCCGACGGCAAGTTCCTGTCCCTGCTGACCCTGCTCTTCGGCGTCGGCCTGGCCATCCAGTTCGACGCCGCCGCCCGGCGCGGCCGGCCGTGGCCCGGCCGCTACCGCCGGCGCGCCCTCTTCCTCCTCGCCGAGGGCACGGTGCACTTCGTCCTGGTCTTCGCCTGGGACGTGCTCATGGGCTACGCCCTGACCGCCCTGCTCGTCGCCCGCCTGCTCAACTGCTCCGCGCGCCTGCGCAACCGCGTGATGTGGACGGCGGCCGGCCTCCACGTCGCCGTGATGACGCTGCTCGGCCTCGCGGCGCTCGGCTCCGACGGCGACGGGAGCAGCAGCACCGGCCCCGACCGGGAGGCGGCCGACCTCTACGCGCACGGCGGCTACCTCGCCCAGATCGCCTTCCGCCTGCACCACGCCCTCGTCCTGCGCATGGAACCGGTGCTCTCCTTCGGACTGTTGCTCTTCCTCTTCCTGCTCGGCGTCCGCCTCCACCGCGCCGGCGCCTTCGCCCCCTCGGCCGCCGGCCACCGGCTGCGCGTCCGCCTGGCGGCCTGGGGCCTGGGCCTCGGCCTGCCCCTGAACGCCGCCGCCTCCCTCGCCGACGCCTACCTGCTGGGCCGCTACGTCGCCGCCCCCGTCGTCGCGCTCGGCTACCTCGGCCTGATCGGCGTGCTGATGGACCGCCTGCCCCGCCCCGGCCCGCTCACCCGCTCCCTGACCTCCGTCGGCCGCATGGCCCTGACCTGCTACGTCGCCCAGAACGTGCTGTGCGTCCTGGCCTGCTACGGCATCGGCCTGGGCCTCGCGGACCACTTCGCCGGCACCGGCCCCTGGTGGGTCCTCGCCCTGTGGGCCACGGTCTGCCTGACCCTGGTGACCGCATCCACCCTCTGGATGCGCCGTTTTTCCGCGGGCCCCCTGGAGTCCCTCCAGAAACGACTCCTGCGCGGCTGAAGTTGTCGATCTGGCCTTCGAACTCGATCGTCCAGCGCTAAAGTTCCAGCCGAGCCGGTCCCCCCACGTATCGGCGGTACGCCGCGTCCACGGACGGCGCCGTACCGCACGCGGCTGTCCCACCGCCCGTCCGTACGTGGAGTCGTCCATGGCCATATCCGTCCCCTCTCCTCGCCGTCTGCTCGCCGTGTGCGGGCTCGCCCTCGCGCTGACCCTCACCGGGTGCACGGGAGACGACAAGGCGCCGACCGGTTCCACCGCCTCACCGAGCGCATCGATCTCCGCGTCGCCGTCGGCCTCGCCCACCTCCCGCGCCACGCCCACCCCGGCGCCTTCCCCGACGACCGACCCGGCCCCCACGCCGTCGCCGTCCCACGCCCGGACCTCGCGGCCCACCGCCGACGCCCCCACCACCAGTGCCCCGGCCGCCGCCACGACCTGCGAGATCCGCTCCAGCGCGGGCAACTGCTACAAGGCTGGCCAGTTCTGCCGCAAGGCGGACGTCGGCGCCACCACTCACGACGCCACCGGTCGCCTCCTCACCTGCGGCGGCGACGGCTCCCGCCCGCGCTGGCACTAGGCGAGTGACCTATGGATGTCTGTGAGCAGCCGTTCCTGATGGTCGTCGAGGACGTCTTCCGTCGCCCAGGGGAGAGGACGGTGCGGGCGACAGGCCGGGTGGAGCGGGGGCGCGTCCGCGCAGGCGACGAGGTGCAGATCGTCGGTGCCGGCGGTGGCGGGATCGTCCGCGTCACCCGTATCGAGGCGGGCAAGCGGCGCGTCGGCGAGGCGACCGCGGGCATGAACGTGGAGCTGCTGCTGCCGGAAGAAGCGTCGAGCGCGGTGGAGCGGGGGCAGACACTGGCCACGCCGCGTTCGATCAGCGCGCACCGGTCCTTCGTGGCCGACCTCGCCGTCATGTCGGCGGCCGAGGGCGGTGCCGAGCTGCTGACCGGAGGCTGCCTGCACTTCTACTTCCGTGCAGGCCCGCTCCGGGGCTCGGTGACACTTCCGCAAGGGATGGAGGCGCTGCACCCGCTGCACACGGCCACGGTGACGGTCGCGCTGGAGCAGCCCGTCGCGCTCGAGAGCGGTCAGCGATTCGTGTTCCGTCGTCGCGGGCGCGCCGCCGGCTCGGGCGTGGTGACCGGGCTTCCGCGCTGATCCGGCCGGCAGCACGGGACGGCACGCACACGGCGCCGGCCCCGGGCAGATGCCCGGGGCCGGCGCCGTCAGGATGTGCGGGCGTCAGCCCGCCATCGCGTCGCGGACCTCGCGGAAGGCCTCGATCGTGCGCAGGACGTCCTCGCGCGAGTGGGAGGCCGAGAGCTGGACGCGGATGCGGGCCTTGCCCTGGGGGACCACCGGGTAGGAGAAGGCGATCACGTAGATGCCCTTCTCCAGCAGCGCCGCCGCCATCCGCGCGGCCACGGCCGCGTCACCGATCATGACGGGGGTGATGGGGTGCTCGCCCGGCAGCACCTCGAAGCCCGCCTCGGTCATGCCCTTGCGGAAGAGCGCGGTGTTCTCCCGCAGCTGTGCCCGCCGGTCGCCGGAGGCGGCCAGCAGGTCGAGCACCCGCAGCGAGGCGCCGACGATGGAGGGCGCCAGCGAGTTGGAGAACAGGTACGGGCGGGAGCGCTGGCGCAGGATCTCGACGATCTCCGCGCGCGCCGCGACGTAACCGCCGCTGGCGCCGCCCAGGGCCTTGCCGAGCGTGCCGGTGATGATGTCGACCCGCTCGGTGACGCCGAAGAGCTCCGGCGTGCCGCGGCCCTCCTCGCCGACGAAGCCCACCGCGTGCGAGTCGTCGACCATCACCAGGGCGCCGTAGCGCTCGGCCAGGTCGCAGATCTCGTCCAGCGGGGCGATGTAGCCGTCCATGGAGAACACGCCGTCGGTGACGATCAGCTTGTGCCGAGCACCCGACGCCTCCTGCAGGCAGCGCTCCAGGTCCGCCATGTCGCGGTTGCGGTAGCGCAGGCGCGCGGCCTTCGACAGGCGGATGCCGTCGATGATGCTGGCGTGGTTGAGCTCGTCGGAGATCACCGCGTCCTCGGCGGACAGCAGGGTCTCGAAGACACCGCCGTTGGCGTCGAAGCACGAGCTGTACAGGATCGTGTCCTCGGTGCCCAGGAAGCGGGAGATCCGGCTCTCCAGCTCCTTGTGCGGCGCCTGGGTGCCGCAGATGAAGCGGACGGAGGCCATGCCGAAGCCCCAGTCGTCCAGCGCCTGCTTGGCCGCCGCGATGACCTCGGGGTGGTCGGCGAGGTCGAGGTAGTTGTTGGAGCAGAAGTTGAGCACCTTGTCGGCGGCCTTGCCGTCGCCGACGCTGATGGCAGCCGACTGCGGGCTGGTGATCACGCGCTCGGACTTGTACAGCCCGGCGTCGCGGATGTCCTGCAGCTCCTTGCGCAGGTGCTCGCGCATCCCGTCGTACACGTGGGGACTCCTCGTGGTGTGGCGTTGCGTCAGGGGAGGATGGGCCGGGTCCAGTCGATGACGACCTTGCCGCACTGGCCGGAGCGGGCCGTGGCGAACGCCTCGGCGTGCTGCTCGAAGCCGAAGCGGTGGGTTATCACCGGCGAGATGTCCAGGCCGCTGCGCAGCAGCACGGACATCGCGTACCACGTCTCGAACATCTCGCGGCCGTAGATGCCGCGCAGCGTCAGCATGCGCGTGACGATCGTGGCCATGTCCAGGCTCACCTCGCCGTGCGGCAGGCCGAGCGCGGCGATGCGGCCGCCGGGCGACATGGTGGCGATCATGTCCTGCAGGGCGTCGGCGCGGCCGGACATCTCCATGCCCACGTCGAAGCCCTCCGTCATGCCGAGCTCCGGCATGACGTCGGCGATGCGCCGGCTGCTGACGTCCAGGGCGACGGTCGCGCCCATCTTCTGCGCCAGCGCCAGGCGGTAGGGGCTGACGTCGGTGATGACGGTGGAGCGCGCGCCGGCGTGGGCGGCGACCGCGGCGGCCATCATGCCGATGGGGCCGGCACCGGTGATCAGCACGTCCTCGCCGAGGACCGGGAAGGCCAGGGCGGTGTGCACGGCGTTGCCGAACGGGTCGAATATGGCCGCCACGTCGATGTCGATCTCGTGGCGGTGGACCCAGACGTTGGACTCGGGCAGCACCACGTATTCGGCGAACGCGCCGTCCGTGTGCACGCCCAGCCCGATCGTACGGATGCACAGGTGGCGGCGGCCCGCCATGCAGTTGCGGCAGGTGCCGCACACCAGGTGACCCTCGCCGCTGACGGTGTCGCCCACGGCGACCTTGGTCACCCCGGCGCCGGTGGCGACGACCTCGCCGGCGAACTCGTGGCCGACCACGAGCGGCGCGCGCACCGCGCGGGCCGCCCAGTCGTCCCAGCTGTCGATGTGCAGGTCCGTACCGCAGATGCCGGTCCGCAAGACCTTGATCAGTACCTGTCCGGGGCCGGCCTCGGGGGTCGGCACCTCGGTCAGTTCGAGACCCGGCGCCGCCGCGGTCTTCACCAATGCCCTCATGAGGGATCACTTTGCGGCTTCGCCGCTGTGAAGTCCATCGACATTTTTCGACGGTCGTTGTGAAGCCCACCTTCACGATCATGGGATGATGAACAGGTGATCGACCCCCGCCGCCTGAAGGTGCTGCGCGCCCTCGCCGACCACGGCACCGTCACGGCCGCCGCCCACGCCCTGTACCTCTCGCCCTCCGCCGTCTCCCAGCAGCTCGCCGCCCTGGAGACGGAGACCGGGCACACCCTGCTCGAACGGCGTGGGCGCACCGTGCGCCTCACCGCCGCGGGCAGCGTCCTCGCCCGGCACGCCGGCGAGATCTCCGCCCAGCTGGAGCGGGCCGAGGCCGACCTCGCCGCCTGCTCCACCGGACTGGTCGGCGAGGTCGCCGTCGCCGCCTTCGCCACCGCCATCACCGAGGTCGTCGCCCCCGCGGTGGCCGCACTGCGGCAGCGCGCGCCGCAGGTGCAGGTGCGGGTCAAGGACGCCGAAGGGCACACCAGCGCCCGCCTGCTCGCCGACGGCGAGGTCGACATCGCCATCGCCGTCGAACACCGCGACTCGCTGGCGCCGGGCACGGGCCGGCTGCTGCACGCACCGCTGTACGAGGAGCCGTTCGATGCCGTGCTGCCGCCCGGGCACCGGCTCGCGGGGGCGGGCGAAGTCGACCTGAAGGATCTGGCCGAGGACCCCTGGATCACGCCCTGGCCCGGCAACCCCGTGCACGAGGCCGTGCTGCGCGCCTGCGAGCAGGCCCGCTTCCAGCCGCGGGTCGAGTGCCTGTCCGACGACTTCTCGGCCGTGTGTGCCCTGGTCGCGGTCGGCGCGGGGGTCGCCCTCGTCCCCCGCTCGGCCCTGCACGGCATCCGCCCCGCGCTCACCCCCGCGGTACGACCGCTGCGCGGGCCGGGGCCGACGCGGCGGGTGCTGACCGCGGTGCGCAGCGGCAGCGAGGGGCACCCACTGCTGCGGCTCGCCCTCGCGGAGCTCCGCGAACGGGCGGCGGCACTCACGCCGGCCCGTCCGGCATTCGAGAACACCGGGCGCACCCCGGTCCGGGGGTACTAGGCCGTGTCCGGCGGATCGTGCGGTGCCCCGTCAGGGGCGCGGGGCGGTGCCCGATCTGCGGCTCCGCCGCGTGGGCGCGATCGGCCACCGACGGCCAGGCGTATCCGGCGGATCAGGCAGGCCCCGTCAGGGGCGCGGGGAACTGCGCGACAAGCCACGACGTGCCCGCAGAATGCCCGGGCCCCGGGGGTGGCACGTCGGCTGCGGGCCGTCGCCGGCTGATCGCGCAGTTCCCCGCGCCCCTAACGGGGCGCCGTGGTGGCGCGTGTCGAAGATCCGCCGGACACGGCCCAGGGGGCGGAGACCCGCCAGGAGACGGGGAGTGGGGGCACCTCCCAGTGGTAGCTGGGGGGAGGCGGAGCTGGGGAGCGGCCCGCCGCGGCGCGTTTTCCGGCACAGCCGGAAAACGGGCGCACCCCGTTCGCGAGGCCCCGCGGCGCGCGTCACGATGGACCGGTCCTCATTCGAACGCGGTCCTCCCGGGAGCACGCATGATCTTTATCGTCGTCAAGTTCACCATCCGCCCCGAGCGCAGCGGGGAGTGGCTGGACCTGGTCCAGGACTTCACCCGCGCCACCCGCGAGGAGCCGGGCAACCTGTTCTACGAGTGGTCGCGCAGCGTGGACGACCCGCACCAGTTCGTCCTCGTCGAGGCGTTCGAGGACGCGGCCGCGGGCGAGGCGCACGTGAACTCGGAGCACTTCAAGACGGCCATGGCCTGGATGCCCGGCCTGATCGCGCGCACGCCGGAGATCGTCAACGTCGAGGTGCCGGGCCGCGGCTGGTCGGCGATGGCCGAGCTGTCGCCGCGCGACTGACCCGTTCGGGTCCCTGCGGGTGCCCGCCCGGCGGCCGGCCGGTAGACCGTCGTCCATGAGCAACCGACGCGTACGGGCGGCCTGTCTGCTGACGGCGCTCGTCGGTGCGGCCGCCCAGGTCGCCGCGCCGGGTACCGCCCGCCCGGCGCACGCGGCCGCCTGTACGGCGGGCACCGGCCCGTACCAGCGGCAGCTGGAGGCTTACCTCAAGCGGCCCGTGGACGGCCGCCAGTCACCGGCGGACTGCGCGGCCATCGCCGCCTTCCAGCGGCGGGAGGGCATCCGGCCGGCCGACGGGTACGCGGGGCTGGCCACCTACCGGCAGATGCTCGTCGCCCAGGCCCGGCCCAACCCCAATGCCGCCGGCCGCTGTCCGGTGGTGGCGGGCCGCATGGCGTGCGTGGACCTCGACCGGCAGCTGATGTGGGTGCAGCAGCGCCGCCGGGTGATCTTCGCGCCGGTGCCGGTGCGCTCGGGCCGGGCCGGGCAGACGACCCGTACGGGGTCGTTCAAGGTGTACTGGAAGCACAAGAACCACGTCTCCACGCTCTACGCCAACGCCCCGATGCCGTACTCGCAGTTCTTCTCCGGCGGCCAGGCCCTGCACGGTCACCCGGGCAACCTCTTCGACGGCGGTGGTTCCGCCGGCTGCGTCAACCTCACGGTCGCCGACGCGCGCCGGCTCTGGGACGTGCTGCAGGTCGGCGACGGCGTGCGCGTCTGGGGCCGCAAGCCGGGCACCTGATCGGCCGTTCGGAGCACGTTGGCGGCGACGCCCCGGCGTGCCGGAATATCCGACGAGATGTCGATGGTCATAGTCGGATCGTGCGACGGAACTTCACCGAGGGATGGCTGCGACGGCTCGCGGTGGGCGTCGTCTGCGCCGCCACGGTCGGGGGCCTGGCCCCGCCCGCGGCGGCGGCGCCGCTGCCCGGTGGCCTGGGCCCGTGCCTGCCCGGCAGCTGTCCGCGCAGCTACCGCGGCCCCGGGACGGGCCCGCCGGCCGGCCGCGACAACAACGTCAACGTCCTCGTCGGCGGCGACTTCCGTATCCGGGGCACGGCCGCCGAGGCCGAGGGGCGCGTGGTCGCCCTGGGCCGCGTGGACGTGCACCGGTCGGGCGGCGGCGGGTACGCCGTGGGCGTGGCCGGCACCGGCTCCCGCGTCCCCCCGGCGGACGGCAGCGACTTCCTGACCGCGGGCGCAGCCGTGACCGTCGCGGCCGGCCAGCGGCTGGTCGCCGACCGCGGCACGGTCCGCCACGCGGGTCCGGTCCGGGGTACGGTCACCGGCCGCAGCGTCACCGACGAGGCCGCGACGGAGCCGTACGTCCGGCTGCGCGACGAACTCGGCGCCGCGAGCCGCTGCTACGCGCACGGGGCCGACGGCCACGGCCGGCCGGCGACCGGCACGGTGCGCACCACCGGTACGGAGACGGTCTTCACCGGCGACGGCAGCTCCCGGCTGCAGGTGTTCACCGTCGGCTCCGACCTCGCCAGTCCCGGCGGCACCCACCAGAACCTGCGCTTCACCGGCATCCCGACCGGCGCCACCGTCCTGGTCAACCTCACCGGCGCCGCACGGCTGATCGACGCCGGCGCAGTGAGCGGACCGGCCGGGCTGCGCGAGCGGCTGCTGTGGAACGCCGCCGACGCCCGGCGCCTGGAGTTCCGCGGCAGCGGGCAGTTCCAGGGCAGTGTCCTGGCCGGCGAGCGCGAGAGCGAGTCGGTCGTTTCCGTACCCGGCTTCAACGGGCGCTTCCTGACCGCCGGTTCCCTCACCCACACCGCCTCCGGTGGTCCCGCCGGATTCCACGCCTACCCCTTCACCGGCGACCTGCCCGACTGCGTCAGCGCCGCGCAGGCCGGCACCGTGACGGTGCTCAAGCGGGACGCGGTGACCGGCCGGCCGCTGCCGGGGGCCCGCTTCCAGCTGTGGCGGGAGTCCAACGGCCGCGCCGGCCTGCAGACCGGTGGCGCCGCCGACGCCCGGGTCGGCGGCGTGTGCGTCACCGACGGGCGCGGCCTGTGCCGCAGGGCCGTGGACACCGGTACCTACTACTGGCAGGAGCTGCAGCCCCCCGCCTGCTACGCCGCGCCCGCCCAGCGTGTGACGGGGCTCGTCCTCACCGCCGCCAACGCCGCCCGCGGCGTGACCGTCGCCGTGGCCAACACCCCCACCTGCGGCACGCTACGGCTGATCAAGCGGGACGCGCGGACCGGCCGGCTGCTGCAGGGCGCCGTCTTCGAGCTGTGGCGCGAGACCAACGGCCGCGCCGGACTGCAGGCCTCAGGGGCCGGCGCCGACCGCCGGGTCGACAGCGGCTGCGCCACCGACCGGCAGGGCCGCTGCACCTATCCCGGGCTGCCGCTGGGCACCTACTACCTGCGGGAGACGGCCGTGCCCGAGGGCTACCTGCTCTCCGCACGGCGCGTCTTCGGCCCGTACCGCCTGACCACCCGCAACGCCTCGGCCGGCGTCACGGTGACCATCCGCAACCCGCGCGGGGAGCCCGGCAAGGGCAAGAAGTGAGTCCTTGCGGTCAGTCCACCCGCACCTCGTCGGCACCCAGGTACATCACCTGCGGCCGCGCCGGGTTGAAGGCGATGGCCGAGATGCCGTCGTAGGCGTTGTGGGTCTTGGTGACCCGCCCCGTGCGGGCGTCGAGGCGGAAGAGGTCGGTGCCGTAGTTCTGGAAGTAGGTGCCGAAGACGAAGTGCAGGACGTCGGCGTCGACCGGGCTGGGGGCCAGCAGGGTGCCGTTGGTCAGCTTGGTCTCCGCGGAGTCGTCGACGACCTTGACGAACGTCCGGCCGCCGTCGGCCGACCGGTACAGGTGGCGTCCCTCGGAGGAGGAGCCCGGCGCGGCCTCGTCGAGGTCGATGCCCAGCCCGTAGACCACGGACGGGTCGGCGGGGGAGACGGCGGAGGAGAAGAGGTTGGCCTTGTCGCCCTTGGCCGCCAGGCCCTTGGCGGCGGTCCAGGTGGTGCCGCCGTCGGTGGTCACCGCGCCGCCGCGCACCATGGCGCCGGCGACGGCGTGCCGTACGTCGGCCGGGTCGAAGGCCACCGAGTAGACGCTGCTGCCGGCGGGGAACGCCGGCCTGCCCGTACGGGTCCAGGTGGCGCCGCCGTCCGTGGAGTCGAACAGCTGCCCGGCGTGGTCGGCCAGGCGCAGGTGGCCGGGGTGGGCCCGGTCGGTGCCCAGGCCGGTGATGTTCGCCGTCGGGGCGGTCAGCGGGGTGACGGTCGTGCCGTCGATGCGGGCCAGGTAGCCGCCGCCCACCTGCCAGGCGTACGCCCGGCCTCCGGGGGCCGCCGCCAGGCGCGTGGTGCCGGTGCCGAGGGTGGCCAGGGGCGTCCAGCTGCAGCCGGCGTCGGCCGAGCGCAGCAGTTGGGTGTTGTGCGTGGCCAGGAGCACGTTCGGGGTGTCGAGGGCGACCAGGCCGTGGGTGTAGCCGGTCGTGTGCAGCGTCCCCGTGGTGGGCGCCAGCGTGCGGCCCTCGTCGGTGGTGAAGGTGACGGAGCCGTCACCGGTGACGCGGGTGCAGGAGGGCGCGGTCCAGCCGGTCGTCCCGGCCGCGGTGGCGGCGGGTGCCTGGGCCAGGAGGAGGGCAGCGGTTGCCGCGGTGACGGCCGTACCGATGCGCTTCACGGTGTCTTCCTTTCTAGGAAGCTTTAATCGGAAACTGTCCGTGTTCGGACGGGTGAGTTCGGTGACGGCGAAGCTACGGGTCGTCGACGCAGATGATCAAGAGGGGTCTTTCGGCCATGAAAGTCCGGCCATGACCGGACATGCGGGCCGGTCGGAAGCACCCCCGGGACCGGGGTAATATTTCTTCTGCGCGCCGCTAGCTCAGTTGGTTAGAGCAGCTGACTCTTAATCAGCGGGTCCGGGGTTCGAGTCCCTGGCGGCGCACACGAGGAAGGCCCTCGCCGCACGCGGCGAGGGCCTTCTGCGCATCCCGGCCCGTCAGCCGGCGCCCAGCAGCTCCCGGACGCGGGCGCCCGCGGTGCCCAGCCCCGTGGGGGCGTCGAACGGGGGAGCGGTCACGGCGGCCACGGCGGGGGCGGCCGGCAGGGCGTGGTGCCGGATCAGGTGCGGCTCGTCGTAGCGACGGCAGCCGTTGTGCCAGGAGACGATCGCCGCCATCCAGTCCTGCAGCTCCTCGGCGTGGGCCCGCAGCGCCCGGCGCGCTGCGGCGTCCAGGCCCAGGTCGTCGCACAGCGCGGGCAACTGCCGGGAGACGATGTGCCGGAACTCCCGCATCCGGGAGTTCATCAGGTCGGCGACGATCCGCACGGCCTGCTCGCGGTCGCAGTTGAAGAAGTTCTGCACGACCAGAACGGCATTGTGCACCCCGCCCTCGAACTGGATCTCCTTCTGGTAGGAGAAGACGTCGTTGACGAGCATGCCGTAGTCGGACGCCGCGGCCACCATCGCCCGCACCGGGCGCGAGTCCAGGACCGCCGGCGGCAGGCTGCCCGCCGCGCGCAGCCGGGGCAGGGCCATGGTCAGGTCCGACCCGAAGGTCCTGCGCCGCATCTCGATGTAGTCCACGGGCTCGGGGATCCGGTTCATCCGCTGGTTGGCCAGCTCCCACAGCCAGCTCTCCAGCATCGCCACGACCGCCTCGCGCAGCGCCTGCCGCCCCGGCGGCGGCATCGGCCCCACCGTCCGCGCCCACAGGTCGGCCAGGCCCCGCTCCAAGGGGTTGAGCGGTACCTCGCCCGCCTCGCCCTCCAGCGGCATGAAGCGCAGGAGCCGGTCGTGGCACGCCCGGGCGCCGGCCAGGTCGCCGCCGCGGCCGAAGACGGCGGGGTAGGCGTCGTCGGCGTACGTGCCCCAGACCAGCCAGTCCGTGGCCAGGTCGAGCTCCTCCGCACTGGCCGCGGGGTGGATGCCGGCCGCGCACAGGGCGATGTCGTAGTCCGCCATCTTCTCGTGCGTCCACACGCCCGAGAGCGGGTCGCCGGGGGAGCGGGCGAGCAAGCCCATGCGGTGCGCCCAGGCGAGGGTGTTGCGGCGGGCGGTGTCGAGGTGGGGGCTCAGGCGCGTCTCGAAGGGCATGTCCACATGCGGCCGCGGCAGCGGTCCCACCTGCGCGAACGGCACGTGCGCGTGGCTGCGCAGCCGGGCCGGCAGCGAGGCGACGAGGGAGGGCACGATCAGTGCGGCGGACGTGCCGAGCCCCAGCGGACCACCGAGCAGGGCGCCCGCCCCCTCCAGCACCCCGCCGGCGGCGCCCTTCATGTAGCGGCTGGAGCGCATGTGCCACTCGTGGCCGCCGGACTGCCAGTCCTGCAGGCCCTTGATGTACGCGAAGACGTCGGCGCACTGCCCGGGCGTCAGCCCGTGCTCGGCGAACAGCGGCCCGAGTTCGGTGGCCACCGTGTGCTCGAACTGCTGCAGACGCGAGGTCAGCAGATCGTTGACCGCGTCCGCCGCCTCCTGCGTGCCGCAGTCCAGGAACCGCTCCAGGACGAGCACCGCGTTGGACAGCTCGCCCTCGGCCTCGACCTCCCGCTGGTACGAGAACAGGTCGTTGCGCAGGTGCACCGCATCGGCGAAGGTGTCCCGCAGCACCCGCATCGGCCGGCTCGCGGCGACGGCGTCGGGCACCTCCGCCCCCGCCGCATGCTCGACCAGGTTGGCCGACCAAGGGGCGCCGCCGACCTTGCGGCGCATCTCGATGTACTCGACGGGATTGGCCACCCTGCCGTCGTTGATGTTGGACAGCTCCCACATCGACTCCTCCAGCAGGTTCCACGTGCTCTCGCGGAACCGCCGGCGCCAGCCGGCCGACATCGACGGCACCGTCCGCGCCCACAGGTCGGCCAGCCCCGCCTCCACCTGGTTCGCCGGCTCCTCGGCCGGCCCGGCGTCGTCCATCGGCATGAACAGCGCCAGCCGGTCCAGGTAGGCCCGGGCCCCCTCGGTGTCGCCCGTGCGCTTGAACCGCTCCAGGAAGTCGTCGTCGAAGAAGAACACCCACACGTACCAGTCGGTGACCAGGTCCAGCTCGGGCCCCGGGGCGTCGGGGTGGGTGTAGGAGCACAGCAGCGCGTAGTCGTGGGAGTCGAAGTCCCGCTCGTCCCAGACGCCCGACCCCTCGATCATGCCCATCCGCCGGGCCCATGCCTTCGAATGCTGCCGGGCGCCTTCGAGACGGGAATTGAGGCGGGCCGGATACGGCGTGTAGAAGCGGGGCAGCTCGAAGGGATTGGGCATCGCGCGCGCGGCCTTTCCATCCGGTTTCCGGGTCGGGCGAGCGCCAGGGGTCGGCGATCGTTCCGCACAGTAGGGGGCGGGCCGGGGCCGCGGCCTGCGACAGTAGGATTTCCGCTCAATATGGTGAAGTGGGACGGTGCTTGATTAAGGATCTCCGCACCAGCGGTGGACGCTGCGGGGGCGCCGCACGGGCCCGGGTCCGTGCGGCGCCGTGACGCTCAGTCCCGTGCCCGGCGCGCGGACAGCCGCCGGATCGCCCACCCGGTGACGGCCAGCACGCTGCCGGAACCCAGTCCCGCGACGAACGCGGGCAGCGCCGCGTGCACGACGGTGCCGGGGGACAGCGGAACGGCCGCCGGCGAGGGGACGCCGGGCTGTGCGGGTGCCGCGGCCGGGGGCGGGGAGTCCGCCCGTACCGCGGCGGCGGGTGCCAGGGTCACGACCGCGGCCGTGAGCGGTGCCACCAGAAAGATGCGGCGTGCACGGTAGCGCACGCACGCCGCCTTGTGGCGGGTTTGGCGGGGAAGCACGGACCGAGCGTGCTGCTTCCTAGGATGCAACGAAGCCCCTCGGGGTGAGGACCGGGCCGTCCCTCCCTGCTGCCCAGCTGGTGCCGGGGCGGCCCGGTCGTGCGGAGGCCGGCCGGCGATCGCCACCCGGCCCCTCCAGTGCACACCGTGCGGAAGGGTGGGTTACGCCTTCTTACGAGTGAATGATTGTCGGATTGAGCGAACGCGGCCGCCCATGACGGCAGGATCACGGTTCTCTGACAGATCTGACAGCAGGGAGCCCCCGGCCATGCCCGCTCCGACTCCGGATGAGCAGGGGCCAGGCGGCGCTCTGCTGAGGCTGCGCGACGCCGTGCAGGCCCTGCATGCGCAGGCCGGCAATCCCTCGTACCGCGCCATCGCCAACAACTTCAAGGCCGACGACCTCAAGCGCATCGCCACCGCGTCCCACAACACGGTGGGCGACGTGCTGACATGCAAGCGGCTCACCCGCCGGGAGACCCTGCAACTCGTGGTCCGCCAGCTGCACGAGGACAGCGCGGACCCCCGACCGTTCGCATCGGTCTGGCCCGCCTACGAGGAGCTCTGGTTCGCCGCCGACAAGGAACGACGCCACCGCACGCTGCCCGAGCCCGTCCAGCACTTCCTCACCGTCCTGCAGGACGAGGTCCTCGCCCCGCTCGGCGACGACACCGGCGCGCTCGCCGCCCGGGCCGGGCTGTCCGAGGACGAGCTCAAGACCCTTTCCGACGGCACGCGCCTGCCCGAACCGCACGAAGTCGAAGCACTGCTGGCCCTGTCGGACGACGACCGGCCGCCGCTTGCGCCCGCGGTCCGTCGGCACCTGATGGTGGCCTACTACGACATGCTCCGCGCCTGCGCCCCCGACCGGTACGCGGACGCCATGCTGCGCGAGGAGTGCGAGGCCCAACGCGAGTACCGCCGGATCCTGGAGGAGATGCTGCACCGCGACGAGCAGCGGCGGCAGCAGGACGCGGTCCTGCACGCCGCACAGCTCGACGGCCTCCTGACGGCGCTGCACGACGCGCAGACGCACGCCGCCGACCAGGTCGCGGGCGCCCGGAACCGGCTCGGTGCGGCGGCCCGCCGCACCGAGCGGCTGGAGCGGCAACTGCGCCGCGAACGCTGGCTCAAGGAGACCGCCCGGGCCCATGTCCGGGCCCTGCAGGGCCTGGTGGGACTGCTGCGGGAGCACACCCGGCCCGCCGCCGGGCGGGAGCAGTACGTACGGGTGCTGCAGGACCGGCTGGCAGCGGCCGAGCGGGAGGCCGCACAGGCGCGCAAGGCGGCCGCGGACGCCAGGAGCCTGCTGCTCGACATGCGCAGCGAGCGCGACGCCTCCGAACGCAAACTCGCCGAGCAGGCGGCGCTCCAGGAGGCCGCGACCACCGTGGCGTCCGCCGCCGAGCAGCTCGCCGCGCCGGTCGTCCCCGTCCTGCCGCAGAGCCCGTGGAACGGCACGTGGGACGGCGCGTGGGACGGCACGTTCGACCCGTCGGTCCGCGACCTGACGACCGCGTCGTCGCCGGACCACGGCGGCCACTCCTGGTACCACGTGCCGCCGACCGGACACCCGGGGTACGAGCCGTACGCGACGGCGCCCCCGGGCCCCCTCCAGGCCCCCGCGGCACCGCCCGCCCCGGGCGATCTGTCCGCCCTGGACACGTCCCTTACATGGCACTGCGGCCTCAGCCCGCTGTCAGAGGCACTCGATGCCCCGCCCGTGACAGTCGGGCCGCCGCCCGTCGTCGAGCCGGCGCCACCCCCCAAGGGCCTGCTCCGGCGCCTCCAGTCCGTCTTCCGCAGCCGCGCCGGCCGCCACGCCCGCCCCCGGCAGACCTGAATCGGGGGGCCTGCCCGACGGTTCATGCGGCGCCCCGAAGGGGCGCGGGGCGGTGCGTCGACTGCGGGCCGTCGGTGGCCGACCGCGCCCACGCGGCGGCAGCCGCAGATCGACACGTCCCCGCGCCCCTACGGGGCGCCCCGTAGGGGCGCGGGGAACTGCGCGACAAGCCACAACGCGCCCGCAGACGGGGTGCCGTGCCGCGCCCACGCGGCGGCAGCCGCAGACCAAGACCGCCCCGCGCCCCTGACGGGGTGCGGGGCGGCCGGGGGGGGGCGCGGGGCGCGGCGGGGGCCTTAGGCCACCGGGGCCGGGAAGGTCGGGTACTCCACGCCGGAGACGTGCTGGACGACGCGGATGACCTGGCACGAGTAGCCGAACTCGTTGTCGTACCACAGGTACAGGATCGCGTTGTCGCCGTCGACCTTGGTGGCGCCGGCGTCGATGATCGAGGCGTGGCGCGAGCCGATGAAGTCGCTGGAGACGGCGTCGGGCGCGGTGGTGAAGTCGATCTGACGCTTGAGCGGCGAGGTCAGCGAGACGTTGCGCAGGTGGTCGAGGACCTCCTCGCGGGTGGTCTCGCGGCCGAGACGGAGGCTGAGGATCGCGATCGAGACGTCCGGGACGGGGACGCGGATCGAGCTGCCGGTGATCGGGGCCTTGAGGTCGGGCAGCGCCTTGGCGACGGCGGAGGCGGCGCCGGTCTCGGTGATGACCATGTTGAGCGGCGCGGAGCGGCCGCGGCGGTCGGCCTTGTGGTAGTTGTCCAGCAGGTTCTGGTCATTGGTGAACGAGTGGACGGTCTCCACGTGGCCGCGCAGCACGCCGTACTCGTCGTCCATCGCCTTCAGCGGCGGGACGATCGCGTTGGTGGTGCAGGAGGCGCAGGAGAGGATCTGCTCGTCCGGCTTGATGGTGTCGTGGTTGACGCCGTGGACGATGTTGGGGACGTCGCCCTTGCCCGGAGCGGTCAGGACGACCTTGTCGATGCCGGGGCGCAGGTGCTTGGACAGGCCCTCGCGGTCGCGCCACTTGCCGGTGTTGTCGATGAGGATGGCGTCCTTGATGCCGTACGCCGTGTAGTCGACCTCGGACGGGTCGTTGGCGTAGATCACCTTGATCGCGTTGCCGTTGGCGACGATCGTGCTGTTCGCCTCGTCGACGGTGATGGTGCCCTGGAACTGACCGTGGATGGAGTCGCGCCGCAGCAGCGAGGCGCGCTTGACGATGTCCTGGTCGCCGCCCTGACGCACGACGATGGCGCGCAGCCGCAGGCCGTTGCCGGAGCCGGACTTCTCGATGAGCAGCCGGGCGACGAGGCGGCCGATGCGGCCGAAGCCGTAGAGGACGACGTCGCGCCCCTCGCGGCACGCGATCTTGTTGTCACCCGTGGCGCCGGCGACCGCGCGGGCCGTGAACTCCTCCACCGACAGACCGCTGGCGTCGGCCTTGTACGTCGCGGCGAGCATGCCGATGTCGATCTGCGAGGGACCGAGGTCGAGCGTGGTGAGAGCCTGCAGGAAGGGCATGGTCTCGGTGACCGACAGCTCCTCACCGGCGATCTGCCGGGCGAACCGGTGGGTCTTGAGAATGCTGATCACCGACTTGTTCACCAGGGAACGGCTGTGCACCAGGACCGTGACGTCCCGCTCCCGGTGCAGCTTCCCGATGAGCGGGATCATCGACTCCGCGATCTCCTCACGGTTCTTCCAGTTCGTGAACGAGTCGTCGTTGACTATCACAGACACAGGCTTCTCTTTCGAGCTAGGCAGCGCTCATATGCTAACCCGATGCGGTGATCGATCAAGCGGCGCCCGTCAGGTGTGACTCATCCCTCGTCACCCGGCTCCTCCGCCCGGCCGCAGGAAGCGCCGGAGCTTCTGCAGCGGCCACGTGTTGATCACGTCGTCCTTCGTCAGCCAGCCGCGCTGGGCCGTGCCCACCCCGTAGCGCATGTAGGGCAGGTGCACGACGGAGTGCGCGTCCGTGTTCACCACGAACTTCACCCCGTACCGCTTGGCGCGCAGGATCTCCTCGTCGCCGAGGTCCAGGCGCTCGGGGTGGGAGTTGATCTCCAGGGCGGTGCCGGTGCGCGCGCAGGCGGCGAAGACCTCGTCGAAGTCCGCGTCGATGCCCGGACGCCTGCCGATCTGGCGCGTGGTGGGATGGCCGATGACCGCCACGTGCGGGTTCTCGCAGGCGCGCACCAGCCGGCGGGTCAGTTCCTCGCGGGTCTGGTTGAAGTGCGAGTGCACCGACGCCACGCACACATCGAAGCCGGCCAGGAACTCGTCCGGCCAGTCCAGGTCGCCCTCCGGACCGATGTTGAGCTCGGTGCCGTGCAGCAGCCGCATGCGGCGGTGCTTGCCGTCCAGCGCCCGTACCTTCTCGCGCTGCGCCAGGACCTTCTCGTCCGTCATCCGCTGCATGTACAGATTCGGGGCGTGGTCCGTGATGGCGAAGTACGCGTAACCGCGCTCTGCCGCGGCAGCCACCATGTCCTCCAGGCGGGACACCCCGTCGGTGAGGTCGGTGTGCGTGTGGAGATCCCCGCGGATGTCGTCTTCCTCGACCACGTCGGGCAGCTCGCCCTTCAGGCCGGCGGCGATCTCGCCCCTGTCCTCGCGCAGCGTCGGCGCAATCCACGGGAGACCCAGCTCGGCGTAGATCTCCTCCTCGGTCCCGGAGACCGCCTTCCTGCCGCTCTTGGCGTGGAAGAGCCCGTACTCCGAGAGCTTGTACCCGTGCCGGATGGCCATCTCCCGCAGGCGAATGTTGTGTGCCTTCGAGCCCGTGAAGTACAGCAGGCCGGCGCCCCAGGATTCCAGGGGCAGGACCCGGAGGTCGACCTGGGGTGTTCGTACATGTCGTACGAGTGGCATCCCCGCAGATCAAAGGCACCATAGAACGTATGAGCACGAACCAGGACGCTCCCCAGCGATGGGGCATCTTGGCCCGTAAATCGAAGGTCCTGAGCGAGGAGGACGCACGCCGGGAGCTGAGCACAGAGGCGCAGATCGAAGCCGGCATACGGGCCGCTCGCCGCGAGGGGGCCGAGGTACTGCCCGAGTACGTGTGGTCAGAGCTGGGCTCGGCATTCAAGGAGCGGCAGCGCGACGACTTCGAGGCGGCCCTGCACGCGCTTGCGGAAGGCAAGATCGACGTGCTCTGGGTGTACATGCTGGACCGGTTCAGCCGGCGGGGCGCCGAGGACCTGCTGCGAGTGATCGGCAAACGCCGTGTGATCTTCGATTACGACGGCTTGGACAGCATGAACGCCCGCGACCGACGCTGGATCATCAACCGAGCCGAAGAGGCTCGCGAGTACAGCGAGCGTTTGTCGTACAACGTCAAGAACACGAAGCGCACCCAGCGGGACAAAGGCTTGTGGCTCGGAATGCCGCCCTACGGCCTGGTCGCCGACAAGCACCGGCAGCTGCACTGGGACACATCGCCGACCGGCATCGGCGGCTGGACACCGGTCAAGGTGGTGATCCGCATCCTCAACGAGGCCGCCGCCGGTTTCTCCCTCAGACGGATTGCTTTCGGGCTCAACCACGATCACATCCCCTCGCCGCGTGGCGGCCTGTGGTCGGCCCCGACGGTGCACCGGATCATCGTCAATCCGGTGTACGAGGGGTGGCAGGTCGTGGAGGGCGCATCGTCGTCCAAGGTTCTCCTCTACCGCAATGCGGCAGGGGAGCCCGTCCGGGTGATGGAACACGCGCCGATCTCGGCGGAGCTGGCGCAGAAGGCACGGGCCAACCTCAAGCTGATCACCCCGTCGCCCTCCCGGAGTGGTACCGAAGGCGGAAAGCCGGGCAGGGTGCGCTTGGTAGCCGGGCGGCTGCGATGCGAGGGGTGCTATGGGGCGGCGACCTTCTCGGGCGGCCGAAGCTATGCCTGCACGCTGACTCGACACTATGCCGGCGCATGTCCGCGCCCGGCCCACATCAACGCGGAGGCTCTGGAGTCGTATGTCGTCGAGGCGTGGAAGAAGCGACTCGCGGCCATCGACCCCTCGGACCCTGGCGACCGTGACAGGGAACTCTTGGTGTCGATCTCCGACCATTGGGCGGCCCTGACCCAGCCCAAGGAGACCCAGGAAGCCCGCGAGGCCCGGAAGGCCGTCAAGGAGGCCGAGGCGGCCTTGAAGGACCTGTTGGAAGCGCGCTACCAGCGGAAGGAGTTCGAAGGGGCGGCGGCTCGCTTCTACCCCCGCATGCTTGAAGAGGCCGAGGCCGCCGTCTCAGCGGCCAAGAAGCGTGCGTCCGAATACGGTGGCGAGGCTCCCGAGGTGCCGTTCGTGGGAGACCGCGAGCTGGTGGACGAGGCATGGGAGGCCGCAACGCCGGAGTTCCGGCGGGACCTCCTGGGCCTGGCCCTCAGATTCGTGATCATCCGCAAGACCGTCGACCGGAAGCGTTCTGACCCCACGAAGCAGGCTGACATCTACTGGCACACCGATGCCGTGCCAGCGCAGGTCTTGGACGGCATCCGGCGGGCGCAGTCGCGGAAGCGAGCGGATGTGAACCCGCAGAGGCGCAAGGCTGCTTAGGTCTCGACAGCCGCAGCAAGAGAGCCGCTGCCCACCCTTCCTTTCCTATACGCGCGTTAGAAGAAGAAGGATTGGGCAGCGGCCTTTCTGCTGGGCACTGGTGGCTTGTCGACCGAGGGCACACCCGTGCCGGCTGCCCCGCCCGCTGTACCCCACCCGAACTTAATCAGGGTGCAGGACCGAGAGCGCCACGCGCGCGCGTGCGCGGAAGAACGGAGCGACGCCCCGTAGCGCGGCCCTGCGACCCGCCCCGCCTGGCGCGGTCCCGTGGTGACTCTCCTCCCACGGTTCGACCCCGGGCGGGGCGCTGGTTCACGGCTCGGTCGCCTCCCCCGGAGGCGGTGGAAATTCGGCATGGCTACCGCTCAGTGAAGCCACCAGGCTGCCCCGCTGCTGACAAGGGTGGTCGTGATCGCTATCAGCCACGAGGGGATGCGCTGAACGGCAAAGTAGAGCCCGCCGCAGCGGACTTCAATCTGTGGAGTTGCGGTTCGCTGGGCAAAGTCTTGCCTGGTCAAGTGCCCTCCCCGAGTGTGTGGATGCGTCCCACTCTACGCACCCCGAATGGGGCAACTGCCCTTCGATCAAGAAAAGTTCAGCCGCATGGATGGGTCGCTGGGAGGGTATGACCCATATTTACGGCGTACCTCGACAAGACTCAGTGAGCGGCAATTGGTCCACCAGCACTCGTCGTGCTCAGCTCCCGCGAAACTGGCCGCGCATCCGCGCCGCTGTTCTGTCCCGGGACACGCACCTTTGCCAGTGGGTCCGCTACGACACCGGTCTTCCGTGCTTCGAGGAGGCCACCGAAGTGGACCACCGCTTCGATCCGCACGACCATCGGCTTGAGGCGCTGTGGTCGCTGTGCCACTGGCACCACGCTCGTAAGACGGCGCAGGAAGCGGCAGCCGGACGGAGGCGGGCGCGTGAGGCCTGCGAGGTGCCCCGTAGTCGCAGGCCCCACCCTGGGGCGCTGTGAAGCCCCTGGGCCTGCGCGAAACCCCGGGGTGCTTCCCTAAGCGGCCCCCGGACCGCAGCCGTGGGTGGGTGGCTGACCCGCGCGGAGCGCGTGGCCGGTGGGTGTGGGGCGGGGCCCGGTGGTGCTGCTGTGCCGTTCGTCATGCTGTTGAACCGTGCAGTGCGCGGTCCTGCCGGGGTGCTGCCTGGGCCGGGTGCCCGTTGAGGGCGTGCCCTCCATGGGCAGGGCCGGCGTTCTGCCTCTCCTGCTGGTGCGGCTCGTCGCGTTCGTTGCTGCTTCAACATCATTGATCGCTTCTCGCGCGCGAGCTACGACGAGTCGACGTCACGTCGTCGCGATCGTGACCGACCCAGGGGGGTGGCTCCCCGATCATGGTTCTCCCTGACCGGGGCGTGATAGCAGCTCGGTTTCTGTGCGATCCCGAGGCCGCTCCTTTTCCCCGCTTCGACCCTTGTGCCGTCTGGCCGAGAGCCGCTTTGCCCACGTACTGGAACCCGAGGTGACGACGCCCTGCGCATCGATCCCAAGCTGAAGGACGCGGACAAGATCCGGGCCGCCCTCGTGGACGGCTTCGAGGTCGAGTTGGAGCTGGAGCCGGCGGACTTGGCCGCGATCGACATCGCCGCTCCCATGCTCGCGCGAGCCGCGTCCCTGGACGACCTCGTGCGCCGCGAGGGGCAGATGGTCCCCGGCGGCAACCGCGCCGGCATGTTCGTCCTGCACCCCGGCATCACCGAGGCCCGGCAGCTCCGGCAGGCCGCCGGCGCACTGCTGGCGAAGGTCCGCGGTGAGGGCGATGGGCCGGAGCGCGGGCACAACTCGCGCTCGGCGGCCGGTGCCCGGTGGGCGGGTCGCGGCTGATGGCCCGCCGCAAGAGCAGGGCCGGGAGCGGCCCGTCGAACGAGGCCCTGCGCATCGCTCGGACGATCGCCTACTACGGGGCGTGCCTGGATCGGAGCGTCACGCACGAGCAGGCCCGCGCCCTGTGGGCGCACGACATGACGCAACCGTTCCCGTCCTGCCCGGGAGACGTACCGCCGGCCCTTCTGGCCCGGCTGGAGGCCGAGGCCCGCCGCGACGCCGAGGCCGGCACATGACGACAGCGAGCGGGTGGCGGCGTGCGTTCCCCGGGCGCGTTCCAGAGCCCGACTCGCGTACCTACTCGATGGTGATGTCCTCGTAGGTGATCGTCACTTGTTCCGTCATGTTCCCGGAGTTGCCTGCGCCGAGCTGGGGGCCTTGCCAGCGGGATGCCCAGGCGTTGGTGAGATGAATGCGGCGAATGGTCTGCTTCTGTGCGTCCTTCAAAGCGATGGTGATGTCAGGCCGGGCGCTGTCTAGGTCGGCGTTGACCAGTGTGGTCTTGATCCAGTCGGTGAATGCGGTGCTCTTGTCCATGCCACGGGTGATGGTGATTTCACCGGTCTTGCGTGTGGCCGGCTGTTCGCGCACGATCAGCTCGCCGGTCGCGGATACCTGCCGGACTTCGATGACGTCCTGTTCCAGGGGCAGTCCGGACACGTCCTGGACGGTCTCGACCTGGTGCTCGCCCAGTTCAATAGCGAAGGTGCTGCTGCTAAATGTGTCACCGGTCAGCACGACGGGTGCCTCCTGCTGCTCGTGGCTGGGCGGCCAGCCGGATGTTTCCTCTGACCTGCTGCCTCGACTATTAATCGTTCCTTGCTGCGTGGGCACCCGCAAGTGGGACCTATGGTCACAACTGGCAAAGACGGAGGTAGCGCTTGCCCGCGCCGGTTTTCGCTCCTGTGCGGACCGTTGAGGACACCGTTCCCGAGCTGACCCTGGCCCGGGAGATCCTGCGGTGGACGGCCCGGCACTTCCGGGCTGACTGGCGGTATACCCCGGAACAGGTGCGCATCCTGGCCCGGTGGTACGCGGTCGACGCCGACGGCGCGTTCGTCCACACCTCCGGGACACTCAGGAGGCTCAAGGGCTGGGGCAAGGACCCGATGATGGCCTCGGTGTGCTGGGTCGAGCTGATGGGCCCGTGCCGCTTCGGCGGCTGGCACCCGGATGGTTCGCCCAAGGGCGTGCCGGCCAAGGAGCCGTGGGTTCAGATCTTCGCGACCTCCGCGACGCAGAACACCAACACCATGTCGGCGCTCCTGGGCCTGCTGACGGACGAGACGATCGCGCAGTACGCGGTCGATCTGGGCCAGGAGAAGTGTTACGCGACGCTGCCGGACGGCCGACGGTGTCGGCTGGAGGCGAAGGCGTCGTCCTACCGGGCCGCCGAGGGCGGGCGCCCGAGCTTCGCCCTGATGAACGAGACGTGGCACTGGGTCACGGGCAACCACGGCCCGAAGCTCGCGGCGACGATCCGCGCGAACTGCGCCAAGGTCTCCGGCCGCTACATGGAGATCACGAACGCTCCGGTGGTCGGCGAGGACTCGGTGGCCGAGAACACGCTGTACGACTTCCAGAAGCAGCGCGACGGCAAGAACCGCGCCACCGGTCTGTACTACGACAGCGTCGAGGCCCCCTCCGGGGTGGACCTGGGCGACGAGGAGCAGTTGCGCGCCGCTCTGCTGTGCGCCCGGGGGGATGCGGTCTGGGTGAACCCAGACCGGGTCATGCCGGAGATCTGGTCGGCGTCGACCACCGAGGACGAGTCCCGCCGCAAGTACCTGAACCAAACGACCGTCGCCGAGGACGCGCTGGTCGACCCCGAGGACTGGGGCCGGTGCGAGGTCGAGGGCCGGGCCTTGCGGCCGGGCGACCGCATCGTGTTGGGGCTGGACGGCGGCGAGGCCGACGACAGCACGGCCTTGGTGGCCATGCGCGTGCGAGACGCGCTGTGCGTCCCGCTGGGCGTCTGGGAGAAACCGGACGGGCCGGCCGGGGCCGGCTGGCAGGTGGACAAGGACGTCGTCAGCGACGCCGTGGCGAACGCCTTCGCCACGTACAACGTCGCCGCGTTCCTCTCCGACGTCGCGTATTGGGAGACCTACACCGCCCAGTGGTCGGAGACGTACGGGCCGAGGCTGCTGATCCGCTCGAACGTGCGGTCCGCGGTGGGGTACGACATGCGCGCGAACCAGCGCGAGATCACCACGGAAAACATGGCCATGGTGGGGGCCATCGAAGCCCACCAGCTCCTTCACCAGGGCCACTTCACGCTGCGCAGGCACGTGGAGAATGCCCGGAAGCGGCCGAATCAGTACGGCATCAGCTTCCGCAAGGAGTCGCGCGAGAGCCGGCACAAGGTCGATGCGTACGCGGCGCTGCTGCTGTGCTGGATCGCCCGCCGACGCCTGATCGAGTCCGGCAAGCTCAAGCCACAGCGCGCGGTGGCGACACTGACCGCGTACGAAGGGTACTGAGAAGCTTGACCGAGGGCGCGAGCGTGCTCCTCCAGCGGGCGCGCCACGCTCGTGGCCTGATCCAGCGGGACTACGAGCGGCTGAACCTTGCCGACCGGTACCTGCGCGGCTACCACCGCGCGCCGTTCATCCCGAAGAAGGCCAACCCGGAGTTCCGGGCCCTGGTGAAACGGTCCTTCGACAACATCGTCCCGCTGATCGTGGACGCGCCGACCAACGCCATGGGCGTGGACGGCTACCGCCGCTCGGGCAGCGACACCAACGCGCCCGAGTGGAAGTGGTGGCAGGCCAACCGGCTCGACCAGCGGCAGCACCAGGTCCACCGGGGCGCGCTCGCGGCCGGCCACAGCTACGTGACCGTCCTGCCGGGCCTGCGCCCCGGGGAGAAGCGGGACCGGCCGCAGGTGCGGGCGTACGACGCGGTCAAGACGGTGGCCGTCTACGAGGACCCCACCTTCGACCCCTTCCCCTTGTACGCCCTGCACCTGGACCGGGTGCCGGGCGACGGCGGCCAGGAGCCGCACACCGGCCGGCTCATCGACGACCAGGCGGTCTACCACCTGGATTTCGAGGCCGGTGACCCGAAGGTGACGAAGGTCGAGTCGCACGGCATGGGCGTGTGTCCCGTCGTGCGGTTCGCGCCGGCGGTCGACTTGCAGGGCCGCACGCAGGGGCTGGTCGAGCGGGTCATGACCACGCAGGACCGCATCAACCAGATGACGCTCAACATGCTCATCGCCCAGCACTACGGTGCCTTCGCGATCCGCTTCGCCACCGGACTCGCGCCGGTGGAGGTGCTGGACGAGTACGGCGACCCGGTCCGCGACGAGAACGGGCAGCCCACGTTCCTCCCGCCGGTGCTGGACCCCTCCACGCTGCTGGTCTCCCCGAACGCCGAGACGCAGTTCGGGCAGTTGCCGGCCCAGTCCACGAAGGATCTTCAGGACTCCATAGCCATGGCGGTCAAGCACGCCTGCATGGTCACCGAGACCCCGCCGCACTACGTGATGTCGGACATGGTCAACATGGCCGCCGACGCCCTGGCCGCCGCGGAGTCCGCGTTCATGCGCAAGGTCGCCGAAGTACAGGCCGCGTTCGGCGAGAGCTGGGAATCGGTCATGAGGTTGTGTGCGCTGGTGGCCGGCGACCGGGCCGGCTTCGAGGACGAGGAGTCCGAAGTCGTCTGGGCCGACCGGGGCAACCGCTCCTTCGCCCAGGCTGCCGACGCCGGCCTGAAGCTGTCGCAGATCGGCGTCCCGCTCGGGATCGTTCTGCGCAAGGTGCCCGGCTTCACGCAGTCGGACATCGACGAGGCGGTCAAGGAGTGGAAGGCCGCTCAGGAACGGCAGCTGCGCGAGATCGCGGCGAGCCAGCAGGTCAAGGCTCCCGGCGAGGGGGTGAACGGTGGCGACGAGCGTGCAGGCTCGGCAGGCAACAGCCGCGTACCGGCGGGCGCAGGAGCGCATAGCCGCTGAGGTGGCCGCCGACCTCACCGCCTGGCTGGCCGGCGTCTGTGCCGAGGACGTACGGGCCGGTGCGGGAGCGCTGGGCCGGGAGTACCGGGCCCGCATCGCGCGGGGCAGGCGCAGGTCCTACGGCCTGGCCGTGGCCTTCTACCGGCTGCTGCGTGCCCTGGAGACCGGCACGGTCGTCAACCTGCCCGGAGCCGAGACGGCCGAGGGCCCGACCCTCGCGGGGCTGTGGGCCGAGTTCGGCAAGGTGGCCGGCCACCACGCCGGCTCGGCGAGTCTCGGTGGTCACCTTCCGGTCGATGACACTCCGTGGGCCGGCTACGACGAGCGCACCGAGCAGCGCCGCGCGGAGGGCGCGTTCCACCGCGAGGTGACCGCCCGCCTGGACAAGGCGCGGGGTGCGGCGGAGCGGCGGGGCCGGCTCGATGACCCGGAGTTCGAGAAGGAGCTGGCCGAGGTCATGACGACCGCCAGGCAGGAAGCCGCCCGCACCGGGTCGCAGGTCGCCGAGGACGGGGGGCGCGAAGCCCTCGCCGAGGCCATTCGCAGTGACCCCAAGGCGCTGGGCTACTACCGGGAGACCGACGCCGACCCGTGTGCCTGGTGCGCGATGCTCGGCGGCCGGGGCGCGGTCTACAAGTCGGCTCAGTCCGCCGGCCTGTCGGACGGCCATCGCTACCACCCCGACTGCCACTGCCAGCCGCGCCCGGTCTTCTCTCGGACCCACACCCTGCCCGAGGCCAACCAGCGCTACATGCGGCTGTGGCGCGAGAAGTCCGCCGATGGCCTGACGCTGGCCGAGTGGCGGCGAGAACTTGAGAAGGAGAGCAGCACCACGTGAGCGAGCAGACCCCGGTGGAGGCCCCCGAGCAGCCCCAGGCGACGCCGGCCCCGACGCCGGCCGAGGTCTTCGGCGGCAAGGAGCCCGCGCCGGCCCCGGCTGAACCGCCGGCCGTCGAGCCCGCGCCGGCCGGGGAGCCGGCCGAGGCCGCGGTGGACTACCGCGCGCTGTACGAGAAGGCGCAGGCCGAGGCGCGCACGTTCGCGGACGCGGCCAAGGCGGCGGACGCCGAGGCCGCCGGTTACAAGAGTCAGCTGGCGGAGATGGAGGTGTCGGTGATCCGGCATCAGGAAGCCGCCCGCGTCAACCTGCCTGCCGACCTCGCGGAACGCCTCCAGGGCGCAACTCCCGAGGAGATCGCCGCCGATGCGCGCAAGCTCGCCGCGCTGGTGGCTCCCAAGCCGGTCACCGGCAAGGGCGGGCTGGAGCCTGACGCGCCGGCCGAGCAGGACCCCGAGGCGATCACCCGCCGCATTCGCGCGATCAATTTCTGAGCCGCACAGAAACGTTCCTCAACGCCCCGGCCCCGGGGCTTTCGCCTACCTGAAAGTAGTTGCACCACCTCTTGGCTCACAGCTTCATCACTACGGAGAACGCGGGTGGCAAGGTCGCCCGTCAGGCTCTGTCCCTCCTCGCCGCCGAGCTGGTCCTGGGCCGTCTGGTCCACCGCAGCGCCGAGTCCGAGTTCGCCGGCGGTGTCGGCAACGTCGTCAACATCAAGAAGCCGGGCCAGACCCAGGAGGCTCACGACGCCGGCACCGCGACGCCGACGATCGGCAGCGGCACCCAGGGCTATCTCGACGTCCGTGAATCCTCGGTGCCGGTCCGGCTGGATCACCACTTCATCCACCCGGTCAAGGTCACGTCCCGTGAGCTGACGCTGGACATCGAGAGCTTCGCCGCGCAGGTCCTCGCCCCGCAGGTCCGCAAGATCGGCGAGCGCATCGAGGCGACCGTCGCGGAGCCGATGAACGCCGCCATCATGGCCGTCCCGGAGACGGCCACGGTGGACCCGGCCAAGGCCAAGGCGCTGCGCGAGGCCATCATCGCGGCCGGCGTCACCATGGACGAGGCCCACGTTCCCGCCGCCGGCCGCATCCTGGTCGTCTCGCCCGCCTTTTACGGCGAGCTACTGAAGGACGACCTGTTCATCCGCGCCGACCAGTCCGGCAGCACCGAGGCGATCCGCAACGCCAACGTCGGCAACATCCTCGGCTTCGACGTCTTCAAGTCCACCTACATCCGTGGCGGCGCGCTGGCCATGACGCGCGAGGCGTTCGCCCTGGTCGTCCGCGCCCCGCAGGCGTCGATGGGCGCAAAGCTCTCCGGCTCGGAGTCCTACCAGGGCTACGCGATGCGCTGGATTCAGGACTGGGACACCGCCGGCCTGTCGGACCTGTCGATCTGTGACGTCTTCGCCGGCGCGAAGCCGCTGTTCGAGGGCCCCGACCCGATCACGGGTCTCGCGGAGTTCTGCCGGTACGTGCCGATCACCCTCAAGGGCAACGGCACCGGCAAGTAAGGCGGCCCGACCATGCCGGACACACAGTCCGCGAGCCGGCTCGCCGACCTCGCCGAACTGGAACGCCGCTACGGCGGCACCTTCGCGGGGGCCGAACGCGACCAGGCCGAGGCCGCCCTGGACGACGCCTCGGCCATCGTCCGGGCGCACGGGAACCCGAGCTGGGGCGCGGTCGTCGACGGTCGGCCGCGGCCGGTGCCGGCGGCGGTCAAGGCCATCGTCCTGGCGGTGGCCGAACGACGGGTCCGCAACCCGGAGGGCTTCGTGTCGGAGTCGGCGGGTGAGTACAGCTACCGCATGCCCGAGCAGGGCGCGGTGGGCGGCTCCCTGTCGAAGGGCGAGCAACTGCTGGTCGAGCGGCTGTCCGGCCGCAGCGCCCTGCGCTCGCTGGAGGCCGTCCGGGCCGTCGTCCTCACCGACCGGTGCGCCGGCTACCCGTACCCGGACCCGTCCGACCAGCGGGGGCTCGTGTGATCTTCCACCGCCGGGCCCCCGTCGAGCTGAGCATCTTCCCGCCGGACCCGGTGGGCGACGGGTACGGCGGCACCGCTCCGGGCCTGGGTGAGCCGGTGACCGTGCGGGCCTTCGCCCAGCCCGTGGACGCCCCGGAAGGGGTCGCCACAGGCTGGGCCGCCCCGGTGCGCCTGAAGGTGCTCATGGGGCCCTGCGAGGCCGCCCAGGTGTGGGCGCGGGTGGAGATCGACGGCGAGCCCTGGCACGTCGTCGACCCGCCGCGCCTGCACGGGGCCTCGCGCCGCACCCGCTACCTGTCGGCCGTCATCGAAGGAGGCAGCGCTGGCGTACGTGAAGCCCACCATCCATAAGACGGTCGCCGGCCTGCCCGGGGTCATGCAGAACCTCAAGGAACACGCCACCGTGATGGCCGGCGAGATCAAGGCCGTGGCCGCGCCGCACCGCAAGACCGGGGCGTTCGAGCACGGCATCAAGGTCCGTCGGCTCCGCAAGGGCTACGCCGTCAACCTTGAGGACCGCAACAGCGCCTCGATCAACTACGGCCACTTCACCAAGGCCGGCGTGTGGGTCGACGGCATCCACGCCGTCGAGCACGTCGTGGGCGCGGGGCGCGGCTCCCGGAGCCGGAGGTGAGCCGTGTACGTCCTGCCTGACTCCGAAGCGCTCGTCCTGGACGCGCTGCGCGCCTACCTGCCCGCCGGCACGTCGGTGCGGGTGGCCATGCCCCAGCACTGGGCCGGCGTCCTGCCCCTGGTGGTGGCCCGCCGGGTCGGCGGCAAGGCCCGCGACCCGCGCTTCATCGACTCCGGCATGTTCACCGTCGAGGCCCTCGCCGGCACCCGCCCCGCCGCCTCCCTCCTGGCCCGTCAGGCCCGGGGCGCGCTGCTGGCCGCATGCCGCGACCAGCACCGGGGCCCGGATGGCTATCTGAGCCGGTTCACCGAGGTCACCGGCCCGTTCCTGACGGGCGACGCCTTGACCGCCGGCAACCCCGAGGTCTGCCGCTTCACCGCCACCTATCAGCTCAACGCCCGCCCCCTCGTCCCGCGCGCGCCGCTGACGCTGGCACTCGCACCCGGCGATGGGAACGGCAGGTACTACCGCGCGCAGGTGGCCGGCCGCGTCGCCGGCCCCGCGCGCCTGGATTGGGGAGACGGCCACATGGCCGACATCACTCTCGGAGCCGACCCGGTCGTGGTCGAGCACGAGTACAAGACGCTCGGCGCGCACACGGTCACGGTCACCGACGCCGACGGCAACACCAAGACCGTGACGACCGCGCCCGTCCTGCCCGTGGAAATCTCCTGGGCCATGGACGCCGGCTCGAACTTCGAGGGCGTGCTGTCGGCCACCGGCGTCAAGCCCGGCGTGAGCGTGGACTGGGGCGACGGCTCCCCGTCGGCTACCCCCGCCGTCTCGGCCGGCAAGCTCACCGAGCGCCACGCGTTCACCGCCGAGGGCGAGAGGACCATCACGGTCACCGTGCCGTCCTGGAAGGACGCCGGCTTCGAGGGCCACACCGCCACCACCGCCGTCACCGTGCGTCTGCCGCGTGACCTGGACGTCCAGCTCGGCTACTTCGAGGACGACCCGCGCAAGGTCTCCGCCACCATCCGCAACGCCGTCGTGGGCAAGGGCCGGATCACCTGGGGTGACTGATGGCGGCGGACCTCGTGGACATCCCCGGAGCCGACTCTGCGGTGACCTGCCACCACACCTACGCCGGCACCACCACGCGCTTCGAGGGCGCTTTTGAGGACCGTGCCGGCCGGCACTTCGCCTTCACCGTGACCCTGCTGGCACCGGCGGTTGAGGCACCGAAGGACGTGCAGGTCTGGCGGGACGGCGGCGCACCCAACGAGGTGCACGTGATGTGGCTGCCCGTCGAAGGGGCGGAGGACTACACCATCCGCATCTTCAAGAACGGCGACGTGATCCGCACCGTCACCGCCCCCGGCCGGCCCCCGAACGAGAACGGCTACCGGCAGGTGCACGTGGCCCCGGAGCCCTACCCCGTGGTGGGCCAGGTCTACGAGTACGACGTGTCGGTCAAGGGCACGGACGCGTGGTCCGCCCGCGTCGCCCACCAGTGGGCCGGCTCGTAGGCCCCTTGCACATGAACGATCACTGACGGCCCGCTCGGGGTGTTCCCGGGTGGGCCGTCGGCATGCTTGAAAGGCGGCCCTTGGCCGAGAAGATCGAACCCGTCATCAACCCCTCACAGGGGTACGTGTACGTGGCGGAGGTCGGCACGCCGATGCCGGCGCTTCCCATCCTGCCGAAGGACCCGAACGCCACCATGCCGCAGGTCGGCGGCGTGAAGTCCACCGCGTGGCGGGACGTGGGCAACACCTCGCTGGAGAACGGCATCGAGATGTCCGTGGACGGCGACGACCCCGAGACCCTGGGGTCCTGGCAGAACCCGAACATCAAGCAGACCAACCCGAAGAAGACCTACGCGCTCACCGTGAATCTTGAGGACTTCACAATCGAGACGTACAAGCTCTACTACGGGGCCGGCGACGAGGCGGTCATCACCGACCCGGCCACGTCCAAGCCGGTCGGCTTCAACATCCCGATCAACCCCGTAGCCACGGAAAAGGCCCTGCTGATCGTCGGCACGGACGGGGACAACGCCGTCGCCTGGCATTACCCCAAGGTCGCCATCATCGGCGGCGACTCCATCACCCTGGACCCGGCCGCACTGTCCGAGGTCCCCGTGAAGGCCACGATCCTCGGCTACGGCGGCACCACCGGCACCGTGACCGAGCGGTACGCCGTGTAAAGGCGCGCCCTGGAACAAGGCGTGAGCCGAGGCTGGCCTGCCGGATCGCCGAGGATCCATCCGAGATCCGGCAGGCGTTCAGCCGGTGGCGCGGCTGAACGGGCGGTCGAAAGTGCTGCCCGGCCGCCGTGCCGTCCGCAAGTTCCGCTCTACAGGGGCCGTATGTTCGAAGCCTGTATGCCCTTGGGCCCGGTCTTGACCTCGAACTCGACCTTCTGGTTTTCCTGGAGCGTCTTGAACCCCTCGGTTCTGATCTCCGAGAAATGGGCGAAGAGATCGTCGCCCCCGCCTTCCGGCGTGATGAAACCAAATCCCTTGGTCTCGTTGAACCACTTGACAGTGCCTGTCGCCATTGTTGCTGGTCCCTCCCCATAGCGATGCCATACCGCAGAGCAATCGTTCGGCTCTGCACTGTCATGATCACATATCAGGCTGACGGCTGTCCGTTGAGTCGGCATCGCTCCATCGAACGCCCCCACCTCCGTCGTTCTCCTCCCGACCGCTCCGATCCCGCGCGCGACGGGTTCCACCCGCGCGCGCCCGGCTCAGAAAGACCCCTGCTTGACCACCCTGAACTTCGCTGATCTCAAGGCCGAGGCCGAGAGCAAGGCATCCGAGGGCCTGACCTTCATCGGCCCCGCCGGCGAGACCATCCACCTGCGCCCCCTGGCCACTGTGCCCGGCGGCGACCTCAAGGCCGTTCTGGCGCACATCGATGCGCTCGGCTCGGACAAGGTCTCGGACGTCACCAAGATCCACGCCATGGACGCCGCCCTCGTCGCGGTCGCCACGGACAAGAAGGCCATGGCGGCGGCCTTGGACGAGCTTCCGCTGGACGGCCGCTCGCGCATCTTCGAGGCGTGGATGGAGGCCACGGAGGTCCCGGAAGCCTGAGTCTCGTCAGGCTGCTGGACGAGCACGGAGCCGCCATCTACGCGGACTTGCGCCGGTTCTACTCGGTAGACCTGCTGGCGTACTTCCGGGGCGAGATGTCGGCCCGCGCGGTCCTGGCGCTTGTCGAGAACCTTCCCGACGACGCGGCCGTGATGGCCGCTCTCCTCGGCGGCCGGCAGGCCGTCGGATGGGACGTACACGCGCACATCCTCGCGGACCTGGTGGACGCGGTGCAGTGGAACACCTACGTGGCGCTCGCGCAGCGCGCGAAGCGGCCCGGGGCCCTTGAGAAGCCCTCGCCGTACCCGCGCCCCGGCAAGGCCGGCGGACCAGTCGAGCGCAAGGCGAATCCTTTCGCCGCAGCCCTGGCCGCCGACCGCCCGCACGCACCCCAGGTGACCCCCGTCCGCGCTTCCATCGCCGTTCCGGCGGCGGTCGCCGACCGCTCGACGGAGCAGCGCGAGGCACCCCCCTTCATCGTCAACTAGCAAGGAGCCCATTTGGCAGGTGGGGGGCCGGGCGGGCCCGAAGCGGGCCGCGTCCACATCAAGGTCCTCCCGGACACGACGAACTTCCACCAGTCGCTCCAGCGGTATCTCGACCGCATCGAGCGACAGGCGCGGGTCCGTGTCCATGTGGACGTAGACGACGCCACGGCGCGGGGCCGGCTCGATGCCCTGGCCCGCCGTGCGCGTCGTATCACCCCGGTCATCCGGCCCGACGTGGACGCCGGCCGCGCGGAGGCGCGCCTGATGGCGCTCACCCGCCGGCGCGAGGTCCGCATTCAGGCGCGGGTGGACCGGGGCTTCCTCGGCAACATCGGCCGTGCAGTCGACGGTGCCCGGCAGATGCTCTCCGGCACCGGAGAGATGATCGCGGCCGGCTTCGGCACCGCGTTCACCTCCGTACGGTCCGGCTTCTCCGATCTGCTGGCCGGAGGCCGGCAGACGTTCAGCGGCATCGCCGGCGCGGCCGGGGCCGCGACCAGCGCGATCGGCAGCGGCGTGCAGGTGGCCGTGATGGCCACGGTCGCCTCGCTGATGACCCTCGCGGTCGTCGCGGGCGCGGGCCTGGTGGCGGTGGCCGCCCTGGCGGCCGTCCCGCTGCTGCCGCTGGTGGCCGGCGTCGCGGCCCTGGCCCTGGGGACCGACAAGCTCAAGTCGTCGTTCTCCGGCGTCGCCCGCGAGGCCAAGTCCGTTTTCGCGGACGCCGCTTCGGTCATGGAGCGGCCGGTCAAGGCCGCGCTCGATCACATCCGCGGGTGGCTGGGCTCCTCCCGGGGGATGTTCCGGTCCTTCTTCGAGGCCGGCACCCAGTACGTCGACCCCCTCGTCCGCAGCCTGACCGGCTTCGCGGACAAGCTCGTTCCGCGCCTGACGAAGGCGCTCAACGAGTCGGGGATGCAGGACTTCGTCGAGCACGTCTCGACGGGGTTCGCCGAACTGGGCCGGATCACCGGGGACTTCTTCGACAAGCTCGCGCAGAACGCGCCGGTTCTGTCGAAGGTCTTCGACGCCTTTATCAACTTCCTGTCGGTCGTCACCAGCGCCTTCGCCGATCTGCTGGTCTCGCTGGCCGACTTCGCGCCCCAGGCGTTGAACACGCTCGCCGAGGCGCTGCGCGGGGTGATGCGGGCGCTGACGGACAACCCGGAGGCCATGCAGCTCCTGGTCGATCTCGCATCGTGGATCTTGATGCAGTTCGTGGCCGGGCTCCAGGCCACCATGGGCGCGCTGAACCTCTTCGCCCAAGCCTGGGAGGTCATGCGCTCGGCCATCGCCACGGCGGTCGACTGGGTGCGCACCGAGGTGCCGGCGGCCTGGCAGTGGGTGCAGGACAAGACGGGCGAAGCCTGGCAATGGTGCTCCGACAAGGTGAGCGCCGCCTGGCAGTGGATCACCAGCGCCACCTCGCAGGGCGCCCAGTGGGTGCAGGCCAAGGTGTCCTCCGCCTGGGAGGCGTGCAGAAACGCTACTGCGACCATCTGGCAGGCCATCTCCGACGCGGTCTCCCGCGCCGTCGGGTGGGTGCGCGACGCCTGCGCGAAGCTCGGCGAGCTGCCGGGCAAGTTCGCCGACTGGTTCGGCCGTGCGAAGGACGGCGCGGTCTCGAAGTTGGGCGACCTGGTGAGCTGGTGCCGGGGGCTGAAGGACAAGGTCCTCGGCGCGATCGGCGATGCCGGCTCGTGGCTGGTGCAGAAGGGCAAGGACGTCGTCAACGGCTTCATCTCCGGCCTGAAGTCGGTGTCCGTGGGCGGCGTGATCTCCGGGATCAAGGACGCGGTCATGTCGCCGTTCTCCAGCTTCATGTCCCTGGCGGCCATGCCCATGAGCTACGCGGCCCCCTCGCCGTTCATGGCCCTGCCCGTCATGGGCGACTTGGGGCCGTCGCCCATCGGGTACAGCGACCCGATCGCGGACGCGCTCCAGCCGCTCCAGCAGATCGTCTCCCGCTCCCTGGTCGGCGACTTCGGCCGCAAGGCCGGCCGCAGCGCGGACGAGAGCCGCGACAAGCGCAAGGACGAGGGGCGGGAACGGCCGGAGCGGCCGATCACGATCAACGCGAGCACGAACGCCGACCCGCGCGAGATCGGCCGTGAGGTCGCATGGCAGTTGCGGATTGGACGGTAAACGATGAAGTCGGCACGCATCCCGTTCACGGGAGTCCCGTGGACGCTCGGCTACGGAGGCGTGCTCCTGGGCGGGGACTCGCCGCTGCTGCCGGTCAAGGTGGACGGCCTGGCCGCCATGCCGGACGTGAAGTCCCATGACCTGGAGCTGGTCAACTACGACGGGCTGCTGCCTGGCCGCGACTACATGCGCGGCCGCGTCGTCAGCATCACGTTCCGGGTGATGGCCGACGACGGCGAACACCTCGATCTCCTCATGGGCGAGGTCGCCGCGGCCTTCACCCACTCCCGCAACGAGCAGCCGTTCTCCTTCTGCCTGCCCGGCGTCGCCCAAGGCGCCTGGGCACAGGTCGCCGGCCGCGTCCGCAAACGGGAGACGAGCATCGACGAGACGTACGGCCAGTTCCACCCCCTGGTGGACGTGCAGCTCGAATGCACCGAGCCGTGGATTCGGGCCGTGCGCCCGATCCGCAAGGAACTGGCCGCCTCCACCGACTTCAAACGCGGCGGCTACCGCTTCGGCCGGCGCGGTGCGCTGCGGATGCCGTTGCGCATCCCGCGTGACGGCGGCTGGGGCCCGCCCCGCACCGCGATGCTCACGAACGGGTCCATGGACACCGCCGCCCTGCGGGCGGAGATCCGCGGGCCTGTCGAAGGGCCGGCCCTGGTGTTCCGGGAGGCCGGCCAAGTCGTGGGGCGCATGGGCGTCGAGCGGTGGCCCGACGGCACGCCGTTCCGCCTGACCGCCGGTGAACGCCTGGTGATCGACGTCCCCGTCACCGGCCCTCCGGCGCTCACCCACTACGCGGACGGGGCAGGCGCGGGAACGGTCGTCGAGCCGACCCTCACCCAGTGGGGGCGGGCGGAGGCCGGCCGAACGGTGGAGGTCTCCATCGAGCAGAGCAAGACGAGTTACGACGGGGCCGCCAGCGGCTTCGTCGAGTGGCAGCCCGGGAGGTTCGTGTGATCACAGTCGCGTTTCAGGAAGAGGCCGACTACCCGGCACAGACCTTCCGCCGCATGTTCGGCTCCGTGCAGGACTTCGTGGCCGGCTTCGACAGCCGCGAGAGCTTCGAGCCGTCCCTGTCCGCCCTCCACGGGCCGGGCTACATCGCGCTCGCCCCGGGCCGGGCCTGGATCAAGGACGGCGACGAGGCCGGCGGCGTGTACTGGGTGGAGTCCGACACCGCCCTGCAAGTGCCGGTGCCGGCGTCCGTGCAGTCCGGCTACGTGGTGCTGTACGTCGAGGACATCGCCCGGGGCGACTGGCGAAACGCCCTGGTGCCCCAGGTCGTACCCGACCCGCCGGCCACGGATGAGGGGCGGCACCTGGTCGTCGCGAAGTTCGCCCGCTACCCGGACGGCACCCTCAACCTGCCCCCGGACTACGACCAGCGCTATGCCTACGGCTGGGGGCAATACCTGGTCACCCGCACCGGGCCGGCGCGCGGCGAGGACCCCGCGCCGGCCGAGCTGGCGCGCTTCCGCCTCGGCACCCAGTACACCAACTTCTCCTCCGGCAACCGCTTCGTGCGCACCGAGGAGGGGTGGCACCGCGACGGCAACAAGTTCCACGCCGCCACGGTGGACCCGGCCAAGGCCGAGGGCCTGAACGGTGACCAGTGGATCAACACCACGACCATGGGCCTGTTCAACAAGAACGGCGGCGACTGGGCATTCCTGGGCAACCTCAAGGGCGCCAAGGGCGAGACCGGCACGGTCGAGGCCAACACCGGAGCGACGGTCGGCGGCGACCTGGTGGTCAAGCAGAACATCACCACCGAGCGGTTCAAGGTCACCCCGGCCGGCACCATCGCCCTCGGCTCCTGCGCCGCCGCCCCCGACCGCCCGCAGGACGGCGCGGTCCTGTACGCCAAGGACGGGGCCCTGTGGGTCGCCGAGTCCGGGAACGCCGGCAAGACGTTCAAGGTCGGCTCCGCCGATCTCGTCATGGCCGGCGACGGCCCGCCCCCGGGGTACACCGCCGCGCCGGCCACCACCGGGAGCACCGGCAATGCCTGACCCGATCACCCCCGGCACCACCTACGTCGACACCCGTGCCGGCACCCTCTACACCGCGTTGCGCGACGGCACCTGGCAGCCGGCGGAGCGCCGCCTGTTCAGCGCGCAGGCCCGGATCGACAACAACCGCTACGCCTTCCGGATGGGGTACGCCGGCAACGCCTCCCCGGAGGTCGAGCTGGGCGCGCTCGTCATCCCGGCCGCGCCCTACCCGCGGATCGTGTCGGTGGACGCCGCCGTCGCCTGGCACTCCGAGGGAGCCGGCAGGACCACGCGGGTCAACAGCACCACCACGACGATCACGCGGGACGTCCGCCTCGCCGACGGCCAGGTCCTGACCGGCCGGGTCGGCGAGGCCACCCGCGAACCGTGCTGGCCGGACGGCGGGGGAGCGGACGTCTCGACCTACGACCGGCTACCGGCCGGCGCGTCGGCGACCTACCGCCTGGTCGGGCACTGCAACGGCATCGAGCCCCGCAGCACCGGCGTGTGCACCGTGAAGGCGGAGGACGCCGAACCGGGCACCTTCCTGCGGGCCACCGCCTACCCCGACCAAGGGAGCACGACATAGCCACACCAGGAACCCGGTACACCGACGCCCGTACCGGCGACCGGTACTGGGCCGACCGGACGGGCACCTGGCGGCGCGCCGGCCGGGGCATGACCTACGCGCAGGCGTTCCCTGACGCCGTCACGCTCACCGGTGCGGACGAGGGCCGGTGGACGCCGCTTACCTCCGTGACCATCGCGCCGGCCGCCTACGACCGGGTGGCGGTCATCAAGGCCATGGCCTGGGCCGCGTTCTCCGGCGACACCCCCGAGTCGGTCTCGCTGCGCGTGCGCGAGGGCAGCGGCAACGAGCTGGCCGTGATGTTCCGCGCCCCCGCCTGGACCAGTGCCGGCGGCACCGACACCGTCACCATGCACCCCGTCCCGGCCGGCACCACCGTCACGTACGCGATGGACTTCACCTTCCGCTCCGAGGCCGGACAGGACACCACCGGCATGCGCCTGAAGATCAGCCCGGACCGGCCGCACGACACCTACCTGCGCGTCGCGCTCCACCCGAGGGAGAACTGATGACCACCCCGGGAACCCTCTACCTGGACACCGCCACCGGTACCGAGTACGCGCGGACCGTGGCCGCCACCTGGGTGCCGGTCGGCACGCCCGGAGCGCAGTTCCGCAGCGACTTCGCCGAGCCCGGCCTGACCGTCACCGGTCATCTGCGCTGGACCGTTTTCGGCGAGGTCCGGTTCGAGCCCACGCCGTACGCCCGCCAGATCGAACTCACCGCCTCGTGGTGGGGCGACTTCCCCGACCAGCCTCCGGCCTCGGCGGACGTCGAGATCCGCGTCCAGCTCGGCGCGGCGGCGGAGACCAAGCTGGCCACCGTCTTCCGCGCCCCCTCCCGACCCGAGCGGTCCCCCAAGGGATGCGGGGCCGACGTAGCGACCCAGTTCGAGGCCCCCGCCGGCGCACCCGTCGTAGTCCGTGCCCTGGCCGGCCTGCACGCGGGAGACAAGACCCGGGCCACCTTGCGCACCGGCTACCAGGTCACCTACCTGCACGCCGTCGCCTATCCGAAGCGCTGACCCCACCCGCACACCCGCACGAAAGGGGGCCGCCCTGGCGGTCACCGAATCGGGCTACGAAGCCCGGTTGTACGAATTCGTCCCCGACGGGGACCCCGCGCTCGACCTCACGCGCGGCACGGGCAGCACCGGATGGCACCCCGACAGCTTCCGCCAGAGGGGCTGGCGCGCCGCCTACCGGGCCTCGCCCCGCTTCGTCAGCGTCGGGTGGCGACGCACCATGGACAAGCCGTCCGAGGCCACCGTGACCATCCCGCTGGCCGCCCTGGACGACGACCGCCTGCGGTACCCGGCGATCCAGCCGTTCCGCACCGTCCTGGGCATCGTCCGCGACGGCTTCATGGTCTGGGGCGGCATCGTGTGGAACCTGCGCGTGGACCTGGAGGAGCGCACGCTGGAGCTGGCCGCCCGCGACTTCCTGTCGTACTACGAGACCAACCACGCCTACGGCGGATGGTCCACCAAGGCCGGCGGCGACCTCCAGTCCGACATCCTCAAGCGCATGGCCCTGCGCGCCGAGTGGGGCATCCAGACCAGCACCGCGGCCATCACCGCAATGCCCCAAAAGCGCGAGCTGTCGTTCCTGGAGAACGAGTTCAAGCCCTCCCTGGACGTGATGCAGGACCTCGCCGACAACATCGGCGGGTTCTTCTTCCGCAGCGCGGCGTGGCGGGCCCACGACGGCACCGAGCTGCGTCACGACATCCGCAACACCGTCGACCGCACCCCCCGCACCGCCGCCGACCCGGCCGGCACGCCGCTGCCGGACCTGGTGGACGGCACCACGTGCGAGGTGCAGGAGCTGTTCCTCAACGGCGAGAACATCGCGACGACCGCCTACACCATCGGCGCGAGCGGCAGCGACAAGACCGCCGGCGTCTGGTCCCGCCGCGACAACTCACAGCTGCGCCGGCTCTTCCCGCAGCGCGACGTCGTCAACGTCATGGGATCGATCAAGCACCAGAGCACCCTCGATCTCCATGGGGACACCGCCCTGCACTTCGGGGCCACAGGTATCGTCACCCCGCGCGTGGTGACCTATCCCGACGTCTACACCCCCCACCATTTCGACCCGAATATGGGCCAGAAACTCCGTCTCGTCTCAGCCAACGAATTCATGCGCATCGACAGCTCGTACGTGCTCACCGAAGTACGCGTCGCGGTCAACGCAGACGGCTCGGACCGGTGCGAGCTGTCCCTGTGCCAAGAGGAACTGTTTGATGCGCAGAGCTTCACTGGTCCGTGAGCCGAGCCTGGTCGACCAGCTCGCCGACCTCCAACGCCGGCTGCGCGACCTGGAACGCACACCCCCGCGCGGCGGACGCACCGACCGGTTCCAGTCGGTCGCCGTCTACCCCGGCTCGGCGCACCGCTTCCAGGGCCCCGGCTGGGTGGACCTCGCCGAAGTCCCGATCTCCGGCATGAACAAGCCCATCCTAAGAGTGGAAGCGCGCCTGTTCTCCGCCCAGGACTGGCAGGTCGAGCTGAAGACGAACACCGGCAAGACCACCCACAACACCGGCGGATACGCCTGCGCCGTCGTCCGCCCCGGAGACATGCAGTCCTACGACGTCCCCGGCATGGGCACGATCAAGTACCGCACCCTGCGGTGGTTCTGGCGCTGGCCCGGCCGCACCGGCTGGTCCGAGGGCGACGGCGCGGACCGTTTCTTCCTGCGCGGCAACACCCCCGCCACCGACACCTCCAGCGCCTCGTTCTGGGTGCCGGCCGTCACAGCCCTGGGCGAGGACGACCTGAGCGACGAGGAGCTGGCGCAGGTCGACAAGGCGCCCCGGTTCATCTAGCAGCGGCCGATTCCCCTGCTTACCGAAGGCCCGTCCGGGCGGAATCCGGGCGGGCCTTTCGCATGCTCGAAAGGAGGAGCCCGCACTGGGTTCCCGTAACGCCTTCCTCGCCGAGGCGAGGAAGTGGGCCGACCAGAAGTACAAGGAAGGCCGCAACAACGACACCGCCTTCGGCCGCTGGTACCCGATGAACTGGCAGCCCTGGTGCGACATGTTCGTCTCATACTGCGCCGAACGGACCGGCAACGCGGCGGCGGTCGGGAAGTTCGCCTACTGCCCCTCCCACGTCGACTTCTTCAAGAGCCGCGGCCAGTGGCACGGGTCGCAGGCCCCGGCCAGGGCCGGCGACCTGGTCTTCTTCCACACCGGTGACGGCGTCGCCTATCACGTCGGCATCGTCCTTGCCGACGCCGAGCCGGGCGTGAGCGTGAAGACGGTGGAGGGCAACACCTCCAGCGGTGCGGCCGGCTCGCAGAACAACGGTGACGGTGTGTACTACCGCACCCGTCCCCGTTCGATGATCCTCGGCTTCGGACGCCCCGCCTTCGCCACCCTCGCCGGCGACACCGCCACCCCGGCCGGCCCCAGCCGCTGGACCGTCAAGCGCGGGCAGACCTTGAGCGTGATCGCCGCCCTGTGCGGTACCACCGTCTCCGCCCTGCTCTCCCTGAACCCGGGCATCGACCACCCCGACCGGATCACCGAAGGCCAGGAGCTGACCGTTCCGGCCACCGCCAAACCCGCCCCGCCCCGGCCCGCTCCGGACGCTCCCCGGCCGGAGCGGGAGGCCGGCCGGATCAGCATCGACGGCCGCCAGTACGGCCCCGGGGCGACCGGGCCGCACATCACCGCCCTGGGCAGGGCACTGGTGGACAAGGGCTTCGGCCGCCACTACACGGAAGGCCCCGGCCCCCGCTGGTCGCAGGCCGACCGGCTCAACTACGCCGACTTCCAGCGCTCTCTCGGCTTCACCGGCCCGGATGCCGACGGCATCCCCGGGCCCGCCTCCTTGCGCAAGCTCCTGACCCCCGCCCCGGCGAAGGCGAAGCCGGCGCGACCCGAGGAGCCTGCCACGCCCAAGCCGGCGCAGCCGACGCCCGCCAAGACGGCCGCTCCGCCGGAGAAGGCCAAGCCCGCGCCGGCCGATCCGCTGGGCGAGGGGCTGTGGACGCTGGAGAAGAACGCGGACGGCTCGATCACCTTCCGCCCGGTCAAGCCGACCTCGAAGAAGGACGCCGCTCGCGCCGAGGAGGCGCACGTCGTGCCCGAGTTGGTGACGGCGGCATGAGCGAACGCGACTCCCTCGGCGTCAGCATCTCCGCCCGCGAGATCTACGACCAGATCGTGGGCCTGCGCGACGACGTCCGCGGCCTGACCCAGACCCAGACCACCACGGCCGCCGAACTCGCCGACCACGAGACACGGCTACGGGCCATCGAACGGTGGCGCTACGCCGCGCCCCTGGCCGGCGTCTCCGCCCTCGGCGCGGTCGTCGCCGAGGCCATCCGCGTGACCGGAAAGACATGATCATGAGAGACGACATCCGAGACAACCCCGTGATGGTGCGCGCCATCGTCGTGGCCGCCCTCTCCCTGCTGGGAGCGTGGGTTCCCGCCCTCGCCGGCATCGAGCACACCGAACCCATGGTCGGTGCCGTGGTGGCCGCCGTGACGCTGTTCCTCGGCCACGGAGCGCGGGCCCGCGTCACCCCCAACCACCGCGCGGTGCTCCGCGAGGAAGCCGAGGCCATCCTGGCCCAGGCAGCCCGCCCCGCCGAGGAGCCGACCGCGCTCTTGCCTGCCGTGTCGAAGAAGGCCGAAGGGCGCGGCCGACTCGGCTGAGCTGTACCCCTCCCGAACTCAACCCTCGCGACGGTCGAGGGAAGGGGAAGGGTGCGAGGTATCGGGATCATCGGGCGAGCCCGCAGCGGCAAGGACACCGTGGCCGCCCGGCTCGTCGCCGCACACGGTTTCCGGCGCCTAGCTCTGGCTGACCCGCTCAAGGACATGGCCCTCGGGATAGACCCCGTGATCGCCCCGGTACTGCGAGACGGCAGCGCCCTGCGCCTGGCCGAGGCGGTGCGCCGGCTGGGCTGGGAGACGGTCAAGGAGCGCTACCCCGAGGCCCGGCGCTTCCTGCAACGTCTCGGCACCGAAGGCGTACGCCAACACATCAATGCCAACCACTGGGTCGACGTGCTCCTCCAAGAGGCCGGCACCGCGTACCGGGTGGGGGACATCCGTCCCGTCGTCGTGCCGGACGTCCGCTTCGAGAACGAGGCCCGCGCCCTGGCCGACCACGGTTTCATCCTGTGGTCCGTCGACCGGCCCGGGGCCGCAGACGTGGCGCACGAGTCCGAGCGGCTGTCCCTGAACCACGGAGAGCTGCTGATCAACAACAACGGAACACTCGCCGCGCTGCACCACCAGGTGGACGCGGCCATCGAACAGACCAGGAAAAGCCGATGCGACACTTGCTGATCAAGCTCCTGCGGGCCGTGCCCGCCGAAAACGTGCTGAACACCGTGGACGAGAGCCCGCGGGCGACGGTCACGCCGCGCGAGCTGCGCGAGCAGTGGGCGGCGGACGCCCGCGTGCGTGCCGAGGTGCCCGGCTACCGCGACGGCGTGCCGTCCATCAACCGGGCGCGCTGACGTCCAACTCTCTGGCCCCCGTGGCCGGCCACCCGAGCCGGCGGCGGGGGCCTTTGTGCGTTCAGCGCCCGTGACCAGGACGGGTCGCCCATATACCGGCAGTGACGAACAGGCGGCACGGATGCCATCGCGCAGCGAAACAGATGCTGTGCGTACCTTCTTTCCCTACCCGCATATAGAAAAAGAAGGTACGCACAGCGGTTCTTCTGCTGCCGCTGCCGGTGTTGTACCCCGCCCGAACTCAAGCCCTCCGCAAGAGACGACCCCCGCCGCCGGCGGGGCTGCGGAGAGGGTGCGATGGCAGGCGCGAACACGATCATGCGAGGCGGATCACGGTTCTATGTGGAGCCCGAGAGCGGCATCAAGGTCCCCGGAGTCACTTCCATCATCTCGTGCTTGCCCAAGCCGTTCCTGGCCTTCTGGCGGGCGAAGATGACGGCCGAGTGCGCGGTGCAGAACCTCGGCTCCGTGGTGGGCCTGGCGCTGAACGACGCGGACGGGGCGGTCGACTACCTCAAGGGCGCGGCGAGGAGGTACACCCAGCAGCGCGCCGCCCTCGGCTCCGACGCCCACGACCTCTTCGAGCGCCTGGCGCGGGGGGAGACCGTCCGCCGCGTCCACCCCGATCTCGAACCGTACCGGGCGCACTTCTGCGAGTTCCTGAACCGGGCGCAGCCGGAGTTCCTGCGGATGGAAGACGTCGCCTGGAGCGACCGGCACGTCTACGCCGGCTCCTTCGACGCCATCTGCCGCATCGACGGCGAGACGGTGATGTTGGACTACAAGACCTCCAAGGACACCTACGCGGATGTGTCCCTTCAGCTCACGGCCTACGCTCGGGCGGACCACATCATCGACGCCGACGGGCTCAAGCATCCGATGCCCCGGTGCGAGGCCGGCGCGGTCCTGCACGTGACCGCCGACCAGTGGGCGCTCAAGCCGGTGGAGATCTCCGACGAGGTCTTCGGCCACTTCCTCGCCCTGCGCGAGACCTTCGACTGGGAGCGGGAGCGCTCGAAGGTGGTCATCGGCAAGCCGGTGATGTCCGGCCGCTCCACCCTGGTCACCGGCACCCAGCGCCGGGCGGCACGGTGACCTTCGATCCCGTCGCTGAATCCGCGCCAGCCCGCGGATCCCCTGGAACAGCGAGGGGATCTGCGGGCTGAGCGAGCCCTGGCCAGCTTGTGGGGCCCCGGCCTCTCGCCAGTGGCTCAGGTGAGGTTGTTGGTGGCGAGGTAGAGGCGGTGGTGGCCGCCACCGCCACCGTCGAAGTTGTAGTAGCCCCCTCCGATGTCGCGCAGGCGGATCAGAGCGGCGCGGGTGAAGCCGATGGACCGCTCGTGCACCAGGTCGTCGTCGTTGGTGATCCATCCCAGGATGGCGTTGAGCAGGCCCGCGCCGATGGCGAGCCAGGCGGCCCAGCCGGCGGACTTCTGCGCCTCGTTGTCGCCGGCTTCGTTGAGGTTGCCGGAGGTGTCGGCGGCCCACTCGGCGAAGTCCTTCAGCGCGCCGCGCAGGTCGCTGTAGAAGCCGGGGCCGCTGTCGTCGCCTTCCCAGCACTGGAACTCGGTCGTCAGATACTGGTCGACGGTTCCGACGAACACGTACGTCTGGTTGGCGTTGTAGTCGTAGTCGAAGGTGTGCCAGTCTCCGGTGGAGATGGCCCCGTACTCGCGGGTCGTGAAGGACTTCTTCGCGGTGGTGTCGCTGCCCGCCGCCACCGCCCAGTAGATCTCGTCCCGGGTCCACTCCCCGGACTCCCTCACACAGTGGAACTTCATCATCCGCAGCCGCACGTTGAGCAGGCCCTGAGGGTCCGCGGCCTGTGGCGGCGCGGTGAGGATGGTGATGCCGCGGCCGTACTCGGCCATGGCCGCGGTGTACTCCTCGGTGTCGACGGGGCCGTCCTTGGCGAGCTGGCTGACGTCGACGATGCGGACGTTGGGCTGGGCGTTGATCTCCTGGGTAAGCGCGGGCAGAGCGGCGTCCAGGTCGGCGCGGCTGTAGCCCTTCTCCACGGGCAGGCTGGTGATTGCCTCGGGGAGCATGGCGATGGGGCCGCCGGCGCAGGCTTCGCGGTAGACCTTCCCGAAGCCGGGCAGTTCCTCCGCGGGCAGGAGCTTGCTCACGCGGTCGATCAGGCGCTGTTCGAGGTCGGTGAGGGGCAGGCCCTCGCCGAGGCGGGCGGCGGCGTGCAGCAGCACCCCGACCAGGATGTTCCCCGGACGGTTCATCCGCAGCCTGTGGTCCGCACGGGACTGGACTCGCGTTCCGGACAAGGTGGCGCTCAGTCGTTCCAGGCGTTCATCGGCAGTGATGGGTGACCCCGACACCGGCGACCACATCCTTTCCGGGTGCGTGTATGCGCTCGAATAGCGCGATATCACGTGAATATGACGGTAGCCATGCGGAGCGGTACCGTCCCGGTACTCCGCCAGGAGAACCGTCTCTGTGCGCCTGCACACCGGGGCGCGCACGCCGGTCCCATCTGCCTGCCGCGATGTACGTGGCAGGTGCGATGGGTGGCACCCGCGCCCATCGGCTGAGGGTGAGATCCGCCGTTCAGCGAAGCAGGGCTGTACCCCGCCTGAACTCAAGCCCTCCGACAGAAGGGCACGCCGGTCCGGCTGAGCCGCTGCTTGCTCCTTCTTCGCTAGTTCACCAACGCAACACAGAGCACGGAGAATTACTTGAGCCTGCGCATTTTCGAGACCGACCCCGAGAGCCGACCGAAGCCGCGATTCAGCAGCGACACGGTGGGGCGGTTCCGGTCGGGCCGGATGGCGGGCAACCGCCCGGAGTCGCTGAGCGCCTGGCGCGTGACCACCGGCGACCCCGAGGTCGCCGGCGCGGTGGCCAAGGCGTACGGCGGCCGGCCGGAGGAGTGGGAGACCTCGGCCGAGGACCGGCTGGAAGTCCTCACCGAAGCGGACGCCGTGAAGGTCGTCATCGACGGACCGCACGCCATCCGCTCCCGCATGGTGCTGTGGGGCCGGCAGGGCCCCATCCACGAGTGCGACGGGGTGGAGTTCCTGAGCCCCGAGGAGGACAAGGGCACCCCGTGCGGCTGCCCTGCCCTGCTGGCCGACCGCAAGGCCGCGGCCAAGACCGGCCGGGGCCCAGCCCCCTCCGTCGAGGTGACGTTCTCCCTCGCCGACCACCCCGATCTCGGCCGCTTCCGTTTCGTGTCCGGCTCCTGGGAGCTGGTCAAGGTCCTGCACGAAGTCGAGAACAAGCTGGAAGCCGTCGGCGGCCCCGCGCTGTGCACGCTGCGCCTGGAGCTCGTGGAGTTCCAGACCAAGAGCGGCATCGACGTCCGGTACCGCAAGCCCGTCATCGACGTCCACAAGGCCGCGCAGCCGGCCGAGGCCCCGTTCTAGCACCCGGACGTGACCCTGCGGGCCTGCCGGGCCGAGGGATCACCGCGGCGGGCCCGCGACCACCTACAACCCATGGAGATCGACAGGTTGACCAGCACCATCCTCCACGGCCGCCGCCCGCTGAGCGCCGAGGAGATCATGCGATGGCCGTTCCGCCAGGACACCCTCGTGCCCGACCTTCACCCGTCCTCCGGCACGGGCAACAGCTCGGCCAAGCTGAACGAGGACAAGGTCCGCGCGATCCGGTCCGCCGCTGCGGCCGGCGCGCACCTGGCCACTCTTGGCCACGCCTTCGGCATCTCCGAGCGGGCCACCCGCCACATCGTGGACGGCACGAGCTGGCGGCACGTCCAGTAGTGGCCAACATGCACAAAGCCAAAGGCACGGCCTGGGAATCGGCCCTGCGCGACTACCTCAACGAGGGACTGACCGACCGGCACGCCAAGGTACGCCGCAACGCGCAGACGGGCGTCCACGACATCGGCGACCTGGACGCCTACCCATTCACCGGCGAGGCCAAGGCCGTCAAGGCGTACGACCTCGCCGGCTTCGTCGAACAGGCCAACCGCGAGGCACGCAACGCCGGCATCCCGTTCGGGGTGGCGCTGATCAAGCGCCCGCGCAAGGGCGTGGGCGACGGCTACGCCGTGATGGACGTACGCACCTTCCGCCGGGTCCGGGCCCGGCTCCTGGGGGTCGATACCCCCGACGACTGAGGAGAGAGAAAGCAAGTGGAGTTCCGTTCGATCCTGGCACGCTTCGAGGACGTCTCGGAGCACGCGGACGGCGGCTATCTGGCCCGGTGCGCCGGCCACGACGACCACCACCCCTCGCTGCGCATCTGGCGCGGCGAGGACCGCAAGGTGCGCCTGGTGTGCCGGGCGGCCTGCAAGACGGCCGACGTGCTGAAGGCGGCCGGCCTGACGTTCTCCGACCTCTTCGACGCCGACGGCGAGGGCCTGACCGTTGCGGCACAGCGCCCGTCGCCGGTCGGGCCGGCGCAGGTCGCCGCGCTGCGGGTGTGGTTGGACGAGCGGATGATGGCCGCCGGGGATGCGGTCTACGACTACGTGGCCGAGCGGTTCGGGCTCACCGCCCAGCAGGCCCAGACCCTGGAGCTGGGCGAGTGGCAGCCGGCCGGGGAGTACCCGGAGTTCGTCTCCGATACCTTCGCCCGCTTCCCCCGCCTGGTCGTCCCTCTGATCGGCTTCGACGGCGTCGCGCGCGGCGCCCAGGGCCGGGACGTCTCCGGCCGCTGCCCGGCTCGCTGGGTCTCCCTCGCCAACGCCGGCGGCACCTGGGCCAAGTACGGCGTCTTCAGGGGCGGGGCCGGCTTCGAGACCGTCATCATCACTGAGGGGCCCTCGGACGCTCTGACCGCCGCAGCGGCCGGCTACGACTCGGTGGCCGTGCGCGGGGCGGGCCTGTCCCGCAACGAGCTGCTGGTGGCCGAGCTGGCGGCGGGCCTGCGCGACCGGGACGTGGTCCTGGCCGGCGACCGCGACCGGGCCGGCGACGCCTTCACCGACGACCTGGCGCGCGCACTGCTGCGCGCCGGCGTCCCGGTGCGCCGCCTTGACGGCATCCCGGCCGGCCTGGACCTGACCGAGTGGCGCGAGACGGACCCGGTGGAGTTCGCCGGCCGGCTGCACCGGGCCGTCCGGGCCGCGCAGCCGGTCAAGGCCACCGAGCCCGCACCGGCCGCCGGCGCACCGGCCGGCGACGAGAGGCCGGGGCCGCTTCCCCTGACCGACCTCGGCAACGCCGAGCGGCTTTACCGCAAGCTCGGCGGCAACGTCCGCATGATTCCCGGAGCCGGCGTTTTCAAATGGCAGGGCCGCAAATGGGCCCAGGTGCCCGAGGAAGCCCTGTACGCCGACGTGCGGGCCGTCGTCGCGGAGATGGCTCAGGAAGCCGGGCACGCCAACCCGGACGCCCTGGCGAAGTGGGTCAGCCTTTCCCAGAGCGCACAGCGGGTGCGCGGCATGGTGGACATGCTGTCCTCCATACCCGGCGTCTACGCGAGCGTCGACCAGTTCGACGCCAACCCCCGCCAACTCGCTTTCCGCAACGGCATGGTCGACCTTTCCACGGGCGCTTTGAGCGAGCACCGGCCGGAGCACATGAACACGTTCTTCGTGGACGTGGACTTCGACCCCGAGGCGTCCGCGCCCCGCTGGGAACGGTTCCTGCGCGAATGCCATCCGGACAACGACGTCATGCCGGCCTTTCTGCAAGAACTCGTCGGCTACGGCCTTTCCGGGCTGTCGGTCGAGCGGTGCTTTGTGATGCACGTCGGTCCCACGACCAACGGTAAGACGACGTTTACGGGCACGATCGAGGACGTGTTCGGCGCGGCCGCACACCGCGTGGACGCCTCCTTGTTCCAGCGTCGGCGGGAGTCGGGCGGTCCGCGCGCGGACATCGTGGGCCTGCGCGGGAAGCGGCTGGTGATCAGTTCGGAGTGGCCGGCTGCGATGCAGCTCGACCAGGCCCTGATGAAGGCCATAACCGGTGACCAGACGATCAGCGCGCGCGGCGTCTACGCCCGCCACGACATCACCTTCCGGCCGGCCTGCCTGGTGCAGGTGGACACCAACTACTGCCCGGACGTGGACGCCACCGACGCCGCCTTGTGGCAGCGCGTCCGCGTCATTCCGTGGGAACAGGACTTCCGCGGCCGGGAGGACCGGCACCTGTCGACCGCCTTGCGCCGCGAACGCGAAGGGATCGCCGCGTGGGCGGTGGCTGGCGCGGTGCGCTGGTTCGCCAAGCACGCCGCCGGCCAGGGACTCGACTTCCCACCCGTCGTGGAGAAGCGCACCGCGCACTACCGGGACGCCTCCCACCCTTTGGCCGGCTTCATCGGCGAGGAATTCGCCATCGAGCCGGGCGCCTTCACGCGCCGGCCGGACACCTGGGAGCGATACCGCACCTGGGTCGAGGAGTGCGGGATCAAGCACCCCATGAGCCGCAACAAGTTCTACGACGCCGTGCGGACCTTCCCCGGCGTGGCCGAAGGACAGCGCTCCGACGGCTCGCGCGGATTCCGCAACCTGCTGGACCTTTCACAACCCGCCCGGCGGGGCCCCGGCATTTTCGGGGGCGATCACTAAAGGAAGAACGCTTGCGCACGCACGGGTACCTCATCGCCGGTGAGCCGGTCGACATCCACGTGGTGGAGGATGCCCGGGACGTGCGGGCCTTCACGGACTGGGTGGCCGGCCACATCACGGCCGGCCGCCCCGTCGCCTTCGACACCGAGACCACCGGCCTGGACGTCTACAGCACCGACTACCGGCTGCGGCTCGCGCAGTTCGGCGACCAACGCACCGCGTGGGTGCTGCCGGTCGAACGCGGCCGGCTCTTCGCCGAGGCCGCGCGCCGAGCCCTTCTCGACCTGCCGAAGGTGGTCATCCACCACGCCGCCTTCGACTGGCTGGTGGCGGACCGGTACCTGTCGGTGCCGCTGGAGCAGCTCTACCCGCGCACCATCGACACCAAGATCATGGCCACCCTCGTGGACCCCCGCCAGGCCCAGGAAGGCGGGGTGGGGACCGGCCTCAAGCAGCTCTCCGCCCACTACATCGACCCGGCCGCCCCCGACACCCAAGAGGACCTAACCCGCGTCTTCCGGTCCCTCGGCCTGACGAAGGCCGCGGGCTTCGCCGGCATCCCGCTGGACCACCCAACCTACGAAACGTACGCAGGACTCGACGTCCTGCTCACCGCCCGGCTCCTGGACGCGATGGGCGGGGCCCACGCCCGGCTCGGCATCCGGCCGGCACTGTTGGAGTACGAACACCGCATCGCCTTCATCTGCGCCCACATGCAGCGCACGGGCCTGCTGTGCGACGTCGAGTACACCAAGGACCTGTCCGAGCGGCTGCACGCCCAGGCCGAGGAGTTCGAGCACAAGGCCCGCCGCTACGGCGTCGAGTCGATCAACTCGCCCAAGCAGGTGGCCGACGCCCTTCTCGGCATGGGCGAGACGCTGACCGAGCGCACCGCCGGCGGCGCGCTGCGCGTCGACAAGGCCGTCCTGCTGGCCCTGGCCGACCTCAACCCCTCCTGGGAACGCGTCGGTGCCCGGGTGCCGAATCCCTTGGCCGACGCGGTCGTCCGTAGCAAGAGGGCCGGCAAATGGAAGTCGGCCTATGCCGATACGTTCCTGCACACGCTGGACGCCGGTGGGCGGGTGCACCCCTTCATCCACTCCCTGGCCGCGCGCACGGGCCGGATGTCGATCACCCGGCCGGCGTTGCAGACGCTGCCCGGCCGGGACGTGATGATCCGCCGCGCCATCCTCGCCGACGAGGGCCACCTGATGATCTCCTGCGATTTCGACGCCGTCGAGATGCGGGTGATGGCGGCGCTGGCGGACGTCCGGCGTATGAAGGCCGCCATCCTCGCCGGCGAGGACCTGCACAGCTACACCCGCTCCCTGGTCTACGGCGACGCCCCCGACCCGGACGGCCGGCTGCGGGCGCTGTGCAAGGGCATCGGCTTCGGCAAGATCTTCGGCGGCGGCGCTACCGGCGTCGCCCGCATGACCGGGGCCGACGAGGACGCGGTCCGCTCGGCCATGCGCACCTACGACCGCGTCTTCCCCGAGATCAAGCGGGCCTCGAACGTCTGGCAGCGCGAGGCCATGGCCAACGGCATGATCACCACGACGGTGACCGGCCGCCGGCTCCCGCTCGACCGCGATCGCACGTACGCCGTCGTGAACTACCAGGTCCAGTCGGCTGCCCGGGACTGCTTGGGACAGGCACTGTGCGACATGCAGGATGCCGGCCTCCTGGAGTACCTGCGGTTGCCGGTGCACGACGAGGTGCTTGTCTCCGCGCCGGCCGAGGACGCCGAGGAGATCGCGCGCGGCATCGAGAAGGCCATGAACTTCGACCTGTACGGCGTCCCGATCACCGCGAGCGCGGACTTCGGCAAAAGATCATGGGGCAGCCTCAAGGGCGGCGACTACTGAGAAGGGAGGGACGGGTGAGCGTCAAGCCCTGCCGCGACTGCGGCGACCTGCTGCCGCTGGCCCGCTTCCCCCGGCACCGCAGCAGCGGCGACGGCCGGACATCCCGCTGCCGGGCGTGTTCGGCCGCTCGCCGGAAGCGCGACCACGACCCCTCGCGCGAGCGGGAGCGCCGGCTATGGCGGGCCTACGGCATCACCGGAGCCGACTACCGCGCGATGGGGATCGCCCAGGGTTGGCGCTGCCCGGTCTGCGGGGAAAGGCCAGCAGCCGGCGGCCGGCTCGTTGTCGACCACGACCACGTCTCCGGCCTGCCCCGCGGCCTCCTGCACTCCACGTGCAACGCCGCGCTCGGCCTCCTCGCCGACGACCCGGCCGTCCTGGAACGAGCCGCCGCCTATCTCTCCCGCACCGCAGACCTGCGGGCCCAGGTGCTGGGCTGACCCGGGCGTCCGGACGGGCAGGACGGGGGCGGATTCCACCCGAGATCAGGTCACGGACCGTCTCGTCCAGGTCACGCCGACATTACGACGATCATGCCCTCGCCCACCGAATGGAGGGGGTGCCCGCCCCAGTCTCGTGCCGGCGGAGGATTTGGGTCACGGCACGGCCAATCGGCGTTTAGCCCGTGTTTAAGTACTGCGGTGCGAATTGCACACCGATGAGTAACTAGCAAGAGAGGGCAGGGCCGTGCGGTTTTCAAACATTCGACCCGCGCCATCCTGCCAGAGCTGTCTCGCCGGCCGAAGGGCGGCCCCCGAGATATTCATCCGGACGCTGATCGAGCGCCTGCGCTGCCTGGCGTTGCACTGGCTCACCGGCCTGCGCACGAGCGTGATCGTGCGGCTGATCCTCGCGTTCCCTGCCCTGCACCTTGCTCGGGCATGGTCGTACCGCGCCTTCTTCCGGGCAGCCCGCGTCGCGGCCGCACAGCGCTGCCGCGCAGACGGCGTCTTCGCCCGTCTCCTCACCCTCGCCACGCCCCGCGGCTAACACGCAGGACCGCTCTCTCGCACCCCTGCGCTGATCACGGCACAGGGGCCCCTTTGTAACCAGTCACGCCCCCGCCCGGCCTACCCGCCGTCCGGGGGCTTTGCCATGCCCTTTTTCGGCCCTTCGCCGGGCGCTTTCTCCGGGTTTGTACCTAACCCGAACTCAAGCCCGGCGGAGAACCGAACAAGGAGCACCACCCCTTGCGCACCACCATCACGGCCGAGCAGATCACCGCCGCCCAGAACGGCGACGCCACTGCAGCCGAGCACATCCTGGACGCCCTGGAGGGCGCCGCCGTGAAGATCGCCGCCGACCGGGCAACCCGCACAGTCGGCGGCACCCAGATGCGCGACGACCTCATGCAGGAGGCGCGGCTGGCCTTCTGGCGTGCCCTCCAGGACTGGGACGTCGACGCTGACAACGCCGCCGCTTTCACCACCTACGCGTTCCAGCGGGCGAAGCTCGACGTGCACCGCGCCGCCCTGCGCTGGACGGTCCCCGGGATCGGTGACGTCGCAAGGGCCACCTTCGCCGCCGCCCTGCGGCAGAGCGGTGGCAACTTCGACGAGGCCGTACGCATCGTCATCACCCTCGAAGACCCGGAGCGCAGGCTGTCACCCCAGCTCGCCGCGCTGGTCCGCAGCGCCTTCGAAGGGCCCGAACCGATCGAAGGAAGCTCCGCGACCGCCGCTGGGGTGGCCGCCCTGCCCGCGCCGTCCTCCGCGTATACCAGCGGCGACCGCTGGGCCGAAGACCAAGGGCAGCTCCCCGATCACCTCTGCCACCCGCTCGACCTCTCGCGCGACGCCGTTCGCTGCAAGGGCGTGGCGACCACCGGCAAGGGCGTGCAGGTCGGGGCCAAGCGGCGCGAGCGCATCCACGCCGGACAACCGCCGGCCCAGGGCAGGGGTGCCACCTGGCGCGAGGTCGGGGCCCTGGTGGACCACGCAGCCGACCGCGAGCTGCGCGAGCGTTCCATAGCCGTCGGCCACGTGATCGCCGGCCGCGTCGCCGACCTGCTGTCCCCCGCCGAACGGGAAGTCGTCTCCGTCGCCTACGGCACCGCCTACATCTACAACGAGGCCACCGCCAAGGGCGCCCCCGACCTGCACGCCACCGCCCAGATGCTCGGCAAGACCCACAACACCGTGAACGTGACCCTCAAGCGGGCCCGCACCAAGCTGCGCAAGGCCCGGGAAGTAGGCCACATCTGACCAACGAAAGCGATCACCAGGTGAGCTACTACGCCACCCCCGAGGACGCCGCGCTGGCCGGCGCGTCGGTCCTGGACGGCCAGGACTGGACCACGTGGGACGACTCCTGGGTCTGGTGCGACTCAACCTCCGACTTCGAGCAGTAGGCCCTAGGCAGTTTCGTTTGGATCAGCCGGTCGTTGGTCCGGGTGTGCCGTTGACTGACACGCAGTGGGCGCGGATCGAGCCGTTACTCCCGGACCG